>NZ_JAFEJP010000004.1:0-202336 GCF_018555355.1 Bifidobacterium sp. SO4
CCGCGCAAGACGCTCGGGTTCCGGAAACCCTCCGAGGCCATCCTCGACCTGATTAACGCCGCATGATACGATCACACCACCAAATCAAACAGCAACACAGGTGTTGCAACCACCACTAGAATCCGCCCGGCCGGCGGATAAAGACGCCCGAGGCGCGATTCCTCCGAATGAAGATGTCAGTCGAAATCCTTGACGTTGATCACCGCAAGCAGATCGCCGCTGTGCACCTGCCATTCGTCGAACGGCTTGTTGGAGCCCATGATCACCACGCCGGCCGGTGAAAGGCCGAGGTTGAGCAGGTCGAGTCGTTCGGCGTCGGAATCGGCGGAGGCCAGCCACTGGGAGGCGATGGAGACGGTGGGCTCGTGTCCCACGATCATGAAGACGCGGATCTTGGGCTTGACGTGGGCGAGCTCGTCGAACACGGACTGTACACCGCCGTCGTACAGGTTGATGCGGTAGTCCACGATCGGGTCGTCGCCGAAGATCTTGAGCATGCGGTCAAGCGTCTGGCGCGTGCGGGTGGCCGCGGAGCAGGAGATCTGGTCGGGCTTCAGGCCCAGCTCCTCCAGACCCTTGCCCACGATCTTCGCCTGCTTGAGGCCCTTGTCCGTGAGTCGGCGCTCCACATCGCCCTTCTCGCCGAACGGCTCCGCCTTGGCGTGGCGCATGATGACGAGGATGTGCTCGTACTTCTTGGCCGCCTTGGCGACTTTGCTCAGCTTGATACCCATCAATGGCTCCCTTCGAGGGCCCGATTGCGCGACAGCAACGCATACGTGCATGGCATCGCACGGGCATGTGTTACCGTCGCACTGCGGCCGCCCGCCATACGCATCGCACAGCGGGCCGCTTATTCGATTATTCGTGTCCTACCATCATAGGCGAGTGCGGACATCCGTGAAAATATCGGGGCGCGTAGGGGGGGTATCGTATTCGTCATTCGGCCGATTCGCCGCCGATCTCGCCGAGCACACCGACCTGACGATCGAGGTCGCGCAGCACCTTGCGCAGCTTGTGGTCAGAGATGTCGCGCAGCTCCAGCTCCTCCAGACGTGCCTCGCGTTGCTCGTCGGTCAGCTCGTCCACGTCGGTGACGGTGTCCTTGGAGTAGCGTTCGCGCTTCTTCAGCGCCTCGAATCCGGGGGCCATCGCGCGTGAGACCACGAGGAAGCCGGTGTGGCCGATCATCTGATGATCCGGACGCACGGCGAGTCCCTGCGCCTTCCATGTACGCTCCAACGTCTCCTGAATCTGCGGTTCGGTCCAGCAGCCGGCCGCGCGCAGGGCCTCAGCCATGCGGCTCATCTGCGTGGTGGTGGTCACGTACGCCACGAGCACGCCGCCGGGGGCGATCACGCGGTACGCCTGCTCAAGTCGGTTCCACGGGTCAAGCATGTCCAGCATGATGCGGTCGTACCAGTGTTCGGGCAGTTCGGCGGCCACGGAGTCGAAGTCGCCGGTCTTCAGGTCCCACCAGGCCGGCTGCTCGCCGTAATAGAGCGTGGCGTTGGCTTGGGCCACACGCGCGAATTCAGCGCGCAGCTCGATGGTGGTCAGATGGCCGGACGTCCCCACGGCGTCGAGCAGGTTCACGCCCATCGCGCCGGAGCCGGCACCGGATTCCAGCACGCGCATGCCGGAGCGGATGTCGCCGAGCTGGATCACCTGCGCGATGTCCTTGGGATACATGATCTGCGCGCCGCGCGGCATGGACAGCACGTAGTCGGCCAAGCGCGGGCGCATCACCGCGTACTCCCAGCCGCCGATCGCGCGCGAGGACTTCCACGGCTTGTTCCTGTCCTTCTCCGGGTAGACCTGGTTGACCTGCGCCTCGCGCTTGGCGTGCACGGTCACGATCACGGCACCCTCGGACTGGCCGATCACGCTGTCATGCAGGATGAGCCCGTGCTCGGTCTGCGTGGACCCGCCGGCCACCAGCTGATCGGTGATCTTCTTGCCCTTGCGGTCGGTGAACTGCACCTTCTCCCCCGCGCCCAGCGGCCCGCGCCTGACCATAGTCCCTCCTTGAAGTGTCCAATCCGTTCCGATGCGGAAACCCGGAAAACCGTTTTAGTGTAATGCCGGCGCGGGAGAATTGCTCATGATTCTGCTTCGCGCCGACGGACAGCATACTGAAGCATTCCCCATACTCATGCTTCCCACTCATTGCTCAGCAGCCAGTCCAAAGCATATATCTGCTGTATTCCCTCATGAGAGATCGGACGTTCGTCGTCCAACGTAATCAGCATTTTCGGATAGTTGTCCCGCACCGCGCGCAGTGATGACAATTCACGTTCCAATGTATTCGAATCATGCACTGACTCACTGACTTGGTAATACCGGGGTCCTCCCGCACCGTTGGTGATGAAATCGATTTCGCCACCTGCGCCTTGCCCAACGTAGACGTCACCTTCGCGGCGCATCAGTTCGAGGAATACCACATTCTCCAGCAAACGACCGGTGTCGCGGACCTTATTAGAGCAAAGCACTCGCCGTATACCGAGATCCACAGCGTAATACTTGCGTTCCTGTCGTAATGCACGCTTGCCTTTGACATCATAACGCTGTACCGGGTAGAAGATGAATGCCGCCACCAATCCTTCCAGATAATTGGACACCGTGGGTGATGATATCTTCGTTCCCATCGAAGTCATGGCATCCGCAATCGATTTGGGATTCACCAGATTGCCCACATTATCGAATAGGTAACGAGTCACTGTTTCCAATGCGGCGATATTGGAAACACCAAGGCGTGCAGCTACATCTTTGAACAATACGGTATTGAGAATGCCGTCAAGATAGTCATGCAGCATCGTCTCGTCACCGGAAAACCCAACCGTAGCAGGAAGCGCGCCATCATGCAGATATTCCGACCATGCACGTTGTATAGACAGACCGTCGCTGGAACGTGCGCTCCAATACTCGGCGAACGACAAAGGCGTCATGGAGATTTCCACGTATCGGCCGGAAATCAGGGTCGCCAATGTTCCAGAAAGCAGCATGGCATTCGATCCGGTGATGTACAGGTCGATGTCCCCTCTGGCTTGCAGGCTATCAAGCGTTTTTTGGAAGTCCGGCACATTCTGGATCTCGTCAATGAGCACATAGTATCGGCCTGTCGTCAGTCCGAAAGATGCTCCTGACCGGGCACCACATCGGCGAAGAATCTCCTCATACAAATGATGGTATTCAAGTAACGGCTCGTTTTCCAACAGCTCAAGATTGATGTGCACTATGGATTCCGGAGCAACACCATAGTGTTCTATAAGCCGTTGCTTCCACAGCAGCATCAGCGTGGACTTGCCGCATCGACGCACTCCGGTAATTACTTTGACTACGTCACGGTCTTTCCATGCGTCAAGTTTTTGCAAGTACTGCGGTCGACCAATCATCACTTCACCAACCCTATCGCAAATGTATTTGCAATATTATCAGTTTCCACCAGTATTTAAAATAGACTTAAAATAAGCGACGCGATTTCTCTTCGGGCATGTGCATACTACACGGCAGCGAATGCTTCACGCTCAGCAATTCAGCAGTATTCCGCATTAATCCGGCCACCGTGAATCTTCGAAGCCTCCATGCGTTCGATGGTCTGATAAGACAAGGACCATCCAAGACTGCGGATGACCGGCTACACTCGCTAGTCAAGAGGTGATTCACTATGCGTCTTCGGGTGACCAGTCAGATCAACGCGGGCGGCAGCGATCCGCTGTTTGTGATGTTCCATGGGTATGGCAATGACGAAAGCGAGATGGTGCGCATCATCGATGCGGTGTATGCAGACCATGCGGCGAATGATGTGGACCATGCGGCGCACGTTGCGGCCGGCGCGGACGACGCAGCCACCGAAACCGATTCGGTCGACGATGCAGAACCGGCCGAATCATCCGCCGAATCCGCAATCGAACCAAGCTATCTGTCGTTCCGCGGCACGTACGACCGGCCCTATATGGGTGGCACCTACTGGTATCCCGATGGGTGCAGCATCGAGGAACGTCGTCGCGAATGCTCGGCGGTCGGCGAGGCTGTGACGCAGCTGTTGGACTCCCCGATGTTCGCGCATCGCAAGAAAGTGCTGGTCGGCTTCTCGCAGGGCGGGTACCTGTCGTACCGGATGGTCAAGGCGTACCCCGACCTATTCGACGCGGCGGTGCTGCTGAATCCGTCCTTCAAAGGCGAGGAAGCGGCCCGACTTGACTCGTCGACCCGCTTCTTCCTGGCCTATGGCTCGAACGACCACACGATTCCGCTGCTCGACCAGTGCACCGCACGTCAGGTGCTCGACGACGCCGGTCATCTCGAATACCACGGCTACCCCGGCATGGGACACGCCATTTGTGATGAGGAGATCAGAGACATCCGCGCTTTCGTGTGGTCGCTGTAGCCGGCGTCACGCGCGCGGTGCGTCCCACTCCGGCTTCCAGGAGTACTGCATGTCGTAGGCGGAGGCCCAGAACATGTACTCGTTCTGCACGCCGGTGACGAAGATATCCGTCAGCTCGGCCTTGCGCTCCTCGCTCAGGCCCTCCGCCAGCTGCTCGATGTGCGCGATGAGCCATGCGGACGAGCTCCAGAACTCCTCGGTCTTGTACATGTCGACCCAGCTCTTGTACGGGTTGACGTCAAGCGTGTCGGCGAATTCGCGGGCGAGACGCTGGCCATAGTCGGCGTACACCCAGGCGCACGGCAGCACGCCCACCAGGACGTCCACGAGCGGGTTGCCGTAGGCGATGGCGAGGATGTTGGAGGTGTAGGCGCGGGCGAACGCGGACTGGCGGACGTTGTTCATTTCTTCGGCGCTGATGCCGTAGCTGGTCATGTACTTGCGGTGCATGGCGGATTCGACGTTGAAGATGCCGTTCTGCACGTCGGCCATGAACCGCATGATCTCCGGATCCTGCGTCTTGGTGAGCGCGAGCGCGTGGACCTTGGCGTAGTCGTTGAGATAGCGGTAGTCCTGCAGCAGGTAGAACGCGAACTTCTCGCGGGCGAGCGTGCCGTTGCCGAGCTCGCGCAGGAACGGCTGGCTGTAGCCTTCCTCCCACACCTGGTCGGCGGCCTCGCGCAGGCGTTGCGCAAACGGCGGGATATGGTCGAGCGTGATCGGTCCGAATGCGGATGCGTCGAAAGTCATGGGTGATTGCTCCCTTCGATGGTGTTGGCCAACAGGTTCCAAGGGTCAGGCCAGGCCTTTCTCAACCCGCCGGCCGGCCGACTATTCAGCCGATGAACGCACGGCACGGCAAGCGCTCGTACGTTCGGTTCCGATGAGGGTTCCCCTGCAACGCCGCCCATTATACGTTGCATACGACTGCGGGTCGAGGGTCAGGCTGGGAATATGACATCGCGGGCATAATCGCTCCGATATCGGGCGAATCGGGCCTCACCGGACACCAAGCGTCCGTCACCAGCCGCGACGCTCCAGTATCCTGCGGACGCGGGAGGCAATGTCCGGGTTACGCAGCGAGGTCAGACCCGGGAAAATGCGCACCAGTCGGCGCTGCTGCCAGCTGAGCGAACGGGTGAGCATTTCGTCGGCCATGTCGATGCGCGTGTCGATGGCTTCGATCTGCTCGAGCTTGAGTATCTTGATCTGTTCGGATACGCGCGCGAGGCGGGAATCGAAGCTGTGCAGGCCGGCCTGGGTGATCGCCCAGTCCACCGCCGTGGCCACGAACAGCACGGACGCCGCGATGCCGGTCACAAGGTTCGGCCATGATTCCACGATGGCCGTCATCCACGGCTGGACCACCAGCACCACGGCAGTGGCCCCGGCTCCGAATGCCAGGAATCCGTTGAGGTACACGCGACCGTTGATGTTGAACGGTTTGCCCGTGTAATCCCAGAACCGCACATGGTACAGTTTCTCGATGGCCCACGACGAGGCGTACTCCAGCGTGCAGGCGATCACACCGCTGGAAAGGAACAACGCAACCGGGTCACGCACGTCATGCAACAGTCCCAGTACCAAGAGGGCGCCGAACCCGTAGATCGGGCAGATAGGACCATTGAGCATGCCGCGATCCTCGAACCGTTTGCGCAGCACCACGCTGAGCATCGTCTCCCATGCCCAGCCCACGAACGAGTACGCCGTCCAGTAGAGGAACCATCGCGCCATGACCAACAACAACGCCGGCAACGTTTCCATGTGCATCCTTCCCGTGGAATCCGTGATATTGACAGCTTAAAACCAAATCCGCATCTCCCCTGATTCCTGGCTTTGGCTGTCGGGCATCGGCCATCGGCTGCCATCATGATTCAGCGTGGCAATTCCGGTACGAAATGACTGAATCATCTCGCTGAGTGCGGTGTCCGAGGGGCTGGATGGTCATATGCCAACCGTTTTGCCGCGGTGTCGGACTCCGCAGCGCAGCGAATCAGTCATTCGATAGCGGATTCGCTCCGTTCACAGGTATTCAGCGAGGCGAATCCGATACCTACCGCCATGTTCGCCGCGTCAGAGCTCCCTCTCCGCGGCAAATCGGGCATCAGATAACGAATCCGCCCCGCCGACGACCCGCCCAGCGCGGTATTCCGCCATCAGGTGCCTACAATTACCCGTCCGAAGATGCCCGAAGACAAAAACCACCCGCCTTCCCTTCCAATTGACCGGAATCATGTCGACGTCCTCCCCAAGGCCACCGCGCACACCTATTCTGAAAGCTGGAACGGATGCATCGAAGCCTCAACCGTAAACGCCAAACGCCAGGAAGGAACGAAGGAAAAACAATGCAATACTTCACCACGGACACGCATTTCGGACATCCTCTGGTCACGGTGCTGCGCGGGTTCACCACGTTCGATCCGAACGGTTCGACCTATCGGGACATCCTGCATGCCCATGGCCGCAAAGCCGCCGAGGACTGGGCCAGGCAGACCACGCTCGATTCGGACCTCACCTTCCGCGAGGCAGCCGATACCGACGCACATGATCAAGCGGTGATTGACAACATCAACGCTTCAGTCGGACCGGATGACGAACTCTGGATCCTCGGTGATATCGGTTTCCGCACCTCCCTGAACCATCTCAAGGCCTGTCTGCGGGGGCTCAGATGCAGGCACCTGCACGGCATCATCGGCAACCACGACGACTGGTGGCTCGGCGACCGCCCGGCACGCAACCTGTTCGAGACGCTCGAGGCCAACGGTTCAGCCACGATCGAGGGCCTCGGCGCGGTCAATCTGTCGCATTTCCCATACCGGGAGGACCTCGCATACGGCTGGCCGGACGACGTGGCGAAGTACAGCGGGAAGGCATTGCCGTTCGACGGCCGCAGACTCCTGTACGGGCACACCCATCAGCTCTCCCCCGATGGGGCGCGACCGGAGTCGGTCAATGTCGGACTTGATGCTTGGGACCTGCGTCCGGTAAGCGAGTCACAGATCATCGCATGGTTCAACGACTGGCCAACGGCGCATGGGATGGACGGTGACGCCTCACCTTCTCCCGTATCGCTCGACATGCCCACGTTCTGAAGGCAAGCTTCCGTCGATTCGATGCCATCCGGCCATACCGCAACAGTCAATCGGCTCCCGGCTTAACAAGAACACGACGAGTACAGTGGTGCGTGGCAGGGCATCCGCCCGGCGCAAACCTCGGTTCCCGCCCATTCGCGTGGGGCAGGCACAACGGCAAAGGAGCGATTATGACGCTTATGGAACCACCGGCGATCCCGGTGCGCAAGGCTCATGATGGGCTGGAGCTTCCGGCCATCGGTTTCGGCACGTATAAGGTCAACGGTTTCGCCGGCGTGGGGGCCATCAAGTCGGCGCTTGAGGTCGGCTACCGTCTCATCGATTCCGCATTCAACTACGAGAACGAGGGCATCGTGGGCAAGGCCATCCGCGAATCGGAGGTGCCACGCGAGGACATCATCGTGGCCTCGAAGCTGCCGGGCCGCCACCACCAGTATGATGAAGCGCGCGCGACCATCGAGGAATCGGTGGCGCGCATGGGCCTCGACTACATCGACCTGTACCTCATCCACTGGCCGAACCCCTCGCAAGGCCAGTTCGTGGAAGCATGGCAGGCATTGGTCGATGCGCAAAAACAAGGCATTGTGAAGCATATCGGCGTAAGCAACTTCCTGCCCGGCCATATCGATCTGCTGATTCGCGCCACTGGTGTGACTCCGGCCGTGAATCAGGTGGAATTGCATCCGTTCTTCCAGCAGAACGAGCAGCGCGCCTACGACGACGCGCATGGCATCATCACCGAGGCGTGGAGTCCGCTTGGCCGCGCCAACCAGATGTTGAAGGATCCGACCATCGTGCGCATCGCCGAAAAACACGGCGTCTCCCCGGTGGCCGCCATTCTGCGCTGGCATCTGCAGCTGGGCGATGTGGCGATTCCGAAGTCCATGCACGCCGAACGTCAGCGCGCGAACCTCGATCTGACCGGTTTCGCGCTGGATGAGCAGGACATGCAGGACATCGCCGCGATGGACAATCCGGAAGGGTACACCTTCGGCCAGAACCCGCATTGGCATGAAGAGGCGTGAGCACAATCGCGTAAGCCCGACTACCTGATTACCTGGCTGTCTGATGGCCCGCTCAGCCGCCGTCAATCGCACATTGGCCGGGAGCCGGCTCATCAGCTCGTCTGGTGAGATGAATCGAGTCTCCGGTAGCGTCATTCCTGTCCATTCGACGGAGTATTCGCTACCGGAGATTTTCGTTTGCGCAATCCCATATTCATCAGACCTCTTGTGGTACGCTCGCTCTGACGATGGCGACGATGACGCCGCCACACGAACAGAACGGAGGAACCGTATGACCGACGCCGCAATCTTCGACCAGTACCCGCTCGATCAGTGGAAGGACCCCGCCCATCGCATCATGGACCGGTTCTCGCTCAAGGGCAAGAAGGGCTTCGTCACCGGCGGCGCAGGCGGTCTCGGCCGCAACGTGGCCGCCGCATGGGCCGAGGCGGGTGCCGACGTGGCGATCGTCGACCTGCCGCGCACCAAGGAGACGCTGGAGCCGCTCGCACAGGAACTGTCCGAGCGATACGGTGTAAAGGTCGTGCCGCTGTACTGCGATGTTTCCGATAGGGAGCAGGTCGATGTACTGAAGACTTCGCTCGTTGATGAGCTCGGCACCGTGGATGTCGCGTTCATCAACGCCGGCGTGAACGTGCCCGGCGACGACGCGGACGAACCGTACGAGGTCTGGCAGAAGACCATCGACATCAACCTGACCGGCGCGTACCTGACCGCGCAGATCGCGCAGCACATCATGCGCGAGCACGGCCATGGCGGCTCTCTGGTGTTCACCTCATCGCTGTCCGCACACAATGCGAACTTCATCGCCGGCGGCCCCTCCCCCGTCGCCGCGTACGGCGCGTCCAAGGCCGGCATCTACGAGTACGCTCGCTATCTGGCAGCCGCGCTGGCCCCGTATGGCATCCGCTCGAACGCGGTCTCGCCCGGCTACGTGTGGTCCGGCATCTTCGAGGGTCGCATCGTGCCCGAGGCGCATGACGTGATGACCGCTCCCGTGCCGATGCATCGATTCGGCACCAACGAGGAGATCGCCACCGCGGTGCTCTTCCTCGCCAGCGACGCTTCATCGTACGTCACCGGCACCAACCTTCAGGTGGACGGCGGCTACTCCGTGTACTAATCGCTCACCAATTCAGCTCCCCTGCCGGCTAATGCCGAGTCCACGCAACTTCGGCTCCCCTTGTCAGGGGAGCTGTCGGCGCAAGCCGACTGAGGGGTAGTTTCTACGGCACACTCAGCTCAACTCTCCTGCCGGCTGATGCCGCCTTTGTGACCGGTCGCTTTGAACGGCTGTGCGTGACGCATCGACGTGTTCGATGTGCCGAGTACAGCCGATTTGTTTGCATGCGCATTGCCGCCATTCATCTGATTGCCGCCGCTCTTCGCGCGCCCCGAAACACTCATGTTCTTGGCCTGCAACGCCTTCACCCATCGCTCATCCATGCACGCATCACCTTGTCATTCCATCATTCAGCAGACCATCTATCGTAATTGAGGATCAGCGAAACGACGATTGCTCAGCACGGGTAGTGTTTGCCGTGCTGATTCGAGAGCGTTGCGGTCAAGGTTGGCGGCAATCAGTTCCGCGGCACTGTCGCCAGCTTCGGCGAGCACTTCGCCAAGTGGACTGATGATGCGACTGCAGCCGATGTTGCGGCTGCTTACCTCGCTGCAAGCCAGCACATAGCACGTGTTCTCCACCGCCCGCGCGGCAGTCATCAGCTTCCAGTGATATTCCTTGAGCGGGCCTTGCACCCATGCTGCCGCGACCACAATCGCATCCGCTCCTCGAACGGCTAGGGAACGCGCGGCTTCAGGGAAGCGCACGTCATAGCAGGTCATGACACCGACGCGCCACCCATCGATATCGATGATGGGCGGCAATGTCTCGCCGGGTTCGACCACTGCGGATTCCTCGGCCGAGAACGCATCATACAAGTGCAGTTTCCGGTATGATGCCACGATTTCGCCGTCTCGAATCGCCAGGAACACATTGGATACGCGTGAGTCTTCTGCACCTTCAACTGGAGCAACATGAACCGTGCCCATCAACGTGATGTTGTGTTTAGCGCTGATGGTTGTGAGTCCGGAGACGAACGGTCCATCCATGGGCTGTGCGTGCGCTGCCGCGAACGCATCATCGTCGCCATCGCGTGCGATCAGTCCTTCGGGAAGCACCAGCAATCGCGCACCTTGGGCGGCTGCCTCGCCAGCGAATCCGTCGATGATCTCGAGATTGCGCTCCGGTTCCCGTGCCACAGTGAACTGCGCCACGGTTACCGGCAGCCTGGTAGCGCATCCATCGTTTCTCATACGGCCGCCAGTCACTCGCCGAGTTCCTGTTGCACAAGAGCTGCGGACTGCGCGGTGAGCGCTCCGTTTTCAGACAATAACGGCGTATCCAATACCGCTTTTATGGAGGCAGCAGTGGAGGCCGCCGCCGCTACACTATGCTTGCTTTCGAGCGTAAATTGCGAATAATCAACACCCTCGGTATCGAGGATGTGCTCCAATTCGTAAATCAGCGGTAGGAATTTCGCGTCCAACCGAGCCAAGAGCGCATAGAACATGGAGCTGCGACGACGGATGGCAACGCACTGATCGCTTCCGGCCATCATTTCTTCGCAGTACTGGTCGGTTTTGGCCGACTGGGTTTTCGCCTCTTCGAGGTTTTTACCACCTTTGGCACCGACGATGGCACCCATCACCAGCAGTGCTGGCCCAGCCACCAATCCTCCCAGAACGGCAGCTCCTCCGGCAACACCCATTCCGCCGGCGGCCAAAGAACCGCCACCGAAGAACGCCAGCGTGGCATTGGAAGCTGCAGCGCCACTCAATGCGCTAATGGCGGTTCCAGTGGATGCCGTGGCAAACGTAGTGGCCGCACTATAGGCGCCAAATGCGGTAAGTGCCCCGCTCGCAATCCCCGTGATACCGCCTTGCAGAAGAGAGGACGCCATATTGCCCATGGATTCAAGCTCTTCAAAAGCGGCTTTATCGATACGAAGCTTCTCCAGTTCATCCAGGCCTTCCGGCGGCGTGAAATCCACGTTCTTCAGTTGGCCGAACGCGTTGAGGAAGCGTCTCATATTCCCATCCAGCACAATGATCTTCTCTTTACCGAGCGCATTGAGCGATTGCGAACACTGCTTGCGAAGTTGTTCGAGACGGTTGGCGGCCCACTGAATGCGATTATTGGAGTTGACATTCAGACGGTCGGCTTTGAACTGATCCAGACCACCCTTGGCACCCATTCCGACTCCGGCAATACCGCCGACAGCGGCAAGACCCATGAATAATGGTGCGATGAAAACCGGCATGTTTTCTCTCCTTCTTTGAGTGTTTTACCGCTTGCCGCCGAATAATCCGCCAACGAAACCTTTCACCGCGTTGGCTGCATTCCCGACCTGTTTTTGCGCTTCCTTCGCTGCCTGATCAGCTTGTTTACGCACTTCATCTCCAACCGGATTCAGCGCATCGCCAACCGTTTTCACAGCGGAGCTAACAGCATCACCAGCCTGTGCCACACCAGGAACATTGGCGACGGCATGCTTCACCGTATCGGCTGCCTCCTGCATACCTTGTTGTACCTGTCCAACCACTGGAGACACTGCCTTGTCAACATTCTCCTTGGCGATATCGAATACATCCTTTTGCACGGTCATGGCCGCAGGTGCTTGAGGAACCATTTCATCCGCCACCAGCTGAGTCGCCGCCAGTTGGATTGCCTCTTCCCGCTCGCGAAGAGTCTCCACCACAGGCTGCACTTCAGCATACGGGCGATCCGATGACGTGATCCATGCCAGTTCCTCACGTACCGACTGAGCGGCTCTCATCAGGTGTTCCATCTCAGGATAGATGGAGCGTTCCTTGATAACCGTTCTCGCAATATGCTGAATCAGCTTTCGCTCAACCTGATCGTAGTCTCCATCCGCATACGCCACTGCAAGCATGTTCCACAGCAGCAGGCGGGATGCCACGCCATCTCCCGAATCAGCATGATTCGACAAAGCCTTATCGGCCCCTTCGACGATCACGTCATACCAGTCGTCATCCTTACCGGCATACTGTGATAAGTAATCATCACAGGAATGCACCAATCGGTCAGCGTATTCATGGAAATGATCGTTGTCTAATTCCTTGCCGATGTCGTTGAACCGTTCTATTTCTTCGGCTTTCACGGATCCATCCACGGCCATCAGATAATAGAATGCTTGCAAAGCAGCCTTACGCTGAATGTAGGTCATTGCATCCCTGCCTTTCTATAGAACTAGAGAACGAAGTCGTCATCGGAGTTCATCAGGTCATCGAACTCCTGCTGGGCACGGAATCGCGGTTGATATCCCAAAGCCTCCTGCACCACAGCATTACCGACAAGATACCCGTTGATGTCGTTCGCGAGTATCGCTTCATCCATGGCCTCGAAGCCTGCATTGAAGGTTTCCGTCTGATCGGCCAGATACGTATCGACCGCAGTATTGAAGTCTTTACGATACCGGCGGATAAGTTCAACGGCTTCGGCACACTCCTGCTCCACGCGAATACGTTCCTCTTTCGCCATATCATATTCGCGTAATGCCGTTGCAAGCTCTTCATATACGGCGATGGCAGCGGTATAGCCAAGCGTACTGCCCAGCATGCCAGCGGCAATCGCGGCGGCCCCAGTGATTCCAGCGGCGCTGACAGCGGACGTCGCTACGGCCGTGCCCATTACCGCACCTATTTGCCCTAGCCCCTGCTGCCCCATGTGTTCGATGCATTGCGCTGCCGTCAACTCGCCACGGCAATACCCGGAAATAGCTTTCGACACGTCAACGGTCGTGGAGACCAGCGTCGCCGCAACATTGGTCTTGGATAGACTCCGCACGTATCCGTTCGACGCATTCTGCATCGCGCCTTTGATGGCGGTGCCTGAAAATGCCGTGACATAGCTGAATGCCGCGGCTGTCGCGGTATCCGCTCCCACGCGTTTCGCCGCCTCTTGCGGCTCAATAGTGCCGTTGATGCAGCCGACCAGATTACGAACCAGCGAGGTCCCACTACCAATCAACGCACCGGTTTTCGCTTGAGCCATACCGGAACGATGTGCCAATTTGGCCACGTCCTTCGCCACTGTGAGCTTCGGGTGCATAACCGCCTGCTCGGCTTCGCGTTTGGTGAGTCCGCTTTTGCGCAGGCTCTTCTTAATGGTTTGGAGCTTATCGATCTCTTGCTGAACGCGTTCAGAGGATGCTTCCGTGAGTTGTCCCGAATCCAGTTTGCGTTGCATGCTGTGAATCTGGGCGTCAATGCCATCCGGCCCCGCGCCCATCAGCACGTCATAGTAATCATCTGGAATATCCATGATGACACCGCTGTCGCGATACTTTGCGTACTCTTTGCTTTTCAAAGCCTTCAGTAGAGCTTTGGGATCGCTACCCACGAATTTCATCTGAGACTCGGAACCAGCCAGAATGTTCCCGGAAGCATCAATCTCAACGATGTCGACAATCGGATCGTTGGCCTTGCCCTTCACTGCGTCGTAGCGCTTGAAACGTTCCGATTCGCCATTGATAATGCGGTCGGCATTCCTCCGGGCGGATGACTCGACTTCCGCGCTAAAACCAGCTAGCTGCTTCACTCCTTGTCTGTCCGCCAAATCAGCGTTGGCTTTCAGACTATTATGCGGCACTGGTTTGCCGTCAACGGCACCTGCTTCATAATCCTTGCCAGCGTATGCCACAAGATGCTCTTTGGCAGCGGAGCCAAAGCGTTGCACCGTTTCCGCAGCGGCTCCTTCCAAAGCCTTCTGCACAATGCGGCGTTCCTGCTCATGCTGCGATTCATGATTCGTGGGCGTGACGTCGTTGTCAGCCTTTGCGACCAAAGTATGCTCCTTCCACCAACAAAGCCTTACCGTAGCGTTGCCGTCTGCGTACTCCCTTGCTATCGATGGTATGCCAGATGTTTCATCGCGGTAAAAATTTTCCCTGTCACACCAGCCCAAGGGCGCGGAAAGCGTTGGCGAGGCCGTTGTCATGGATATCGGTGGTTTGCAGATTGCAGAACTGTTCGATGCCGTGAATCGCGTTGCCCATTGCCACGGACGTGCCCGCGGCCTTCAGCATGGCAGTGTCGTTGTCCGAATCACCGATGGCAATCGTGTCGGCAATAGTGTAGCCGAGCGCGTCGGCCACATTGCGCACAGCAGTGCCTTTATCGATGCCGTTGATCAACAGTTCGCCATTGTTCGGAGAGATCTTGTCGTACGAGCCGTGCACGGTTTCGAACCAGGGCGACAGATCACGCTTGGTCTGCTCAAACGTCACATCCGGGTTCGGACCGGTGAAATACGAGCCTTTGCTGACCTTGATGGTCTCGCCCAGCGTGGAGCCGAACGGCACCTCCACTTCGTCGATACGATGCCAGAACTTCGCGAACTCACCGCGGTTGAATGCTTTGCCTTTGGACTCCAAATGACGGCGGTAGCCTTCGGAAATATACATGCCGTCAGCGCCCTGCCATTGATAGCTTTCAATGTGGTGCAGCTTGAAGTATTCCATCGCCGCATCCACGGCCTCGGCCGGTACGAGGTGCTGGAACAGCACCTTATCCCCCACGTTCGCCTGCGCACCGGCTACGGACACCACGCCGTCGAAACCGAGATCCAGGATGCTGCGTTCGATCTTCGGCAGGGAACGACCGGTGCAGATGAACAGCTTGTGCCCGTTGGCCTGCGCCTTGCGGCACGCGGCCTTCGCCGATTCCGGCACGACGTGCTTCTCGTCCGCCAACGTGCCGTCGATGTCGATGAACACCAGTTTGCTTGAGACCATTGCCATCCTCCATTCCGAGGCCCGACCGATTATCCGCCTGTATCCTACCAGTGATGTCACCGTTCAAGCATGACTTGGCAACCAGCAACGGACGGAATCAAAAAGGCTCTGTTAAAACAAGATTGACATGTCCCTTATTCTTGGCTCCCCTTGTCAGGGGAGCTGTCGGCGGAGCCGACTGAGGGGTAGCCCGGTGGAATTCATGTCAATCTTGGTTTAACAGAGCCATCAACAATCACACCGCGTAGGCGGACCAGCGGCCGTGGCTGTGCTCGACTTCGATGGGCATGCCGAACAGGGCGGAGAGACGCTCGTCGGTCAGGCCTTCTTCGAGCGGACCGGAGTAGATGATGGTGCCAGCTCCGGGGTTGCCCATTGCGTCGATGCCATCGCTCGTGGCATCCTCGGCCGGAATCGGCTTGCGGCCCATGATGGCGATATGGTCGAAGCCCGCTGGAATCTCCTCCAAACGGTGGGTCACGAGCACCACCGCACGATTAGAACTCTCCTTGCCGATGCGGCTCAGCGTGCGCATCACCTGCTCGCGGCCACCCAGGTCAAGGCCGGTGGTCGGTTCGTCCATGATGAGCAGTTCCGGGTCTCCCATGAGCGCGCGGGCGATGAGCACTCGCGTGCGTTCGCCTTCGGACAGGCGCCACATCTGCTTGCCCTCCAGGTAGCCCACACGGAAGTCATGCAGCAGCTGGCGTGCGCGCGCGTATTCCGCTTCGGTGTACGTGTCCTGCCAGCGGCCGGTCACAGCGGACAGACCGGTAACCACGGCGTCCAACGGATCCTCGAAGTCGGGGAACTGACGGCCCAAGTCGGCGGAAGCGAGTCCGATGCGGGTGCGCAGTTTGAACACGTCGTACTTGCCGAGCTGATGGCCGAGGATGAACACGCGCCCCTCGGATGGGAAGGTGCGTGTGGCGAGCATGCCGACCGCCGTGGATTTGCCGATGCCGTTGGGACCGAACAGCACCCACCGCTCCCCCGCCTTGACGGTCAGGTTCACATCGGTGATGATGACGCGGCGATTGCGGCGGAATTCGACGTTGTCGAGCTGGAGGACGGTTTGTGGCATGTGTCGAGGTTCCTTCTGATACGTAGGCTCCCCTCAGTCACCTACGGTGACAGCTCCCCTCAGAGAGGGGAGCCAGTAAACATACAAGGCTCTACGCAGCAGAGCCAATGACCTATACAGAAAATCGGCTCCCCTCACTGAGGGGAGCTATCGCGCGAGCGACTGAGGGGAGCCGTTATCCGGGAACTACCGGGATTTGCTTCCGGACTTACTTCTTCTGCTCGTCAAGGACGGACTGGTAGACCTTGACGGTTTCGTCGGCGATGGACTCCCAGCTGAACACGTCACGGGCGCGCTCGTAGCCGGCCTGGCCCATCTTCTTACGAAGCTCCGGATCGGCCATGATCTTGTTGATGGCGTCGGCCATGTCGTGCACGAACTTGTCCGGGTCGGTGGGGGTGCCGGTGCCGTCGTGCAGCTGGTCGATCGGGACCAGGAAGCCGGTCTCACCATCCACCACGACCTCGGGGATGCCGCCGGTGGCGGAGGCGACCACGGGCAGGCCGCAGGCCATGGCCTCAAGGTTCACGATGCCCAGCGGCTCGTAGATGGACGGGCAGATGAAGGCGTCGCAGCCGTGCTCCAGCGCGCTCAGCTCGTTCTTCGGCAGCATCTCCTCGATCCAGATGATGTTGCCGCGCTCCTTGTCCAGCTCGGCGAAGGAGTTCTTGACCTCCTCCATGATCTCCGGGGTGTCCGGAGCGCCGGCGCACAGCACGATCTGGACGCCGGGGTCCACGAAGTGCAGGGCCTTGAGCAGGTACGGCAGGCCCTTCTGGCGGGTGATGCGGCCCACGAACAGCAGGGTGGGCTTGGAACGGTCGATGTTGTAACGCTCGAACACCTTCCAGCCCGGATCGTCGTCGGCTGGGGTGGCGAATTCGGACATGGTGATGCCGTTGTAGACCACGACCACCTTGTCCGGGTCAAGGTTCGGGTAGGCGGCGAGGATGTCCTTCTTCATGCCGCCGGAGACGGCGATCACGCGGTCGGCGTGCTCGTAGGCGTCCTTCTCGGCCCAGGAGCTCAGGTTGTAGCCGCCACCGAGCTGCTCGCGCTTCCACGGGCGGAACGGCTCCAGGGAGTGGGCGGTGATGACCAGCGGAGTGCCGTGCAGCATCTTGGCCAGGTAGCCGGCCAGGCAGGCGTACCAGGTGTGGGCGTGGATGATGTCGGCGTCGACATCGTTGGCGATCTGCAGGTCCACGCCGAAGGTCTTCAGCGCGGCGTTCGCGTCGGACAGCTCGGCAGGCACGTCGTAGCCCACGACCTTCAGGCTGCCCTTGGCCTCGTCCGCATGCGGGATGGCGGGGATGTCCGCCTCGGTGCGCTTGCCGTCGAACGCACGCACGGTCACGTCGATGCGCTCGGCGAGCACCTTGGACAGCTCCTCGGCGTGGACGCCTGCGCCGCCGTAGACCTTCGGCGGGTATTCACGGGTCAAAATATCAACTTTCATCTGCCTGCTCTCCTTCGTGCGTGCGTCAGTAATCAAGCACCTCCTACTTTAAAACACCGCATACGGCAAAACGCACAACCTCCAACGTGCGTTTTGCGGAAAACGTCACGCTGCCGGCATCCGGCGGCCTGCCTGGAATCGCCCTGAGACCCCTCACCCCAGCCCGGCCTGGCACCTCTCGCCGGACCCGACCCATAGGAATCCTCTCCACCGTCTCGGCTCGCTCTTCCGCGCGAATCCCGTCGGCGACCCGGAGCGCCTGGCAGGCCTTCCCTGTGCGAACGCATGTGTAATGTGGGAGCCAAGCAAAGGAAGGGAGCATGTCATGAACTGTCTGCATTGCGGCAATCCGTTGCAGCCCGGCGATACGTTCTGCCAGGCGTGCGGCGCTCTTCAGGATGACAACGGGACGCTGACCGATAGGACGCTACGTGACAACATCCCGTCCGACGGCATTCCCACCTCCCCCATTCCGGTCAGCCCGGTGCCGTTGCCGCCCGCCGTGCCCGCGCATACTTCCGCGGCCGCTCCCCAGCAGGGTTATCAGTTCCAAGCCGGTGCGGGGAATGCATCGCGAGCGTCCGCCGCCGCGACTACTCCGTCGCCGGCAACCGGTTCCCCGGCGACAGGCAAGACGGTGAAGTCCCAGATCGTCATCGTCGTGCTTATCGCCGCCATCGTCGCGGTGGTGTTATGCATCGTAGGCATCGTGGCATACGGCACCGGCCGTCTCGGCCAGTCGGGCGATACGACGACCTCGGCTTCGACGGGCAACGGCAATTCCGGTGCCGCATCATCCGGCGACGATGCCAAACAGTCCGGCAAGTCCAAGTCCAAGACCAAGTCCGATGCCAAGGATTCGACTGATACAAAGAAGAAGTCCGGCACCGACTCCGACAGCCAATCGGAAACAAAAGACAGCAAGGACAAGAAAGCCATGGACGCCGGCACCGCCACGTACTCCAACGGGCGCTTCGCCTATGCCGTGGACGTTCCGGCGAGCTATGATCGCGGCCCGGAATCGGACAACGGTGACGGCGTGAAATTCTCCGATCCTGATTCCGGCGTGCAGATCGCCGTTTGGGGCCAGTACAACGCCCTGTTCCACTCACCGCAGGACGAGCTGGACTTCCTCAAGGAGAACGCCGGTGCCGATCCGGCATTCGAGCTGGTGGCCGGCCAGTCCGTGTACCTGAGTTATGAGAAGGACGACACCATTTACTACATCCGCGAAATCGTGACCGACGAAAAGATCGCGGCTGTGAAGATCTCCTATCCCAATACCGATCGCGCCGCCGGTGACCCACTGACCGAAACCGTGCCCCCGACATTGCACTTCCTCCAGTAGGCGAACCAACAAGGTCCGGACGGTACTGTACGCACTGTGCCGTCCGGAACGCCGCGGAATGGCTCATCGCCATCGAACAGCAGACAACGAATAAGGGTTGGTGGGTTGTTCCCGTACGAGGAGCAACCCACCAACCCTTACGCATATGCCGCGAGACACGGCGTCTCAGCATCGAAACGAATCAGACGGCGGTGCCGTTCTGGTCCAAATTCGGATTGTGCTTGGAATCGCCGGCGGTGAAGAACAGGCTCACCACACCCACGATGAACACGCCGGACACGGTGGCGATCAGCCACATCGGGTGGCTCGGCAGCCACATGACCACGAAGAACGCGATGATGGCCAACGCGATGAGCGTCCAGCTGCCCACGCGGAACCACTGGCGCACGGAGTGCGGTGCCTTGAACATCTTCGGATTCGTGTAATCCGGGTTGGTGTTCAGCACGGTCTCCGGCTCGGACTCCACCACGGCGCTCGGCTTCCACGGGCCCAGGGACTCGCCGTCCTGCAGCCTGCGGGAACGCTCCTGCAGCTGGTATTCGTCGATCATGCCCGCACGGCCACGACCGCGGGTGGAATCATACTGGGAAGGCACTCCCCTGCGGTTGGCCTTGGCCTGGGCGCGACGCTCGGCGCGATTCGCCATCTCACTACTCCTCTACTACGAGACGGATAAACACTGTTGGCTATATTACTCGCATGCCGGCGAACTCAGCGCGAACCGTTCAGCCGGCGATGCCAGCAACACTACCCATCAGCGTTCTTCACCGTCGGCGGACTCCTCGATACGGTAGGTCTGCGTGTGGAAGTCGCAGGTGACCGACGCGCCGCCGGCGAACACGGAGCGCTGCACGAGCGGGTCGCCATCGACGAATTCGTGGCGCACCAGCTCCTGCATGCCCACCTTCTCATGGAACGCGGCGACCGCGTGGCAGCGTTCGATCTCGTTTTCGGTGCGGGCGCGCTGCTCGGCGTCCATGTCGCCGTCCACGCCGATATACGCGGCGTCACGGATGAGGTACGGGGCGCCGCCGTTGAGCAGGGCGTACAGCATGTAGTCGTCGCCGTCCACCACGCGGTCCATCATCCACGGCTCGATGACGCAGTCGTGGTAGACGAGGTTGTACAGCGGCACGGGCACGCCCTGGCGCGGCGCGTCCGGGGAGCGCATCTGGAAGTCGTAGGGCGCGTAATGGCAGAACACGAGGCTCGGCACGGCCCAGTCGGAGACCTCCTCGGAAGAAGACAGGATGCCGTGCGAGAGCAGGTATTCGAAGCATTCGGCGCGACGCTCGTAGCATTCGCGACGGGTCATGCGATGCTCTGGGTTGGAGCATTCGTCGCCCTCGTTGCAGGTGAACACGTCGAGATACGCGCAGTCGAGCTTGATGCCGTGCGCGGCGATTTCGGCGAAGTTGCGGCGCACGTAGTCGGGCGCGAGTTCGGCGCACAGGTAGGTCTGGTGGCCGCCGGCCCAGCGCGCGTGCTCGGGCATGGTGCCGTCCGCCAGACGGATGGCGTTGTTGGTGTCGAAGGTCTTCGCGGTGAAGTAGTAGTCGCGGTACTGGTCGTGCGTGCCGAAGATGTCGCCCTGCTCGTGGCAGGTGTCGACCAGCTCCTTCATGCCTTCCCAACCGCCGGCTTCCTGGCATGCGGGCAGGTAGTCGGGGTGCTCGTTGTCGTATCCGGGCTGCGCCCAACCGTCCAGGTGCATGTAGAGGCGTCCCGCGCCCATCTCGTGCAGCGTGCGCATTTGCTTGACGCGCTGCGCGAAGGTGACGAGTGAGCCGTTCTTCTCCGGATGGTCCTTGTCGTAGTAGTAGGAATCCGGCTGGACCTTGGTCTTGATGCCGACGTGCACCCAGGAGCGGCCGATGAGGTCGCGCACGGAGGGGTTGCGCGCTGCCTTCTCGGCGAGGGTGCGCAGACGTCCGCGTTCATTGACGTAGGCGCGGTAGGACTTGCAGACGGTGTTGTGATCGGCGTGGTCGAGGAAGCGGTAGCGTACCACGCGACGGTAGTCCATGGTGCCCAGGCTCGGGTCGAACCAAGTGCCGACGTGCGTGTAGGGACCGTCCGCAGGATGGTCGATACCGTAGCCGGCGTTCCACGGGGTCTCGCAGATGGCGATGTAGGCGTGGCCGTCCGCGCGCAGCTGGGCGAACCAGGGCATGTAGCCGCCGGCGGTCTCGAAGCGGCCCTCGAAGGCGATGTCCTTGGTGGCAACCGCCGTGGGCCAGGTGTTGGGGATCATGACGCCCTGCTCATGGGTGATGAGGGTCACGTCGTGGCTTTCAGCGCGATCGAACGCCATTTCGGCGGGCCAGACCACCTTGGTGACGTCCAGTCCGCTTTCGTTGAGCGGGATCCATTCGAACAACACGTCGCCGGAGGCACGCTCGATCCACACGTAGGTGGCGAACGAGTAGGCGCTATGGCCGAAGCCGGTGTACACGCTGCGCACGCCGACGCCGGTGCCGGTCTCGCGGCTTTCGTGGGTGATGGCGACGGCGTCCGTGAACGCGAACGTGCCTTGCTTGGTC
This sequence comes from Bifidobacterium sp. SO4, assembly GCF_018555355.1. Lineage (NCBI taxonomy): Bacteria > Bacillati > Actinomycetota > Actinomycetes > Bifidobacteriales > Bifidobacteriaceae > Bifidobacterium > Bifidobacterium sp. SO4. Next base: position 21,760 of record NZ_JAFEJP010000004.1, read on the forward strand.
TCCAGTCGCGGCTGTGCGGTGATGGTTCCGGCATCGGCGGAGGCCTCGGTGCCATGGGTTCCGTCATCGATGACGGTGTTCCATTCGGCGCCGTTTCGCTGGAACGCGAACTGCCCCGTCCGCTCGTCGAATCGCACGGTGGTGCCGGCTGCGGTGAATTCCATGATGTGCTTGTGCTCCTGTTGTTCTGTGTCCTCGACTCCCCTGGTCCGGGTCGTCATTGTCCTGATAAGTGCGACTGTCCCGCGATGTTCTGCCGTGAACCGATTCGCGCGAATCGTATGGCTCGTACGAATCGCACGGTACGTACGGTACGTACGGGCCAGTTCACGGCAAAACGCCCGCCGGTCGCATAGGGCCGGCGGGCGTCGACGGACGTTCGTCTCAAGCCTCATCCATGGTACCGGACCGGATGGTATCCGACCGGTATCAGCGGACGTGGCGCAACGAACGTCGCTCGCGATATCACCGATATCGCATTATCACTTCTTGGTCAGTTCGGTGAACACCGGGCCGCCGCCGTAGTCGAACTCGACTCCGGAGACGCTCGGGGTACTCACGGCAGTGGCGTTCTGGTTCCACAGCGGAATGGCCGGCAGGTCCTGCAGCAGGATCTCCTCGCCCTGCTGGTAGTACTTGTCCGCTTCCTCGGTGGAGGGCGCGGAGAGGGCCTTGTCCATGAGCGCGTCGAACTCGGGGTTCTTGTAGTTGCCGGAGTTCGCGCCCTTGCCGTCGGCGGAGCTGGAGGCGTACAGCTGTACCAGGTAGTTGTCGGCGGACGGGTAGTCGGGGCCCCAACCGCTGCGGTAGGCGGTGGTCATCTTGCCGGAGTCCACGTTGGACAGGAACTCGTCGGAGGTGGACATCGGGGCGCCCTCGGCCTTGATGCCGAGCGTGTTCTTGACGTAGTTGCACACGGCCTCGACCCAGCCCTTGGCGTTGCCGTCGGCGTTGTAGGCGATCTTGAAATCGCCGCTCCACGGGGAGATGGCGTTGGCCTTGGCCCACAGTTCCTTGGCCTTGGTGGGGTTGTACTGGAGCACCTCGTTGCCCTTGAGGTTCTTGGAGTAGGCGCTGATCGGTGCGGCGAGGAAGTCCACGGCCGGCGTGGAGGTGTTGTTGAAGATCTTCTCGGCGATGGTCTTGCGGTCGATGGACATGGAGATGGCCTGACGACGCAGGTTGCCTTCCTCGTTCTGGCCGAAGTGCTCAAGCCATTCGGGGATGGTGAAGGTCAGCGTGTTGCCGCCGGGCTGGTTGTACGCCTTGATGGTCTTGTCCGACTGGAAGGTCTTCAGCGCGGTGGCGGGAATCGCGTGCGTGAAGTCGAGGTTGCCGCCACGCAGGTCGGCGTAGGCGGAATCGGGCGACGTGTAGATCATGAAGTCAAGACCGTCGTTCTTGGCGACGCGGTTGCCCTTGTAGTCGGGGTTCTTGACCATCTTGATGCTGCGGTTGTGCGTCCAGGAGACGAACTTGTACGGGCCGTTGCCCACCGGGTTCTCGCCATACTTCTTCGGGTTCTTGAACGCGGATTCGGGCAGCGGCATGTAGGCGTGGCTGCCGGCCTTGACCGGGAACGCCGAGTCGGGCTGGCTCAGCTTCACGTCGATGGTGTAGTCGTCCACAACCTTGAGGCCGGAGAGCGTGGCGCTGGGATCCACGTCCGACTTCTGCAGGTCGTCGTAGCCCTCGATGGTGCTGAAGAAGCTGGCGCTGCCCTGCTTGTTGGCGCTGTTGGCCGTGTAGTTCCAGGCGTCCACGAAGGAGTGGGCGGTCACCGGCGTGCCGTCGGTGAACTTCCAGCCCTTCTTGATCTTGATGACGTAGTGGGTGGCGTTGTCGCTGGAGGTGATGCTGTCGGCGACCTCGTTGTGGATGCCGCCCTTGGCGTCGTAGGTGACCAGGCCGGCGAACAGCTGGTCGACCACCTTGCCGCCGCCGGCCTCGGTGACCGCGCCGGGGAACAGCGGATGTGCCGGCTCGCTGCCGTACACGGAAATGATGTTGGAGCCCGCAGTGCTGCCGGCGTTGTTGGACGTGCCGGTCGATCCACAGCCGCTGAGCAGCATGACGAGCGCGGCGCCCGCCGCGACCAGCGTCGTGATGTGACGATTCTTCATGAACCTCTCCCAAAGTAGATGTGCCGTCTTTTTGACAACGGGCTGATACTTTAGGAGCCGTTTGTTAACTTTGTATGCATATTCCGAAATACAGACGCGCGCGGAGTGGCGCGGTGAACTCGCAGACGGACGCGCGGAGCTGTAAACGGATACCGGGGGAATTCCTCGTATGCCCGTTTTGCCCGCCTCACCACACGTAGGCGGGCTCCTCGTTATCCACGATGGCGCTCATCATGGTGGCCGTGTCCACGACCTTGTGGCCCGCATGGACGGGATCCTGCATGTTGTAGGACGGGTCGAGGATGTGGTATTGCGTGATCGTCCCGTTCTCGTCGGTGTCGTATCCCATGACGACCACCACATGGTTGCCATGTCCGAACCATGGGTAGAGCACGTGGACGTCCACGGCGGCGAACACCGGATAGTCATCGGCGAGATCGGCCTTCACCCTCTCGGCGAACGTCTGTGCGACGGACGGATCCCTGTCCCCTATGGCGATGGTCTGTACGCGATATCCCGCGCCGGAAGGCGTCGCGGTCTCATCTCCGAACAGATAGGCGTTGGCCACGCGCGCCAGATCCACGTATTCCGTGCCGGTCACCGGCTTGGTGTTCATGCGTTCGGCCAGCGTGGTCTGGTCCGCGTCGATTCCCTTGTATGCCAGGACCATCTGCAGGGCACCCGGCACGCACCAGTAGCCGGTCTCCTGTACACGTTGCGGCACGTCAAGCATCACGCGGTCGGTGTTCGGCTCGGTCCGGTCTGTCTTGTCCGCGCATTCCGACGACGCATCCGCTTTTTCGCCGGCCGCATTGCAGAACCAGTCGTCGCCGGGATAGGAGTCGTCCACGCCTGCGTTGAGTCCGGCGAGTTCCTTGGGGTCGTGCAGTGACGCGGGTTCGGGCACGGCCTGTTTTGTCCCGGATTGGTCTCCGCCGGGCGTGATTTCCTGCGATTGACCGGTCTGGTTCGTGTGGGAGCCCGCGGCAGAGCGCGAAGGAATCCGGCCCGCATTCCACATCAGCGCGCCGATTCCAAGCAATGCAGCAAGGACGATGATGGCCGCCAATACGGCTGTTCGCGTGCGCTTCATTGCGTACCGCCTTTCCCTATGAATCCATGGTACCGTGCGTGCGCGCAAAACGACACTATGTATGCGGCTGAACGAAGGTCCCGCATACATAGTGATGGTTAGGAACGCAAAAGTGACACTATGTATGCGGGAGCATGGTCCAACCGCATACATAGTGACGGTTTCGGGTGATGTGGCGTTCCCTCGACCGCTAGATGCTCGCCTGCTACACCCCTTAGGCCGCTTCCGACGGCCAGTTCCTCTGACGGGAAAGCCTGGGATGGCCTAGAAAAACAAAGCTCCCCTTCCGGGAGGAAGGGGAGCTAGCGGGAGACGAACCTGCGGACCGTATCAGCTCGTATCAGCGGGGCAGCATCATCGGACGGGCGCTGGCCTTGATCGGGGCGGGTAGCTCGCTGGTCTTCTCGCTGGAGAGGTACTCGTCCACGGCGGCCGCGCAGGAGCGGCCTTCGGCGATGGCCCACACCACGAGGCTCTGGCCACGGCCGGCGTCGCCGCACACGAACACGCCGTCCTGGCTGGTGGCGTAGTTGTCGTTGCGGGCGATGTTGCCGCGCTTGTCGAGTTCCACGGGCAGCTGGTCGAGCAGCGTGGTGGTGTCCGGGTGCAGGAAGCCCACGGAGATGAGCACCAGGTCGGCGGGCAGCACGCGCTCGGTGCCGGGCTGGCGGGTGAACGGGCCATCCTCGCCGGGGGCCACGGAGACCACCTTGAGGCCGGTCACGTGACCATGCTCGTCCGCCACGAAGCCTTCGGCGGTGGTGGAGTTCTCGATCTTGACCTTGGCCTGCTCCTCCTCGGAACCGATGAAGTTCACGGAGTCGGTGCTGTACAGGTAGGTGCCACCCTCGGCCATGGACGTGGTCTTCTGGTAGGTGCGGGCGAAGGTCGGCCACGGCTGGTTGGCCGGACGGGTCTCGGGCTCCTTCGGCATGATCTGCAGCACGGTCACGTCCTTCGCGCCCTGGCGGATGGAGGTGCCGAGGCAGTCGGAACCGGTGTCGCCGCCGCCGATGACGATGACGTGCTTGTCCTTGGCGGTGATATCGTTGACCGGCTTGACGCCGAAGACGCGACGGGTGGCGTCAGGCAGGAAGTCGAGGGCGAAGTGGATGCCGTCGAGCTCGCGGCCGGGGATCTTCATGTCGCGCGGCACGCGGGAGCCGATGGCCACCACGACGGCGTCGTAGCGATCGCGCAGATCGTCCCAGGAGATGTCCTTGCCGATCTCGACGTTCGTGTAGAAGCGGGTGCCTTCGGCCTCCATCTGCTTGACGCGGCGGTCGATCAGGCCCTTCTCGAGCTTGAAGTTCGGGATGCCGTAGCGCATGAGGCCGCCGATGGCGTCGTCCTTCTCGTAGACGACCACGGTGTGGCCGGCGCGCGTGAGCTGCTGGGCGGCGGCGAGGCCGGCGGGACCGGAACCCACCACGGCCACGGTCTGGTCGGTCAGACGCTGCGGCGGCAGGGGCTTGACGTAGCCGAGCTCCCAGGCCTGGTCGATGATGGTGACCTCATCGTTCTTGATCATGGTCGGCGGCTGGTGGATGCCGAGCACGCAGGCCTGCTCGCACAGGGCCGGGCAGATACGGCCGGTGAACTCCGGGAAGTTGGAGGTCTGCGACAGACGGTTGTACGCATCCTCCCACTTGCCCTGGCGTACCAGGTCGTTCCACTCCGGGATGACATTGCCCAGCGGGCAGCCGGTCATGCAGAACGGGGTGCCGCAGTCCATGCAGCGGGCCGCCTGCTCCTTGGTCCAGGGCTGCAGGCCGGATTCGGCGTGCACGTCGAACCAGTCCTTGATGCGTTCCTCGACGGGGCGTTCGGCCAGCTCGCGGCGGGTACGGACCTTCAGGAATCCTCTCGGGTCGCCCATGTCAGCGCACTCCTTCCGTAACGTGCTCGTAAACCTCTTCCCAGGCTCCGGGCGAATTGAAATCGATGTTGTTGGCCTTGGCGTCTTCCATGGCCTTGGTCATGGCCAGGTACTGCTTCGGCACCACGTGCGTGAAGCGCTTGACCGTGTTGGACCAGTCCTCAAGCAGAGCGGCGGCGAACTGGGATCCGGTCTCCTCCGCGTGCTGCTTGATCAGGCCGTACACCAGCTTGGCGGTGTCGGCGTCCAGGGACTTGAAGAGCAGCGCGCCGGACTTGATGGCGCCCGGGTTGACCTTCTTCATGTCGAGGTCGAGCACGTAGGTGTTGCCGCCGGAGAAGCCCGCGCCGAAGTTGCGGCCGGTGGGTCCGAGCACCACCACGGTGCCGCCGGTCATGTACTCGCAGCCGTGGTCGCCCACGCCTTCCACCACGAACGTGGCACCGGAGTTACGCACGGCGAAGCGTTCGCCTGCGCGGCCGGCCACGAACATCTGGCCGGAGGTGGCGCCGAAGCCGGTCACGTTGCCGGCGATGACGTTCTCGTGCTTGTCGAAGGTGACGTTGTCTTCGGGGCGCACGATCATGCGGCCGCCGGACAGGCCCTTGCCGGCGTAGTCGTTGACTTCGCCGTAGATGCGCATGGTCTCGCCGCGCGGGATGAACGCGCCGATGGACTGGCCGCCGGAGCCGTGCAGGGTCATGTCGATGGTGTCGTCCGGCAGGCCCTCCTCGCCGTAGCGGCGGGTGATCTCATAGCCGACCATGGTGCCGACCGTACGGTTGACGTTGCGGATCGGCATTTCGATGCGCACGGGCTCCTTGTGGTCGAGCGCAGGCTGGGCGAGCTCGATGAGCTTGTTGTCCAGCGCCTTCTCGAGCTCATGGTTCTGCTCGATGGTCTGGTGCAGGATGGTGCCCGGCACCGGGCCGGCCTGCTTGAGCACGTTCGTCAGGTCGATGCCGTCGGACTTCCAGCGCTTGATGGCCTCGTTCTGGTCCAGGCACTCGACGTGGCCGATGGCCTCCTCGAGTGTCCTGAAACCGAGCTGGGCGAGGATCTCGCGCACTTCCTCGGCGATGAACATGAAGAAGTTGACCACATGTTCGGGCTTGCCGCGGAAGCGGGCGCGCAGTTCCGGATCCTGGGTGGCGATGCCCTGCGGGCAGGTGTTCTTCTGGCATGCGCGCATCATGACGCAGCCCTCGACGATCAGCGCCGCGGTGGCGAAGCCGAATTCCTCGGCGCCAAGCAGGGCGGCGATGACCACGTCACGGCCGGTCTTGAGCTCGCCATCGCACTGGACGACGATGCGGGAGCGCAGGCCGTTGAGGATCAGCGTCTGCTGGGTCTCGGACAGGCCGATCTCCCACGGGGTGCCGGCGTGCTTGATGGCGTTGAGCGGGGCAGCGCCCGTACCGCCGTCATAACCGGAGATGAGCACCACGTCAGCATGGCACTTGGCCACGCCGGCCGCGATGGTGCCCACGCCGAACTCGGAGACGAGCTTGACGTGGATGCGGGCCTTCGGGTTCGCCATCTTCGCATCGTTGATCAGCTGCTTGAGATCCTCGATGGAGTAGATGTCGTGGTGCGGCGGCGGGGAGATGAGCTCCACGCCCGGGGTGGCGTGACGGACCTTGGCGATCCACGGCGGGACCTTGGCGCCGGGCAGGTGGCCGCCCTCGCCGGGCTTGGCGCCCTGGGCGAGCTTGATCTGCAGGTCGGTGGCGTGCACCAGGTAGTCGGAGGTCACGCCGAAACGGGCGGACGCGATCTGCTTGATGCGGCTGTAGCGCTGCGGGTCGTTGATGCGGTCCTCGGACTCGCCGCCCTCGCCGGAGTTGGAGCGCGCGCCGATGGAGTTCATGGCCAGGGCGAGCGTCTCGTGGGCTTCCTGGGAGATGGAGCCGTAGCTCATGGCACCGGTGGAGAAGCGCTTGACGATCTCGGAGGCCGGCTCGACCTCGGAGATGTCGATGGGCTTGCGGTTGGAGTTGAACTTCATCAGGCCGCGCAGGGTCATGAGTCGGTTCGACGTGTCGTTGATGTGGTGCGAGTACTTCTTGAACATCTGGTAGTCGCCGCGCTGGGTCGACTGCTGGAGCAGGAAGATGGCCTCCGGGTCGTTGAGGTGGTCCTCGCCGGTGCGGCGCCACTTGTAGTCGCCGCCGGTGCGCAGGTTGCGGTGCGGGGCCGCGGTCCACTGGTTCGGGTAGGCCACGCGGTGGCGGATGGCCACTTCCTCGGCGATTTCGTCGAGGCCCACGCCGCCCACGCGGGAGGTGGTGCCGGTGAAGTATTCGTCCACGACCTGCTGGTTGAGGCCTACGGCCTCGAACAGCTGGGCACCGCGGTAGCTCATGATGGTGGAGACGCCCATCTTGGACATGATCTTGAGCACACCGGTGGAGAGGGCCTTGGTGAGGTTCTTCACGGCGGTGTCCGCGTCGACCTTGAGGTAGCCGGTGCGGGCCAGGTTCTCCACGGATTCGAACGCCAGGTACGGGTTCACGCATGCGGCGCCGTAGGCGATGAGCAGTGCCACGTGGTGGATCTCGCGCACGTCGCCGGCCTCCACGACCATCGAGATCTGGGTGCGGGTGTGGCGACGCAGCAGGTGATGCTGGACGGCGGAGGTGAGCAGCAGGGACGGGATCGGGCCCCAGGTGTGGTTGGAATCACGATCGGAGAGCACGAGGAAGTTCTTGCCGGCTTCGATGGCCTCGTCCACCTCGGCGAAGATCTCGTCCAGACGCTCCTTCAGGGCCTTGCCGCCGCCGGCGACCTGGTAGAGGCCCTTGACCACGTACGGGCGGTAGTAGTCGCCGAGCACGCGGGCGCGGTCGAGGCGCTTCAGCTGGGCCATTTCGTCGGAGTTGACCACGGGCAGCGGGATGAGGATCTTCTTGGCGTGCAGCTCGGAATCGGCCAGCAGGTTCGGCTCGGGGCCGATGGCGGATTCGAGGGAGGTGACGATCTCCTCACGCTCCCAGTCCAGCGGCGGGTTGGTGACCTGCGCGAACTTCTGGGTGAAGTAGTCGAAAAGCATGCGGCTGCGGCTGGAGAGGGCCGGCAGCGGGGTGTCGTTGCCCATGGAGCCCAGCGGCTCCTTGCCGGTGTTGGCCATCGGGGTGAGCAGGAGCTTGAGGTCCTCCTCGGTGTAGCCGAAGGCGCGCTGGCGGCGCTGGACGGACTGGCCGGAGTGGTTGACGTGCTCGCGCTTGGGCAGGTCGGAGAGCTCCACGGAGTTGCCTTCGACCCACTTGCGGTACGGGTGCTGGGAGGCGAGGTTCTTCTTGATCTCCTCGTCCGGGATGATACGGCCTTCGGCGGTGTCCACGAGGAACATCTTGCCCGGCTCCAGACGGCCCTTGGACACGATGTGCTCCTGGGCGATCTCCGGGATCACGCCGGCCTCGGAGGCCAGCACGATGTAGCCGTCATCGGTGAGCTGCCAACGGCCGGGACGGAAGCCGTTGCGGTCGAGCAGGGCGCCCACCTGGGTGCCGTCGGTGAAGACGATGTCGGCCGGGCCGTCCCACGGCTCGATGAGCGTGTTGTTGTACTCGTAGAAGGCGCGCACGTCCGGGTCGAGGTCCGGGTTCTTCTCCCAGGCCGGCGGCAGCATCATACAGATGGCGTGCGGCAGGGAGCGGCCGGCGAGATGCAGCAGTTCGAGGCATTCGTCGAAGGTGCCGGAATCGGAGTAGCCCGGAGTGGTGATCGGCAACAGCGGCTTGAACTCGCCGAGCAGTTCGGAGCTCAGGCGACCCTCGCGGGCGGACAGCCAGTTGCGGTTGCCCTGGATGGTGTTGATCTCGCCGTTGTGGGCCAGCAGGCGGAACGGCTGGGCCAGTGGCCAGCTCGGGAACGTGTTGGTGGAGAAGCGGGAGTGGACGATGGCCACGGTGGCCTTCATGCGCTCGTCGTTCAGATCCTCGAAGAAGTGGGTGAGCTGCATGGTGGTGAGCATGCCCTTGTACGTGATGGTACGGGCGGACAGGGATGCGAAGTAGACACCCACCTCATGCTCAACGCGCTTGCGGATGCGGAAGGTCTTGCGGTCGAGTTCGAGACCGCCGAGCGAGCCGTCCGGGGAGGCGACCACGAGGGTTTTGAAGCCCGGCATGGCGGCGAGGGCCTGCAGGCCGAGGCCGTCCGGGTTGGTGGGCACTACGCGCCAGGCGAGCACTTCGAGGCCCTCCTCGCGCACGATGTTGGCGATGGCCTGCTCCTGCTGGCCGGAGGTCTCGATGTCACGGTCGAGGAACGCGATGCCGGCGGCGTAGTGGCCGGCTTCCGGCAGATCGGCCGGAACGGTGGCGCGCATGAACTCGTCCGGCATGCTCATCAGGATGCCGGCGCCGTCGCCCGTATTCTCCTCGGCACCCACGGCACCACGGTGGTCGAGGTTGACCAGCACTTCGATGGCGTCGGTGACGATCTTACGTTCGGGGCGCTTATTCAGGGTGGTGACCATACCCACACCACAGGCGTCATGCTCGTTGGAGGGGTCATACATGCCGTCCGGAGCATGGACCGTGAGATCAAGCGGGGCTTTGAATGTCACCGAAATCACCTCAATTGGTTATGGGCGCGCTCACAACGTGCCTCTTCCTCTAAGTTGCTGTTGACAGCGTAGCGTCGCGGTATGTCTTTTACGTTTCGCTGTCCATATACCGAGTTGCGGAAAAAGTCAAGGGTTAATTTTACCCAATTTCCTGACGCCGCGTTGCATCGGCCGCGTCATGGGCCATCCTTGACGCCGCATATGCCTGTGAATCGCGGCAATGGCGCGCTTGCAAGAATAAAGGCTCCCCTTCCGGGAAGCCTTTGACAAGGAATCAGAGCTACGCGGCGACGGGGGCGGTGGAGCGTCGTACCACCACGTCTGTGGGCATAATCACATCCCGGATGCCGTTGAGGCCGGCGTCGGCGGCGGCCGCGCCGAGGCGGTCAAAAGGCACGCGGACGGTGGTCAGCGGCACGATGAGGTCACCGGCATAGGGCATGTCATCGAATCCGCCCACGGAAATCTGATCAGGAACCGAGACCCCCATCGAAAGCAGTGCGTTGATGGCGTCCAGCGCCACCACATCGGTCACACCGACCACCGCGGTGAACGGGGCGCCATTGCGGTAGCGGTCCGCGATCTGCTGCATATCCGCGCCGCGGTCGCGCACGAACGGCAAATCCTGCGAGGAGTCATGACGGATGCCGGCTTCGGCGAGCGCACCGAGGAATCCCCGGTAACGCTCGTCGAACACCTCCGAACCGTCCCGCAGGCCGACGAACAGCATGTCACGATGGCCTAGGGAAATAAGGTATCTGGTGAGTTCGTGCATGCCCCGTTCACCGGCATAGTAGATCGTGCTGATGCGCGAATCCAGTCCGAGCCGGGGCCTGGCCAGCGCCACCAGGGACGTACCTACTTTCTGGAACTTATCCGCATATTCGTTGAGCGCATCATCCTGAATGGCGCCCGGATCGTCGTCCGCGGTGATGACGGCCACGCGCGGGCGCTGTCCCAGCAGATCGGTGAGCACCGCCTTGGCGTCCACGCGGGAGCCGGTGTATGCGCCGCCGGTGACGATGACGCGAAACGTCATGCCCCGATGCACCGCTTCCTCGGCAAGTGCGCTGGCCATGTCGCTATAGGTGCCGCCGGACAGGGCACGCATGACGAGTGTGATGGAGTTGGGCGGCGTGGTCAGGGCTTGCGCGTGCGCGTTGGGCACGTACCCCAATGCGTTGACCGCCTGCTCGACTTTGGCCCGCGTGGCGTCGGAGACGCGGGCGTTGCCGCGCATCACACGGGAGACGGTGGCCACGGAGACACCCGCGGCGGCGGCGATGTCCCTGATGTTGGCGTTGGACGTCTTGGCGGGCCCCTTGGTGGTCTTGACGGTGGTTGCGGTTTTGCCGGCAACCGCGGTATCCATCATTTCGGTCATCACATCATCCCTTCACTGCGCCCAAGGCCACACCGGAGCGCCAGAAGCGCTGCATGAGCATCATAACAACCGCGAGCGGGATGATGGAGACCACCGAGCCGGCAAGCGCGATGGTGGTCGGGTCGAACACGGAGGACTGCTTGGTCTGCATGAAGCTGTACAGGCCGAGCGCGAGCGTCCATTTGTCGGATCCGCGCAGCATGGTGATGGGCAGGTAGAAGTTGTTCCACTGCAGCACGAACGTGAGGATGAAGATGGTGGCGGCCGGCGTGGAGAGCATCGGCAGTACGATCTTGCGGAAGATGAGCAGCTCCCCCGCCCCGTCCACACGGGCGGCCTCCAACAGTTCGTCCGGCACGGTGCCGTCGATGTACTCCTTGGCGAGGTACACATCGAAGGCGTTGACGAAGGACGGGATGAGCACGGCCCAGACCGTGTCCGTGAGGTGGAGCCCGGCGAACAGCAGGTACAGCGGCAGTGTGAGCAGCGCGGTGGGCACGAGGAACGAGGCCATGACGAGCGCCATCTCGATCTTCTTACCGGGAAAGTCGAACTTGCTCAGCGAGTATCCGGCGGCGAGGGAGATGACGGTGCAGACGATGGCGCCCACGCCGGCATAAAGGATGGAGTTGCCCATCCAGCGGAAGAAGATGCCGTCCTCATAGGTGAACAGCTGGCGGAAGTTCTCGACCACATGGTTTTCGGCGCCGAACCACAGGCCGTTGGTGTTGTACAGTTCCACACGGCTTTTGGTCACGGACACGATGAGCCACCACAGGGGCGCGATGGAGTAGAACGCGAGCATGGCGAGGTATACGAGGATGCCGGGGCGGCTCCACTTGGACTGGCGAGAGACGCGAACGGCGCCTGCCACGGGCTTGCCGTAGCGGGGGCGCAGGAATGCGGTTGCCATCACTGCCCCTTCCTGTTGGTCACGCCGTAGACGACGGCGGAGATGGCGGCGATGACGAGCGCCAGCACCACGGACAGGGCGGCCGCGTAGTTGTAGTCGCCGCCCGCGGAGAACGTGTAGTTGTAGATGGTCATGATTGGCGTGAAGTTCGCGGTGACGGTCTGCGGGGAGGCCGAACGGAACAGCAGCGGCTGGTCGAAAAGCTGGAGCATGCCGATCATCGAAAGCAGGCCGGTCAGCAGCAGGGTGCCGCGGATCATCGGCAGTTTGATGGACCAGGCGATGCGCAGTTCGCTGGCGCCGTCGATGCGCGCGCTTTCGTAGAGCGAGGGGTCGATGGCGGTGAGGGAACCGTACATGATGAGCATGTTGAAGCCGATGTTGACCCACAGCAGGAGGTTGGCCATGGACACCCACAGCAGCTGCGGACTGAAGAAGTCCACGGTGACGCCGAACAGGGCGAAGAAGCGCTTGAGCGGGCCGATGTCCGGCGAGTACAGGTAGACCCACACCAAGGTGGAGACGATGGTGGGCACCATGTATGGCACGAGCAGCAGAATGCGGTACGCCTTCTTGGCGGCGCGCTTGGCCGCATCGAGCAGCAACGCCTCCACGGCGGCGAAGGCCATGATCAGCGGCGTGGCCACGCAGGTGAACAGAGCCACGCGGCCCATGCCGCTCCAGAACGCCGCATCCTGGAATGCGCGCGCGTATTGGGCGAGGCCGGCGAAGCGCGGGTGCGGTCCGTCGAGGCCGAGCCCACTGTATTTGAGCTCGAACAGGCTCTTCCACAGGGCGTAGAGGAAGGGCAGGATGAACGAGAAGAGGAACAGGGCGAAGAACGGCAGGCCGAACAGGGCGCCCTTGAGTCCACGGTGGCGATGCCATGAGGTGACCGGGTTCATGCCGCTCCCCTGCTGTGCGGCCTTGCCCACGTTCGCCGGTTTCGCCGGCTTGACTGTGGTGTTCATCATGCCCTCCAACGTTGGCGCTTGTGCGCGCTGAGCTTATGAGTATCAAGTGTGGTCATCATCATGTCTCCCGGACGTTGATGCCCTTGGTCTTCAGATCGTTGACGGTCCATCGCTGCAGGTAGTCGAGCATTTCGTCGCCCGTGACCTGCTTGTTGAGGAACTTGGCCCACTGGTCCTGCAACTGCTTGTACATGCCGGACCAGTTGACGCCGGTGGAGTACGGGGTGGCGGATTCGATGGAATCCTTGACCACCTGTTCGGCACCGGTCTTGTCCTGGAGGAGCTTGTCCGGCAGAGAATCGGCGATGTATGCGCTGGCGTCCTTCATGGCCGGGAACGTGCCGTTGCCGGTGGTGGGACTGGCGGCGATGCGCGCGGCCCTGTCGTTCGTGGCAAGCCACAGCGCGAAGTCAAGGGCCTCCTGCGGATGCCTGGCACCTTTGGGCAGGGCGTAGCCCTGCACGTTGAGCGGGGAGACGAGCGGAGAGGCGGCGGACTCCCTGGGCCAGTCGTACGCCTTCCAATCGCCGAGCGACTTCTGGAAGTTGGACTGGTAGGCCGAAAGTTGCCACGTGGAGGTGAGGATGGTGGCCAGGTCGCCGGACTGGAAGAACTGCATCAAGGCGTCCCATTCGATGAAGGTCTTCTGGCTGAACAGGCTCTCGTCCACGATGCGCTGCAGGTAGCCCATGGCCTTGCGGGTTTCGGCGCCGTTGATGTCGATGACCCAGGAGTCATCCTTGACCGAATACCAGTGCGCTCCGAACTGCTGGGCAAGCACCACCAGCATGGTGGGGTCCTCGCCGGCCAGGTTCATGATCTTGATCTTGGGGTCGACGGCCTTGAGCTGCTCCGCGGCGGATATGTACTCATCCCAGGTGGAGGGCACCTTGACGCCGTGCTCGTCAAAGGTGCGCTGGTTGGCGATGATGAACTGCGGGCTGAACTTGAACGGGATGGCGGCGAGCCTGTTCGCCACGGTGAACGATTCGACCGCGTTCGGGTTGAGATTCGCAAGGTCCGGCTTGTACGGGGCGATGTCCTGGATGGTGCCGTCCGCGAGCAGCGAGATGGTCGATTCCATGTTCGCCTCGAACAGGTCGGGCACGTTCTGGCCGGCCTTGACGGCGTTGACCAGCGATTCCTCGGCCTTGGTGTTGGTGGCCTGCCGATGGTAGACCACATGGATCCTGTCCTGGGAACGGTTGAAGGCGTCGGCCTGTTCCTGCTGGCCCTGCTCGTAGCCCCACCATTCGATGGTCACACGGCCATCGGAGGCGGTGGCGGCACCGCAGGCGGCCAAAGGCATGACCGACACGGCTGCCGTGGCGATGACGGCCGCGAGGCGGCCCCAACGATGCAAACCCTTCATAACCTTCAATCCTAATTCCTTGGTTCGTGCATTCTACGCTCCTTTGGGCTCCTCTCTTTGAGTGGAGCTGGCAGCCGCAGGCTGACTGAGGGAAGTCTCAGCTTAAACCACGAACACTCCCCTCAGCCCGCTCCGCGGCCAGCTCCCCCTCAGAGAGGGGAACCAGTACCTACCGCTACTTCTCCTGGTAGTCGAAGTAGTGGAAGTCGGCGTACGACTTGTGGGCGTCGGTGTCCTGGGCGCAGATGCCCACCATGCCGCCGGTGAACGCGCAGCGGAAGGGGTTGCTGTGCTTCTCGAGGTAGTCGTCGCTGATGTGGTCGGCCGGCTGGTCGCCGCCGACGGCCTTCCACTCGGGGTTGTCACCATACATGGTCTCGCCCTGGGCAATGAAGAAGTTCGCCTTGTCGCGACGGACCTCCACCTTCAGACGCACCGGGCCATCCCCAAGCGGCACCAGTTCGGAGCCCTGCGTGAGGTTGCCGTGGTCGTTCTGCAGCACCTGCACCACGCGGCGGTCGGTGCCTTCGGAGTCGAAGGACACGTAGGCGTAGATCCAGTTGTCGGTGTCGTAGAACAGCACCAGACCGGCCTGCTGCTGGTAGTTCTTCGGGTCGAAGTCGAGCACGGTCTCGGCGTCGAAGTCGTAGGACTCCCAGCGACGGGCGAACAGGGACTGCTTGAACAGGGAGCACAGCGTCTGGCCGCCCTTGAGGCGCAGCCAGCCCGGGCGGGCGGTGAGCGAGTAGTCCTCCTCCGCCACGAGTGCGGTGCGCAGCGTCTTGAAGCTGGACGGGATCGACGGGTCAGTCACCGAGGTGAGCGGCGCGTTCTTCTGCACGTCCCAGTTGGCTTCGAACTCGACGCGCTCGGAATGGTCGGTGTTCTGCACCACGCCCTGGGAGCCCTTCGGCGCGGGCACTTCGAGCATCGGGATCACGGAGTCGTTGATCATGCGCGGCCAGCCGTCCTCGGTCCAGTAGATCTTCTGGATGCCGGTCTCACGGCCGAGCGTGCAGTTGCCGCGTTCGGTGAGCGGGCGGGCGCAGATCTGGGTGATGTACCATTCGTCGCCGATCTGCAGGAAGCAGCAGTGGCCGGACTTCTGCAGCGGGTTGGTCGGCTCGTCGCGCGTGGTCATGATCGGGGTGTACGGGCTGTCCTCGAACGGGCCTTCGAGGCTCTTGGCGCGGGCCACGGTGGCGGCGTGCATGTAGCCGGTGCCGCCGGCGGCGCACAGCAGGTAGTACCAGCCGTCCTTCTTGAGGATCTGCGGGGCCTCGCACACGCCGAGCTTGGTGCCCTTGTAGAAGTGCTTGCGTTCGCCGATGAGCTCCATGGTGTCCGGGTCGAACTCCTGGATTACGGTGCCGGAGAACAGCTGGTGGCCGGGGCGCGGGTCGTAGAGCATGTTGAGGAACCACTTGCGGCCGTCATCATCGTGGTAGATGGACGGGTCGAAGCCGGAGGCGGTCAGGAAGTGCGGTTCGCTCCACGGGCCGGTGATGGTGGGGGCGGTGATCACGTAGTTGAGCGTGTTCATGATCGGCCCGAAGGTCTTCACGTCCGTGTAGACGAGCCAGAACTTGCCGTCCGCGTAGCTCAGGTGCGGGGCCCACAGGGAGCCGGAGTTGTAGTTGCCGAGCAGGTTGACCTGGGATTCGCGGTTGACCGGGGCGGCGACCCACTCCCAGTTCACGAGGTCCTTGGAGTGGTAGATGTCGATGCCCGGCCACCATTCGAAGGTGGAGGTGGCGATGTAATAGTCGTCCCCGACGCGCAGGGCGCTGGAGTCCGGGTGGAAGCCCGGCAGGATCGGGTTCTTGATCATGGTGGTCATGGTATGTTCCTTCCCTATGTGTTCGAGGCGAATGATTTAGGCTTTGACTGCGGCGAAGAGGGCGGCCTGGGCGGGGTTGAGCTCAGGCGGGCGGATGCCGTAGGTGGTCAGGGCGCGGCCGGGCAGGACGATGCCCTGCTCGTTCCACCAGCCGAGCGGCGAGAAGCCCACGTTGGCGCCGGAGGCGTTAAGGTCGAGGTTCACAGCCAGCGGGTAGACGCGGTAGTTGGCGTCCGGGTCAAGTCCGGGCAGGTGCACGGGCGCGGTCGGGTACGTGCCGGAGGTGGTGAGCATCGTGTACCGGTAGATCGCGGCGGACTTGTCCGGCTTGACCATGCCGTCCACACGCACGGCGGGATCGCACTGGTCGGCGTGCACGCAGGTGTCCTGGGCGAACCATTCGCGGTGCTTCTTATATTCGGCGACCCACTCCCCCAGCTTGGCCAGCGCCTCGTCCGGCTCCTTGAGCAGGTTCCATTCGATGCCCATGTGGCCGAAGAAGGCCATGGCCATGCGCATCTCCTGGCTGGTGGCGCGATGGGTGGCGTAGGCGGGGCTGTGGCCGATGTGCTCGCCCATCATGCACGGCGGCACCACGAGCGAGGTGTAGCGCTGGGTGTCCTCGCGCTCGACCGGGTCCACGCAGTCGGAGGTCCACACGCGGCTGGCGTAACGCAGGATGCCGAGGTCCATGCGGCCGCCGCCGGAGGAGCAGCTTTCCATTTCGAGGCCGGGGTGGGCGGCCTTGAGGTCGTGCCAAATGCGGTAGACGGCGAGGGTCTGACCATGCACGGCCGGGCGGCCGGTGTACGGCGAAACGCCTTCGGTGACCTGCTTGTTGTGGTCCCACTTGATGTAGTCGATGCCGAGCTCGTTGACCAGGCCGTCGATGGAGTCGTAGATGTACCGATAGGCGTCCGGGTTGCTCAGGTCGAGCACCTGCTGGTGGCGGCCTTCCAGCGGCATGCGGTTGTCGGTGGGCTTCAGCACCCAGTCCGGGTGGGCACGGTACGTGTTGGAGTCCGGGTTGATCATCTCGGGCTCGAACCACAGGCCGAATTCCATGCCCTTGGCGTGCACGTAGTCGGCCAGGGCCGTGAGGGACTTCGGGCCGTCGGGCCAGACGTCCTGGGCGATCTGCCAGTCGCCGAGACCGGAGGTGTCGTCGCGGCGGGAGCCGAACCAGCCGTCGTCCACCACGTAGCGTTCCACGCCGGAGGCGGCGGCCTTGTCCGCCAGGGCCTTCAGGGTGTCGAAGTTGTGGTCGAAGAACACGGCCTCCCAGGTGTTGAGCATCACCGGGCGGGGCTTAGCGGTCAGTTCGGGGTGCAGGGAACGCACATAGGAGTGGAAGCGGGTGCCAATTTCGTTGAGGCCGTCGCCGTAGGCGCCGAACATCCACGGGGTGGCGTAGGACTCGCCCTTGGCCAGTGCGATTTCACCGGACAGCAGTACCTCGCCGCCGCCAATCAGGGCCTGCGTGTACGGCGTGCGCTCTGCGGACAGCAGCGAGTTGCCACTCCAAGCCACGTGCACGGCGTAGACGTCGCCGCGTTCGAAGCCGAATCCGGGTTCGCCGGCCGCGAGCAGCAGCGAGGCGTCGAAGTCCGGACGGCCCACCACGGAGACCTTCTCGATGCGTTCGACGGCGAGCAGACGACGCTGCGGCTGGCGTTCGCGCAGGTGGTGACCGGTGGTGGTGAGCATCTCGGTGGCGTTGGCAGGCAGGGCGAAGCCGAGTTCCAGCCTGTTCACCGCGAGCTCGCCGTCCTTGAGGTTGCGCACGGTGGCCTGCTGGCGGATGAGTCCGCCCGGCAGCAGTTCGGCGGTCCATTCAAGTCCGACGCCCTGTTCCTCGTCGGCGGCGTTGACGGTGACGGTCGGCACGGTCGCGTCCTTGATGCCGGCATCCTCATGGCTGTCGATGGCGATGCCGGTCACGGTGAACTTGCAGAACAGTTCCACGCCGTCGCGGGACACGTTGATGCGGGAGGCTCCCATCCAGCCCTCGGCCTGGGTGGGCAGGACGGACGGCCATGGCGTGTAGTCGAGAACGCCGGAGACGCACTGCGGGCGTACGGCGTCGTAGAGCGCGAGGGCGGCCTTCGGGTCGGCGAGGGGACGGCCCCAATGCACGAGGCGCGGCAGCTGATCGCCGGTGAAAGCCAAGGCAAACGCGGTGTTCGCTTCCCTCTGCTCGGCGTACACCACGCTGATGGTGGTGCCGTCCGAGCCGGCGCCTTCGAATCGTTCGATGGTGGACATGTGTGCTCCTTCGTATATGGAAATGTTGCCGATCGTCGTCACTCGGCGACGATGATGTCCGGGTCGGTCACGAAACGGGTGCCGTCGAACTTCGTGGCGGGGCGTTCGTCCGGGCGGATGGCCTTGAGACGGATGCCTTGGGCGTCGAGGCCGTCCACGTTGCGGATGTCCATGAACGCGGTGCGGGACCAGTCCGGCCAGTAATTCTCGCTGGACCTGACGTCCGGTTCGGCGAGCTTGTCCACGAGGCGCGGGTATTCGGACGGGATGTCGGATTCCTTGACGCCGCCGATGAAGGTGTAGCGGAGGTCGCGCAGGGTCACGTCTCTGATGGGGTGGCTTTCGGCCGCGTCGAAGCGTATGCCGGCGAACTTGGGCTGGCCCTGGATGTCGCTGCCGAAGCCGTGGTGGATGTTGGCCATCTCCTCGCTGTCAGTGACGGTGATGTTGGAGAAGGACAGACGCTCCAAGGTGCCGATCTCGGGCATGTGGTCGAGTTCCACGGAACTGCCCCAGCCATCCGGCTCGTAGCGGTTGTTGAGGATGACGAACAGTGGGCGGGTCACGTCGCGCATGGTGCAGTTGGAGACGGTGATGTCGGAGATGGAACCGCCTTCGGTGCATTCGATCTTGATGCCCTCACGCCAGATGCGGCTGAACGTGCAGTTGGAGACGGCCACGTCGTGGATGTCGCCGATGGACTTCAGCCCGATGCGGATGCCGCCGCACACGCTGGACAGCTCGCAGTTGGTGATGTGGTAGTCGTGGACCGGGTAGTCCTTGGAGCTGGACTGCAGGCAGATGTTGTCGTCGGTGCCCTGGATGTGGCAGTCGGAGATGTACACGTGCGAGGTGCCGTCGAAGTCGAGGCCGTCGCCGTTGGGCTTGCCGGAGTTGTGGATGTCGATGCCGTGGGCCCAGAAGTACTCGCTGTCCAGCAGCGCGCAGGTCCAGGATGAGGAGTCGACCATCTTGATGCCTTCGAGACGCACGTGGTTGCAGCGCAGCATGCGGAACATCATCGGACGGTAGTTGGAGCCCTCGTTCGGGAAGGCCTTGTTGTTGCCATTGATCTCGCCGTGGCCGATGATGGCGAAGTCGTGGGCGTCCTCGGCGTAGATGAAGCAGCGGTCGAGGTTATGCTCATTGCGGTAGCGCTGGTGGTGCACGCCTTCGGCCGCGTAGTCGGCGATGTTCGGGCTGGCCAGGAGGATGGTGGTGACGTCGATGTTGAGGGTCACGTTGGACTTGAGCCGGATGGTGCCGGACATGTAGGTGCCGCCCGCAAGGGTGACCATGCCGCCGCCGTTGTCGGCGCATGCGTCGATGGCTGCCTGGATGGCCTTGGCATTGTTGGTGACGCCGTCGGCGACGGCACCGTAATCACGGACATCATGGATGGTCATGGCTGCTTGTTCTTTCCTTATTGTCTTGTGCTGCCGCGCGCATCGTGTTCGGACGTCACCACATGGGCGCCGCGGACCGCTCCGTCACGGGGACGAGACGGCGATCGGCTCGTTCCCGCATGCGTTGCCGCACTGCTTGTTTGCTGCATTCAATGTAACATGTTTCCCTCATATTGTGAAACCAGTTACATGCAACACGCCGAGGTAACATTTTATCGATAACACATCACCGCCGGAGATTGTCGACAATGGATACCGTTGAAATTTCGCCATTTCTCAGCATACCCAGCATTGCGAAAACTTTTTCGCAGACCCTGCAACACGCCGTTAACGCTCACAAGATTTGCTCATCTGGATTTGTCGTCGTCAAAGATGATGTTACGATGTAACTAATTACAAAACCAAGCACGGCAGCTTGCCAAGGCATCGCGGCCATGCGTTTTTTCCTGAGGAGGGAGAAACACCACAATGAGTAATGCGGAATCCACCAAGACCATGGAGCCGAAAGACTCGGGCAAGTACCCGTGGCGTCCGGTCATCGGCCAGTTCTTCTGCACCATCGCCTTCTACGGCCCGTTCTTCGGCATCAGCGGCATCCTGCTGCCGGCCAAGATCGGCTTCATCGATCCGGCCAACAAGGTGAACCTCACCGCCACCGCCACCACGGTGACCCTGATCATCTCCGTGTTCGCAGGCATCATCTTCGGCGCCCTGTCTGATATGACCCGTTCCCGCTTCGGCGCCCGCACCCCGTGGCTCATCGGCACCTCCGTCGTCGCCACAGTCTGCCTCGTGATCTTCGCCATCAACGACAACACCGCCATCGCCATGGGCGCCTGGTTCATCTACACTGCGTGCTATAGCGCCATGATGTCCGCCGGCATGGCCTGGATGCATGATCTGATCCCCGAGAAGTACCGCGGCTCCGCGTCCTCCTCCTTCGGCATCGCCACTCAGATCGGCCTCAACGGCTTCCAGTCCCTGTGCTCCCTGTTCGTCGCCTCCGTGGGCGACGTGTCCAACGGCGTGTTCGTCACCTTGGTCATCGCCGATATCGCCATGATCATCGCCGTGATCGTCACCGCCGAGCCGTCCAACAAGGACGTTCCGCCGGTCAAGATGGACCTGTCCGCCTTCAAGCAGTTCCTGCCTCCGACCCACGCAGGCCGTGACTACTGGTTCGCCTGCCTCTCCCGTCTGCTCTACATGCTCCCTGGCGGCATCGGCACCTATCGTCTGTACACTCTGACCGACTGGATGCACACCTCCGCGGCTTCCGCCGCCAGCTGGATGGCGCTCATGTCCCTGCTGAGCCTGATCTTCGCCGTGCTCATGTCCGCCCTCTCCGGTCCGGTCTCCATGCTGTTCAAGGGCGGCATGAAGATCCCGGCTGCCGTCGGCATGTTCCTCGTCGGCGTTCCGTGCTGGCTGCCGCTCATCGTACAGACCCCGCTCATGTACACCATCTACGTGGCCCTCTCCGGCATCGGCGGCGGTCTGTTCATCGCCATCGACCAGTCCCTGATGACCTCCGTGCTGCCGAACCCGGACCAGGCCGCCAAGGATCTGTCCTTCATCAACGCCATGGGCACCGTCGGCCAGATGCTGGCCCCGCTGCTGGGCGCCTGGGTCTTCCACATGTTCGGCTACGCCGGCCTGTTCCCGATGGGCTTCATCGTGCTGACCCTCGGCGCGCTGTCCATCCTCGGCATGAAGAACGTGAAGTGATCCCCGCTCTTCGCTGATCTCTGACTACTACTCCTGCCCAAGGGGCGTGGCTCGTCATGGCCACGCCCCTTTTCCGTATTCCCCGCAACATTCGTAACTTGGGCGCAATGTTCTCGAACCGGTTCGATTGAGGCGGGAGTAGGAATGGCGGAATTCCGGGCGAAACGCCGATGACCGTACGGTAACTTGCGAAGGGGGATTCGCCGCGCTATTCTGAAACCGGTTTCAGAAAGAAGCCAAGCGGAAACAAGTTCAAGGCCCCAGGGCCTTGGCCCGACGAAAGGAACACATCATGTCCATCAAGGATTCCATGCTGCGCGGTCTCGCCATGTACGGTGTCAACTCCATGGCCCAGGCCGGCATGTCCAACTCCAAGGTGATGGCCGACATCATCAACGACGTCGACAAGAACGCCCGCTGAACCAACGGCCCTCACTGCCTAAAGCGCTTCCGATAGCGCTCCGAGAACGCATATGGCGGCGTTCCTCCTCCGACCGGATATGGTCGCATAACTGAAGATTCGATAATTCAACAGACCGGATCGCAATCCGGCGATAAGTGAATATATCGGACAACGACGTCCGCTTCATTCTTTTCCCGTGCGCATACGCACCACTACGGCACTCCCCCGGTCGGCCCCGCCGACAGCCCGCCCCGCAACGACGAACTCCGTTCACAGCCCATCGGCCCGGCTATCGCCTCGCACACTGCCTACAAACGGCCCTGCCGTTTGCTTCACGGCACTGTCCTCACAGAAGGGAGCCACGAAAACCTGAACACGGCAAACCCGTACACAGCAAGCCCGAGGGCATCGCGCACATTGCCACTCAAGGACCTGCCGTGGTTCGCTAGTCGAACAAATTAGTTTGCATGCAAACTATATGGCGATACGATGGAATCGAATCGCGGAACATACCCCGCGAAGACCATCATCGGAAGAAGACTCCATGCTGGACAATGAACTGCATTTCCTGCTGTTGCGGGCGTTCAATCACTCCAACCGGCGCATCGACGCGGCCATCAGACGCATCGGCCTGCTGCCCGGGCAACCGAAGATCCTCGAATGCCTCAACGAACAGGACGGCCGCACCGCGAAGGAGATCTGCGCCGAATGCATCCTCGACAAATCGACCATGACCGGTCTGCTCACCCGCATGGAGCACAAAGGCCTGGTCCGCCGCGAAGCCAGTGAGTCCGACCGTCGATCATATCTGGTGTTTCTCACCGATGAGGGTCGCGACTGCGCCGGGCGCGTGGCCGAAATCATGGCGGCCGCCGACACCACGGCCACGGACGGCATGAACGATGAGGAGCGGCAGTCGTTGCGTGAGGGGCTGCGGTGCATCATCGCGAATCTCGAACGGGCCGACGCCCGCGAACGCGCCGGTCAGGCGGCCTCCAACACCGAACCCCATCATGATGAGGTCCTCCACACCGCAGCCGGATCGGAGGCCTGACCATGCCATATTTCATCAAGCGCCTGGTCTCGATGCTCGCCGGACTTGCCATCGAATCCTTCGGCATCGCCCTCATCACCAAAAGCAACCTCGGTACCTCGCCGATTTCAAGCATCGCATGGGTGGTGACGCTCAGGTTCCCCTGGATCAGCTTCGGCGTCACCACGTTCGCGATGAACGCGATATTCGTGGCCATCGAGATCCTGCTGCTGCGCCGCGACTTCCATCCGGTGCAGTACCTGCAGCTGGCCGTCACGTTCTGGTTCGCGGCGACGCTCGACGTCAGCATGATGCTGCTCACCTGGTTCTCCCCCGCCGAATGGTGGCTGCGAGGCATCGGCCTGCTGCTGGGCACGGCGCTACTGGCGTTCGGCATCTGCATGGAGGTCTCCCCCAAGCTCATCATGGTGCCCGGCGAGGGCATCGTGCGCGCGTTCTCGATGGTGACCAAGGTGCGCTTCGGCACGGTCAAGGTCTGCTTCGACATCTCGCTGATCGTCATCGCCGGCGTGCTCTCGTTCCTCTTCTTCGGCCGGCTCAACGGCCTTGGCATCGGCACGATCATTGCCGCCGCGATCACCGGACTCATCGTGAATTTCTTCAACCGTCACATCCGCTTCGTCTCCTCCGTAGAGCCCGTGAACAGGTAGAGTACACCGCTCACGTCACTCCACGGACTTGAGGGCGGCGAGCATGTCCACGGTCCTGAGGCGCCGGTGGACCACCCAGCCGAGCGCGGCGAGCACCACGGCGATGAGCACGAGGGGTGCCACGAACGCGAGCCAGCCCAAGGCCGGGTCGAACATCACCTCGTCCGGCGGCACCTCGGTGATGATGTACCGGTGCAGTCCCGCACCGAACCCATAGCCGGCAAGGATGCCGAGCGCCGAGAGCACGATGGTTTCGCGGTAGATGTACATGGTGGTCTCGTTGGTGTGGAAGCCGAGCACCTTGATGGTGGACAGCTCGCGGATGCGTTCGGAGACATTCAGGTTCGTCAGGTTGTACAGGATCACCACGGCCAGCAGGCCGGCCACGAGGATGAGCACCTCCATGATCTGGTCGAGTGAGTCGACGATGGTGGCCACCTGGTTCTTCATCGTGGTGTTCTGCACCACTCCCCTGACCCCGTCGTTCTTCATGAACCGGGCGCCCTGTTTGCCGGCATTGGCGATGCTCGGGTCCTTGAGACACACCAGATAGGCGTTCGACTGGTAGTCCTCGCCGAATATGTGCTCGTAGCCGCCGGAGGACATGACCATGAAATGTCCGATGTACATTTCGGTCACGCCGTCCACGCGCACCTTGCGTTCGGCGCCCGTGGAGTCGGTGACGGCGATAGTGTCCCCCTCCTGCGCGCCGAGCATGTCCGCCATGCGTTCCGAGATGATGGCGCCGCGGTCGGTGAGCACCTGGGGCGCGTGCCCCGCACGCGAGCGCAGGGTGATGTAGTCGCCGAAATTGTAGGCGTCGTCGGTCACCAGCAGGGTGATGGACTGCTTGTCGTCCTCCTTGCCGGCCGTTTTGGTGAGCTCCTCGTAGCGGATCGGCATGGATTCGCTCACCGCGGACGACTTCATGGCCTTGGCCACGCTCGCGCGCTGCTCGTCGTTGTTGTCGGGTTTCTCGGCCACGATGAGGTCGTAGTGGATGAGTTCGCTGAACTGGCGTTCGCTGATCTGACCGATGGATGCCTGCACGCCGAGGCCCGCGGTCAGGAGCGAGACGGCGCCGGCCACGCCGAAGATGGTCATGAATCCGCGTGATTTGTAGCGGAACAGGTTGCGGGCGGTCACCTTGCGGGTGAAGTTCAGTCGGTTCCATAGGGGCGTGATTCGTTCGAGGAAGATCTTCGAGCCTTTGGCGGGAGGCTTCGGCAGGAGCAGTGCGGCCGGTTTCTCCTTCAGTTCGCGGGCGGCGGCCAACGTGGCGGGCACCACGGCACTGATCCATGCGGCCGCGAACGCCACCACGGTGATCACGGGGTGGAAGGCGAGCGCGATGCGCGGCATGGTGAAGCCGGTGCTGTAGGCGTGGTTCACGATGAGCGGCAGCAGCGTGTGTCCGGCCGCGACGCCGATGACGGTGCCGAGGGTGGATGCGGTGAACCCGTAGAACGTGAATTTCCTGAGTATGTCCTTGTTGTGGTAGCCGAGGGCCTTCAAGGTGCCGGAGTTGGTGCGTTCCTCGTCCACCATGCGTCCCATGGTGGTGAACGTGACGAGCGCGGCCACGAGGTAGAGGAACACGGGGAAGATCATCGCGAGTTTATTGACGATGCCGGCGATGATCTCGTAGACGCGGTAGCCTTCCGAGGTCAGTCCCTCGCGTCGGCCGTCGATGGAGTAGGCCGGCACTTCGAGCGTGTCCACTTTTTCGCGGGCGAGCCGTATCTGTCGTTCGGCGTCCTCGATCTTCCGTTCGGCTTCGGGCTTGGCGTCCTCGTATTCCTGCTTCTTGGCGTCGTACTCGTCCTCGGCCTTTTCGATTTGGCGTTGCCCTTCGATGAGCTGAGCCGCACCGCCCGACGCGGTTCCGGCGGCCTGGGAGACGGCCTGTCCGAGTTCGGACTGCTTGGAGGCGAGCTGTCTGCCGGCGTCCGCGAGCGCCGCCGCGTTCTTCTGGTATTCCGCGCTGCCCTGTTTGAGCTGCGAGGCGCCGTCCTGCCATTGCTGCAGGCCGTTCTGGTATTGTGCCAGCGCGTTGTTGTATTCGGCCACGGCATCGTTGTAGGCGTCGATGGCCTGCGCGTATTTGCCGGCGAGGTCACGGTACAGCGGACCGGTCAGGCCGGTGCTTTCCCATTGGGCCAGCAGCCGTCCGGTCTTGTCCAGCACGGGTTTGACGGCGTCGAGTACTGCGCGCGCCTGGTCGAGTTGGGTTTTGGCCTGGACCAGCTGTTGCCATGAGGAATCGAGCTGGCTTTGGCCTTGGGTGAGCTGTTGGGCTGCGGCCGCGAGTTGGGTCTGGGCGGAGGTGATGGTGGAGCCGGCGGAGGCGATCTGCGCCAGTCCGCCGGACAGTTCGGCGAGCGCGGCGGAGGCCTGTTCGGTGGCTTCGATCGAGCCGGAGGTGATCTGGTCCTTGCCGTCCTCGATCTGGGTTTTGGCGTCCGCGAGCTGTTGTTCGGCGTCCGCGAGCTGCTGCTTGGCGTCGTCCACCTGCTGCTGCGCCTTGTCGATCTGTGTGCGACGGTCCTCCTTGATGGAGGCGGCGCGCGCCTCGGGCTGGTTGGCCAGACGTTTGGTGAGCGTGTTCTTGTGGGCCTGCACGCGGTCGCGGTATTCGGCGGTCCAATAGTCCACATCCTGCGTGTCCGTGAAGGTCACGCGGCCGATCATGGCCACGTCGGAGTCGAAGGTGGTTGCGGGCACCACGGCGTATCCGTTGAGTTCGCCGCTGCCTGCGGTCGATTGGCCCATGTTGAGGTTGGATACGGCCTCGCTGGAGTTCACGAAGCCCACCACGGTGAATTTCGTATGGGTGAGGACGGTGTCGCCGGCGATGTCCGGCTGTTCGTCGATGGTGATGGTGCTGTCGACCGCGAACCGGTCGCGTTCCTTGGCGTCGAGCGCGATTTCGCCGTCTTTGGCCGGCAGCCGGCCTTCCACAACCTGGTAGGTGGAGACCGTGCGCGGCGTGGAGTAGATGCGCAGGCTGTGTTCGCTGCCGGCGATGGTCACGTCCTTGAAATAGCCGAATTCGGCCTGACGCACGCCGTCCGTGGTGCGGATGATGTCCTCGTCGTCCCGGGTCAGCCCGTAATCGCTGATGACGGTGACGTCCGCGAGGTTGTTGCCGCCGTAGAATTCGGTGCCGGTGATCTGCATGTCTGGCCCGGTGACGAACAGTCCCACGAGGGCGAACGAGCCCAATGCCATGAGACTCACGATGGAGATGAACCGTCCCTTGGTTTTGGACAGGGTGATGCGGATGTCCTTCCAGAGCATGCGTTTGCGCGGAGGGCCGTTGCGGTGTTTGCGTTTGGCCGCGCGGGTCCGCGCTCCAGCGCCCGGACCCTGCGATTCGTCCGGTTCGATGAAGTCCGTGAAATCGGTCATGTTCACCACTCCAGATCCTTGATGTCCATCGGATGCTCGTTCGTTTCGATGGATTTGACACGGGCGTCGTGCATGTGGATCACTCGGTCGGCGATGGGTGCGATGGCGGAATTGTGGGTCACGATGACCACGGTTGCGCCTTTTTCACGGCTCTGGCCCTGGAGTATCCGCAGCACCTGTTTGCCGGTGTTGTAGTCGAGCGCGCCGGTGGGTTCGTCG
Organism: Bifidobacterium sp. SO4; assembly: GCF_018555355.1. NCBI lineage: Bacteria > Bacillati > Actinomycetota > Actinomycetes > Bifidobacteriales > Bifidobacteriaceae > Bifidobacterium > Bifidobacterium sp. SO4. The sequence goes on from NZ_JAFEJP010000004.1 coordinate 49,047, forward strand.
CACAGGAGGATCTTCGGGTTCTTGGCCACGGCGCGGGCGATGGCCACGCGCTGCTGTTCGCCACCGGAGAGCTGGGCCGGGAAGTTGTCGATGCGGTCCTTGAGGCCCACGTCGATGAGCGTTTGGACCGGGTCCTGCGCGTTCTTCACGATTTCGGAGGCGAGTTCGACGTTCTCCTTGGCGGTGAGGTTGGCCACGAGGTTGTAGAACTGGAAGACGAAGCCGATGTCGTAGCGGCGGTAGTCGGTGAGCTGGTGGGCGGTGTAGTTCGAGATGTCCTTGCCGTCGATAATGACCTGGCCCTCGCTGTTGGTGTCCATGCCGCCCAGGATGTTGAGCACGGTCGATTTGCCCGCGCCGGACGAGCCGAGGATGATGGCGAGTTCACCCTTCTCGATCCCGAAGCTGACGTCGTTGTTGGCCGTGATGGTGGTGCTTCCCATGTGGTAGCGCTTGAAGCTGTGGACCATTTCGATGTATGCCATGTTGGTGCATCCGTTTCCGTGCAGTACAACGCTGAATAAACAACGTGTTGATTTATTTGCATCGTAAAGCCACGGAAAAACGGGCGTCAATGACCACATTCGGGCAAAACGTCCAATCTGGACACCTTGGCGAAAAGTGGTGATTCGGGCTTTAAATCAACAACGTGTTGTTATGATGATGGAGGCATGACGCAAAGGAGGATCACATGGCCGGCAAACGCAACACCAAAACCGAGGCGAAGATCAAGGCGGCGTTCACGTCGCTCGTCCAAACCAAGGGCTTCGACTCGTTGACGGTCAGCGACATCGCCCGCACGGCCGGCATCAATCGCGGCACGTTCTATATGCATTACATCGACAAGTTCGACCTGCGCCAGCAGCTCATCGACGACGCCATCGACAATCTCACGCAGATCCTCATCGACAACGCCGACGGGGACGGGCAGGTGGTGACGGCGGACGGCAGGGCCATATGCGACGCCTTCAAGGAGGAGTCCATCGCCAAGGCGCTGCACTACGTCAAGGACGATTTCGCGTTCTTCGACGCGATCTCCCATTCCGGCAACGACATGCAGCTCTACGACCGCGTCAAGGCCGTGCTCAAGCGTCTCATCATCACGCAGGCGCAGCATTTCGGAGCCGAGCCGAAGACCAACTACAACGGCATCCCCGCGGATTATGCGATGGAGATCCTGGTCTCCGCCGTCTCCTCCATCATCTGGCTGTGGATCCGCCGCGGCTGCAAGGAGACGCCCGAGCAGATCTGCCGCATCATCGAGACCAACAAGACGACCGCCCCCATCGACGTGCTGTGGTGACCTCCCGCCACGCACGCCCATGCGCCCGCCGCGTACCATTGCGGTGAGATGCGGAAGCGATCCGCGGCGTCTCCGGTTCACGGCCGGAACGCCGCGGATCAGCGAATCGGCGAGGTTTCGGAGGCGCGCAGGCGCGGCTTGCCCTGGACCACTTCGACCTGGGGTTGCGGCGGCTCATGGCCGGCGCGCTTGGCGCGCACCTGGTCGTAGAGCATACGGAAGGCCCGCTCCCCCATCTCGTGGAAGTTCTGGGTGTAGCTGGTCAGCGGGGGCTCCCACATGGCGTCGAAGTCCATGTCGTCGAAGCCCACCACGCTCACGTCCTGCGGCACGCGCCGACCGGCCTCTCGGAGTCCCTTCATGACCGCGATGGCGATCTCGTCGCTGGCGGCGAACACGGCAGTCACGTCCTTGCGGCGCCCCAGGGCCTTGCCCGCGGCCACGGCCTTCCTGAGGTCGCCGGCCGGCACGAGAATCGGCTCCGGCACGTCGATGCCCCGCTCCTCAAGCGCATCACGCCAGCCGTTCGTACGGGAATTGTCGCCGGTCTCCCTGTCCCAGGCCACATGGAACACGGTGTCGTGCCCCAGATCCAGCAGATGCATGGTCATCCAGCGGCCGCCATCACGTTCGGCGTTGATGACCTGGTAGTCGCCATCGCCGAAGCCGCCACCCACCACCACCGTGGGGATGTCCTTGGGCAGGCATTTGAGCGCCTCGACGCCGGCCCATCCGTATTCGTACACGATGACGCCTGCCGGACGCACGGCCAGGCCCATGCGCACGCGGGCCTCAACCGAATCCATGTCCGACTCGTCCAGCGAGACGATGGTGACGAGGAACCGGCGTTTGCGCGCGGCGGCCTCCACGCCGTGATTGGTGGCGGAGGTGGAGAAGGCGTCCGGATTGGCGGCGAAGACCACCACCGAATCCATCTCCCGGTTGGACAGGGCGCGCGCCACCACGCTCGGCTCGTATCCGAGTTCCTTGATGGCCTCGGCGATGCGGCGGCGTTTGTCCTCGGTGACGTTCACGGTGCCGTTGAGGTAACGGGAGACGGTCGGCGCGGATACGCCGGCCAGCCTGGCCACGTCCTTGATGACCGGGCGTGCGCGCCCCGTGCTTTTCGCCATGTTCTCCCCTTTGAACCGTTACGATGTTTCTCTTTTCCCCAACAATAGGAAGACGGCGGCACAAGGGCGACGGCCGATGGTATCGCCGACAAAAGAACGCCCACATATCCCCCGTAACCCGACCGCAACAATCTCGAACCGGTTCGATTGAGGTGGGAGTAAGAACGGCGGAATTCCGGGCGAAACGCCGATGACCACACGGTCACTTGCGGGGGACGGTCCGCCGCGCTATTCTGAAACCGGTTTCAGAAAGAAGCCGAACAAAAAAGAGCTCAAGGCCCAGGGCCTTGGCCTAACGAAAGGAACACATCATGTCCATCAAGGATTCCATGCTGCGCGGTCTCGCCATGTACGGCGTCAACTCCATGGCCCAGGCCGGCATGTCCAACTCCAAGGTGATGGCCGACATCATCAACGACGTCGACAAGAACGCCCGCTGAACCAACGGCTTCGCCACGACGCCCAACATAGCGCCCTGAGATACGCCAAACGGCGTTCCTCCCCCGACCGGATATGGTCGCATAACTGAAGATTCGATAATTCAACAGACCGGATCGCAATCCGGGTATAAGTGAATATATCGGACAACGACGTCCGCTTCATTCTTTTTCCGCGCGCACGTGCACCACCACGGCACTCCCCTCAGTCGGCCCCGGCGACAGCCCGTCCCGCATCAACGACGAACTCCGTTCGCGGCCTATCGGCCCGGCCGTCGCCCCGCACATCGCCCACAAACGGCCCCGCCGTTTGCCTCACGGCACCGTCCCGACAAAGGAAGCCAAGGACACCAGAACACAGCAAACCCGTACGGCAGAAGGATTAATCGTCATCTGCATGCTTGGTTTAGCTTGTTAGATTGCCTCACGGCTCGCCTTCGGCCCCTGCAAGAACGGACCGGCCTTGCGGCCGGGCTCAATCCGACCTTCGCTCGGCTGTCGCCTCGCTCAGGCTAGGCCTGCGGACAGTCCACCGGACTGTCCGCTTACGGCCTAGCCCATTACCCCCGTGCTCGCCACCAGATCGTTGGTGCGGGACATGGCTCGGCTGATGGAGGTGTAGAGCGGGATGCCGATGAGCAGGGCCACCGCGAGGTAGATGCCCATGCGACCCATCTGCTCCCAATACGTACTTCCATAGAAACCCGCGACCGTCTCGCGCAACGCGGTCATGGCGTGCGAGAACGGCAGGTACGGGTAGATTTCACGGAATCCGGCGGGCAGCATCTGCACGGGGAACGTGCCGCCCGTGCCGGCGATCTGCGCAATCATCAGGGCTGTGCTCACGGCCTTGCCGATGTTGCCGAACACGGCGGCCAATGTGTAGATGAACACGCTGCAGGCGAATGCCGTCCACCACAGGCACAGCATGAACAGGAACGGGTTCACGGTCTGTACCCGCAGATACAGCAGGTCCCCCAGTCCCAGGATCGTGGTCTGGGCCAGCGCGAACAGCGAGAAGGTCATGCCGCGTCCGATGTACAGCTGCCAGCCCTTGGGGTTGTGCAGCGTGGCCACAGTCTTCTCGGACACGTTCGGCTTCATGATGATGCCCAGGAACATCACGCCCACCCAGATGGCCATGAGCGTGTAGAACGGCGCCATGGCCGAGCCGTTGTTGGCCACCGGGAAGATGGCCTTGCGGTTGAGCGTCACCGGCGAGGTCATGGCCGCGGCAAGCGTGTCGGCAGGTTGGTCGAACAGCTTGCGCACCTGGTCCACGCCGCCCGAGGCCATCGCCTCGTCGATGGCGTCCGCGGCCTGGGCGAGTTTGCCTGACTGCTCCGCAAGCGTGTCATGCGCCTCATCGAGTTTGGACGCGGTCCCCTTGATGGTCTCCAGCACGTCGCCCGCGCTCTGTCCGCCGGATTGCGTGGTTCCGGTCACGTCGGCGATCATCGAACGCGCATCGGTGACGAGCGCGGCGGCATCCTTGCCGGTCTGCCGCGCCGAGGTGGAGACCTTGCCCATCTGGGTCACGACGTTGGCCTGGTAGGACTTGTCGAGGTCGCGGATCGACTGCGCCGAGACGTTGGCCTCGTCGAGGATGTCCTTGGCGGCCTGTTCGGCTGCGGCACCGCCTTCCACGGCCCTGTCGGCGGCCGCGTTGAGCTTGGCGTCGTATGCCTCGAGCTTGGCGAGCGTCCGGTCCACGTCCTTGATGGCCAGTCCGAGCGCGTGTTTGGCGGCGTCCGTGCGCGCCTGCCCCTGCAGTCCGGCGAGCGTGTCCCGGTATTCGGTGAGGCTGGCGATCATCGGGCGCACCTTGTCGGTGGAGATGGCGCGCAGTCGCGCGGCCATGTCGTTCGCGGCGCCGGCCGGCTTGCCGAGCGCGGCGGAGACGTCCGAGCCGGTGGTTTCGAAGGCATCCGCCAGTGATCCAAGTCCGGCGGACATGCCGGCGTTGGCCTGGTCGATGGCGTCGGAGGCCTTGTCGAGCTTAGCCGTAAGGCCGTCGATGTCGGTCTGGCGGCCGGAGAGGGAGGACTTGGATCCATCCATCGCCTTCAACGAGGTCTGCAGCATGGAGGCCGCCGATCGGGTGAGTCCCGCGTAGCTTGCGCTCAATTCAGCCGCCGAGGCGAGGTCCTCGGATTCCTGCCGCAGCGATGCGCTCAACGTGGCGACGGACCGGCCGCTCTGGTCCGTGTCAAGGTAGTCGAGCACGGAGTCCATCGTGCCGATGAGCGTGGTGGCGATGGTGGAGGTGAGCGTGTCGTTGACTTGCGCCTGCACGGCGGAGGCGCCCTGGTTGGTGACCGTGGAGGCGATCGGGTTCTTCTTGGGGTTCGAGTAGTACACGAGCCGGGCGTGGCGGATGCTGCCGGAGGCTCCTCCCCCGCTGGTGAACAGCGTGAACACGTTCGAGCTGAAGTCCTTCGGAATCACGATGGCGGCGTAGTATTCGCCGCTGCGCACGCCGTCCTTGGCCTCGTCCGCGGTCACGAACGTCCAGTCGAGGTCGTCGTTGGCGCGCAGGGCGTTGACCACCTGGTCGCCCACGTTGACCGCGGCGGGCAGCATGTCACCCTGATAGCCCTTGTCCGCATTGGCCACGGCCACCTTCATGCCGCCGGTGTTGCTGTACGGGTCCCAACTGCCGTAGATGTTGAACCATGCGTAGAACGAGGGCATGAGCATGAGGCCGATGGAGATGATGAGCGCGATGACGCTGCCGCCCGCGCGCCGGATGTCTCCGGTGAAGATGGTCCAGATGTTACGCATCAGCGAATCGCCTTTCCGAGTTTGGTCTGCATGGTCTGCATGAGCTCGCGCATGTCCATGCGGGTTTCCTCCGCCTGACGCGGCAGGTTGAGGTGCAGGTATTCGGCCACGATGAGCGCCACGTCGATGGTCAGCACGGCGATCAGCCATGCCACCAGGAACCCGATGCGCGGGCCGGTGACCATCATCACGGCGAGGAAGGCCACGGGGATGGCCCAGATGAGGTGGAATCCGATGCGCTTGGCGTACGGGTACCAGCGTTCGAACGATGCGGCGCGGCGGCGTACGCCGACGCCCCAGGTCGGGTCGTTCATCATCTTGCGCACGGTGCGCATCACGTTGCGGTCCGCGCCGACCACCTCCACCTTCCTGACGTTGACCAGGTCGGTGTCCGCAGGTTCGCGGGTGAACAGGTCGTTGAGGTTCGCCAGCGCCGGTCGGCATGCCACGGCAACCAGGAGGAATACCACGGCGAACAGGGCGGTGCGTCCCAGGTCGGTCCAGTAGTCGTTGCCGTAGAAGCCGCCGATCGGCTCGCGCAGCGCCTGGACGCCGTAGGTGAACGGGAGCACGGGGTTGAGCAGGCGGTAGAAGCGCGGCATCATCTCGATGGGGTACATGCCTCCCGCGCCCGGCACCTGGAGGATCAGGATGATCACGCTCAACGCCATGCCGATGTGCCGGAACAGCATGACCAGGCTGTACACCAGCGAGACGTAGGTCATCGAGCACACCATCGTGGCGAAGATGTAGGCGGCGGGGGCCACGCACTGGATGCCGATGAGGAGATTGCCCACCGAGATCACCACGCCCTGCAGCATGGCGAGCGGCATCATGAACAGCCAACGGCCGAGGAACGCCTGCGGTGCGGTGAGTCCTTCGATGCCGTCCGAGTCGGCGTCCTGCCTGAAGAGGGTGAGCGCCACGAACGAGCCCACCCAGCAGCCCACGCTGGTGAAGAACGGGGCGACCGCGGAACCGTAGTTCTTCACCGGGTAATAGTCGCGCGAATCCAGTTCCACCGGGGATGCGAGGAATTCGGAGACCGAGTCGGCGTCCACGCCGGACAGGCCCTTGAGCCTAGCCCAGGCCTCGCCGGCGCGCAGCACGGCGAAGTCGTTGCGGGTGCGGTTCACGGACTCGTACACGCGGCCGAGCTGGTCGTCGGTCTGCTTCATCACGGTGGCGGTGGATTCGAGGGTGGCGTTCAGCTGGGCCAGGTTCGAATCCATGCCCTTGAGTTCCTGCGCGGCGCCGCCGACCGCGCCGGACAGACCGGTGAGGCTGGTCGAGACGGCGTCGAGTCCCTGGCTTGCCTTGGACGACGCTTCGCCGAAAATGCGCGAGAGGTCTTCGGTCTTCTTCGTGAGTGAGTCGAGCGATGAGGTGATCTTGTCGCCCGAGGCCTGCAGCGATCCGGGAAGCTCGTTGTTGATGCCTTGCAGGGTGGCGATCTGCACCTCGATGGCCTGCTGGTGTTCCTTGGCTTGCTGCAGGGCCTGGGATTGGGCGAGTTCGGGGTCGGATTCCATGGCGTCGATGGCGTCGCCGAGTCGGTCGTTGGCCGATTCGAGGGTGGCGAGCATGCCGTCCACACGTCCGGAGAGGTCGGCGGCGCTGCCGTTGATGGAGCCGACGGCATTGCCCGCGTGCGAGGAGAGCGTGCCGAGTCCGGTCTGGGCCTGTCCGATCGCGCCGTTCGCGGATTGTCCGAAGGCGGCCAGTCCGCCGCGTGCCGCGCTGATGTCGTTGGCGGTGCCGTCGATGGAGCCGGCGAGCGTGTCCGCACGACCCGCGAGCGCGGTCATGTCCTGTCGCACCTGGGCGATGGTCTTACGGGAGGAGTCGATGGACGCCTGTGCGCCGGTGATGCCGGTGCGGGCGTCGGCGATGCTCTGCTGGGCTTCGGCGAGCTTGCCGTCCAACGTGTCGGCGGTGCCGTCGAGCTTGTCGTTGGCCGCGCCGGCCTCCTTGGCCAGTTCGCGGGTCACGGTGGCGCTCACGGTGGTGACGAAGGATTCGTTGATCTGCTTCTCCAGGGCCTCGGCACCGGATTCGGCCACGCGCGGCGAGAGCGAGTTGGCCTTCTCGTTGACGTAGAAGTCGAGGCGCGGACGGATGACGGTGCCCTGCAGCACGCTGGTCATGTCCGCGCTGAAGTCCTTGGGGATGATGATGGCGGCGTAGTAGTCGCCGGATTCCACGCCGTCGATTGCCGTGTTCTCATCCGTGAACCGCCAGCCGAGGTCGTGGTTCTTCTTGAGTTCGGTGATGGTCTGGTCGCCGAAGTTCATGTCCTTGCCGTTGACCGAGGTGCCGCAATCGTTGTTCGCCACGGCGATCGGCACGTTGCCGGTCAGGGCGTACGGATCGAGATTCGCGGTCACGTTGAGCCAGGAGTAGAGTCCCGGGATCACGCACGAGGCGACGAGCAGCAGCACCGCGAACGGCACGGCGAGCACCCGCCGCGCATCCCGCGCGAACACCTTCCACACATTGCGCATGCCGAATCCTTTCCGGATGATTTCCGTCGAACATGTCGGACGTTAATCAGACAACAGAGTGTCTATTTAACACGCACACATTATCCGGGATACTTCGGCGCATTGCAATGAACAGAGGCCACGCAGGTGTTCATTTCGCCGGCATGAACGGCATCCATGTCAGGCGGTCAACCATCGACCGGCACTTGGACGATATGCTCTCACGCGCCTCGAATGACCTGGTTGCAAACAATGATTTACGCCGCATCAACCAGAAGCATTCACAGGCAGCGGGTTTTCCACACATCGACGTGGCCACCGAATCGACTGTATGTTCGCGCGCCAACGAACACAGCGCGAACTTACAGTCGATTCCGATGCTCAAATCCTTTGTATGTTCGCGCGACGTTCGTCAGCACGCGAACATACAAAGCCTTTTGGCGGAATTCCTCCGTCCCATCCGCGATGCTATAGACCCCGACCATTCGTGCCGCCCGAGTTCAGGCGAGTAAGCTGCGCCATAAGCGTTGCGGGAACAATCTTGGCCGCCAAACGGTACGCCTTATAGAACGTCATCGGCGTGTATTCGCCGCAGCCGCGCTCCGCGAGACTCAACGACCGTTTGATAGTCCCGGCAAGGTCCAGATACGGCAGCATGCCGATTTTGCCGCCGCCTGAACCGCGCACGTTCATTTCGGTGTCCATGTTGCCGGGACTGAGCAGCATGATGTTCACGCCGCGAGGGCGCTCCTCCTCGCGAATCGCGAACACGAGCGAGCGCACGTATGCCTTGCTGGCCCCATAGACCGCCTGCCACGGCATCGGCGCGAATGCGGACACCGAGCCGGTGACGATCTCGAAACTTCCCCGGCTCATGTACGGCAGACATACACGGTTGACCATCGTCACCCCTTTGACGTTGAGATCAATCATCGCGAGCATGTCGGTCGGTTTCATGTCACGCAGCAGGCCCTCGCGCTCGTAACCGGCGTTGTTGACGAGCACACGTATCACCGGCTTGGTGCCGGCCAGCAGTTTGCCGAGTCTGCCGTAGCTGGAGGAATCGGCAAGGTCGAGCGGTACGACGCGCAGGGCCGCGTGCGTCGATGAGGCAAGTTCCGACGCAAGCGCTTCGAGGCGTTCGCGCCTGCGCGCGATCAGCCAGATCTCATCGATCCGCTGATATCGGCCGGCGATATGCCGCGCGAATTCGCGGCCAAGACCGGATGATGCGCCGGTGATGATGGCGATGTCCATTACACTGTCCTTTCCTGCATTTCCGCGTGCACCGTTTCGATGCATACGATGGCCCGTTCCAGTCGGCCGTTGGCGTCCTCGGGGCATCACTGGTGCCCTTTGCGGCGGCGCGGGGTGAGCGCGGCGGGACCGTGCTGTCTGACGACGAAGAGCAACGCACGCATACCGCCGATGCGTGGGTCGGGGCGTCGCCCGCGGCCGATGCGGTTCATCTGCAGTTCGAACCAGCTGATGACCAGGATGCCGCCGAACGCCTTATCAAGCGCCTTAATGCCGGTCGTTATCCTCGGCAACGCCACAGTGCTTCGCCAGCCGTCACGGATGATGCGGTTCGGCATGTCGGGCACGATCGCCAGAGGACGCGCGAAACCGATCATCTGCGTGATGCCCTCGCCAAGCGCGCGTTCCATGTCGGCCGCGCAACGAAAGCCGCCGGTCAGGGCGACCGGCACGGTCAGCTCGCCTTTGACGCGGCGGGCAAAGTCGGTGAAGTAGACGCCGCGACGGCGGTCCTCGGCCGCGCCGTCGTTGGTCTGGATGACCGGCTTGGAGTACGTGCCGCCGGAGATGTCGATGAGGTCGACGCCACGGGCTTCGAGCTGCTTCATGACCCAGATGGATTCCTCTTCGTTGAATCCGCCCGGCGCACCGTTCCGCTCGTTGATCTTGACGGCGATCGGCACGTCGGACGAGTTGAGCTTCACCGCGACCGGGAAGTGCGGACCGACCGCCTCGCGCACCGCGTCGAACACGTCAAACAGGAAGCGGGCACGGTTTTCAAGGCTGCCGCCATATTCGTCGGTGCGACGGTTATCGAGCGGCGAAAGGAACTGGTTGATGAGGTAGCCGTGCGCCGCGTGGATCTCCACGCCGGTGAAGCCGGCCTTCTTGGCGATGCGCGCGGTGTTGGCGAACCGACGGATGATGTCGTGGATCTGATCGCTCGTCAGTTCGGTGGGTTCGGCGAAGAACCGGCCGTAGTCGCCATCAACCTTGCCGCCGCTCGGGGCGAGGGGATGACGATTGATGGTGATAGGCGACTGACGGCCAGGATGATTGATCTGCATCCAGCAGTGCGTGCCGTGCTCGGTGCCGGCGGCAGCCCATCGGCGCAGCATGGCGAGGTCGCGTTCGCCTTCGACGGCGACGTTGCCGGGCTCCCCCAGCTGCATGCGATCGACCATCACATTACCGGTGACGAGCACGCCCGCGCCGCCGTTTGCCCAAGTGCGGTACAGACGCACGTGCGCTTCGGTCGGCGCGCAGTCGCGACCCGCGAGCGCCTCGTTCATCGCGGACTTGTAGAACCGGTTCTTGACCGTCACGCCGCAGGGCAGGGTCAGCGGCTTGGCGACCAGCGGCGGCGTTACGGTCGTGTCGTTCGTCATGATATCCAACTTTCCAATCGTCCATATTTTTACAGTTGTCAATATAACACAGATTTAGACAAGTGCAAAATTCTGGACGATAGGATATGCTGAAGAGTCATGAAGAAAGACCTCAACGGCAAGATCACACGCGGCACGCAACGCACGCTCGATGCATTCTTCGAGGCAATCACGGCATTGCTCGCCGAAAAACCGTTCGCCGACATCAGCGTCAACGAACTATGCGAACGCGCCGGCTATCCGCGCGCCACGTTCTATAACTACTTCGAGGACCGCGACGACCTGCTCACCTACTGCTGGACCGCACTGTCCAAACAGGCCGATCTTGCCGACCTCGCATCGGCCGCGCCCGAGCATCGCGTGGACACGGCGCTCGACGCCATGGCGGATCTGCTGGAATCCAACACCGAGCTGCTGCATGCGATCCTCGGGAACAACCCACCCGAGGGACCGCTGTTCTCCAGCCTGCACGGCTTCATCGAGCGTCAGGCACGTGAGATCATCCGCAGCTGCATCGACCGCGACCGGTTCACGCTACCGGCGGACCTGATCGCCGACCATTACGCGAACACGGTGATGCTCGTGCTCGATTGGGCGTATCTGCGCGGGCACGCGCTCAGTCGCGTGCAACTGCATGATTACACGCATACCTTGCTGCGTGGCGTGGAAACCACGGAATAGCGGCCACCGGTCCGGATTGAGCAGGCACCAGCCCGGATCGCATGATCCTAGATACCGGCGAGGTCGAAGAACGTTTCGATGACGGCGTCGTTGAGGAGACGGCCCTTGCGCGTGGGGATGACGCGGTTATGCCCATCGGCATCGGGCGTGATGGAGATGAGGCCTTCCTCGACCATCGGCTGCAGTTGGACCACTTCGATGGGTTTCAACGCCTCTCCGGCACCGGCCATAGCAGACGACTCCCCCATCGCGGCGATGGCGTCATTGATGCGAGCGAGATCGAGGCCCTCGCGGATGCGCAGGCCGAGCATGATGAGCTCCTCGAGGTTTTCGGTCGGGGTGATTCCCTCGCTGCCGCCCCACGGTATGCGGTGCTCGTTGATGGCGGTGCCCCACAGCCGCGGATGGGCGATGTCCCAGGCACGCAGGGCATGGGCTCCCATTGCTCGAGCACCATTCAATCGGTTTTCGTCATCGTCGACACGACCATCGACATCTCCGCTGACAGGAGTTACCGGTGCGGCCGGCCTGGGACGGTCATCATCGTTCGCCACAACATTGTAATGGCTGTGTGCCCCCGGACCGAGTCCGGCCCAGTCCACATTGCGCCAATAACCCAAGTTATGCTGGCTCTCATAGCCCGGCCACGCCCAGTTGGATACCTCGTACCATTCGAGGCCGGCTGCCGTGAACAGGTCGTCGGCGATCTCGTATTTGGCGGCTTCGTCGTCGTCGTTCGGCTTGGGCAGGGTGCCGGCCGCGATCTGACGGCCCATCTTGGTGGTGGGTTCCACGGTCAGCGCATATGCGGAGATGTGGTTGACGCCGAGGTCAAGGGCAGTCTTGACGGAGGTGCGCCAATCGTCGAGACTCTCCCCTGGCGCTCCGTAGATAAGGTCCACACTGGAGCGCAGGCCGGCTTTGTTGGCGGCATGCACGCCGGCGGCGACGTTCTCGGGCGTATGCGTACGGTCGAGGGTCTTGAGCACGTGCGGCACGGCGGACTGCATGCCGAAGGAGATGCGCGTGAAGCCGCCTTCGGCGAGACGGTTGATGTAGTACTCGTTGACGGTGTCCGGGTTGGCTTCGGTGGTGATCTCCGCGTTCGGCGCGATGCCCCAGATGCGGCGGATGGAGTCCAGCATGGCCACGAGGTCGTCCGCCGCAAGGATGGTGGGAGTGCCGCCACCGAAGAACACCGTAGCGGCCGCTGGCTCCTCGATGCCGTGGTCGACCTGCCATTGTTTGGTCAATTCCATCTCGCGGATGACCATGTTGGCGTAGTTGCCCCGCGAAGCCCCCGCACCGAGATCCGTGGCCGTATACGTGTTGAAATCACAATATCCGCAGCGCCGCATGCAGAACGGCACGTGGATGTAGACCTCGAAGGTCATACATGACTCCCCTCAGTCAGCTACGCTGACAGCTCCCCTCGGAGAGGGGAGCCAATCCAGTCAAAGCTCCCCTCTCCGAGGGGAGCTGTCGAACGAAGTGAGACTGAGGGGAGCCTGTTCGTAAAAACTGGCTCCCCTCTGGTCCTGCAATTACGGACCTCGCTACGCGAGGACCCAATGCTGCCTTCGCTCGACTATCGTCTCACTCAGGCTGAGCCTACGGACAGTCCACAGGACTATCCGCTTAACGGCATCTCCTCCGGCCCTGCAAGAAAGGACCTCGCTACACTCGGCCCCAATCCGACCTTCGCTCGACTATCGTCTCACTCAGGCTGAGCCTACGGACAGTCCACAGGACTATCCGCTTAACGGCTCAGCCTTCCGTCTTCTGCGCGGCGCGGATCTTGTCCTTGGTGTCGCGGTCGTTGGAGTCCTCGCCGGTGGACAGGGCGGCGATGAACGCCTCCTGCGGCACCTCCACATGGCCGAGCATCTTCATGCGCTTCTTACCGGCCTTCTGCTTTTCGAGCAGCTTGCGCTTACGGGTGATGTCGCCGCCGTAGCACTTGGCAAGCACGTCCTTACGCAGGGCGCGGATGTTCTCGCGTGCGATGATGCGCGAGCCGATCGCGGCCTGGATCGGAATCTCGAACTGCTGGCGCGGGATGAGCTCGCGTAGCTTCTTGGTCATCATCACGCCGTACGCATACGCCTTGTCGCGGTGCACGATGGCGCTGAAGGCGTCCACCTTCTCGCCCTGGATGAGGATGTCCACCTTGACGAGGTCGGCGGTCTGCTCGCCGTCCTCGTGGTAGTCAAGCGAGGCATAACCCTTGGTGCGGGACTTCAGCTGGTCGAAGAAGTCGAACACGATCTCGGCCAGCGGGATGCGGTAGTGCATCTCCACACGGTCGGTGGAGATGTATTCCATCGTGCCCATCTGGCCGCGGTGGTCCTGGCACAGGTCCATGACCGCGCCGATGAACTCCTTGGGGGTGATGATGTCCGCGGCGACCATCGGCTCGACGATCTTCTTGATCTTGCCGTCCGGGAACTCGCTCGGATTGGTCACATGGTGCTCGGAGCCGTCCTCGGCGGTCACGTCGTAAGTGACGTTCGGGGCGGTCTGAATGAGGTCGAGGCCGAACTCGCGCGAGAGTCGCTCGTTGACGATCTCCATGTGCAGCAGGCCCAGGAAGCCGCAACGGAAGCCGAAGCCCAGCGCCACGGACGTCTCCGGCGTGTAGATGAGGGCGGCGTCGTTGAGCTTGAGCTTGTCGAGCGCGTCGCGCAGTTCGGGGAACTGGGCATTGTCGATCGGGAACAGGCCGGCGTACACCATCGGCTTGGGGTCGCGGTAGCCGGGCAACGGTTCAGTGGCGGGGCGGACGGCGGAGGTCAGGGTGTCGCCCACCTTGGACTGGCTCACGTCCTTCGCGCCGGTGATGATGTAGCCGACCTCGCCGGCGCCGAGCGCCTTGGTGCGGGTCATGTCCGGGCTGATCACGCCGATCTCGATGGGGTCGTGCGTCATGCCGATGCCCATCATGTGCACCTTCTCGCGGTCGTGCAGCTCGCCGTCCTCCATACGGATGTACGTGACGATGCCGCGGTACGAGTCGTACACGGAGTCGAAGATGAGCGCGCGGGCGGGGGCGTCCGGGTTGCCGTGGGGTGCGGGCACCTCCAGCACGATGCGGTCGAGCAGTTCGGCCACGCCCTCGCCGGTCTTGCCGGACACGCGCAGCACGTCGCTCGGCTCGCAGCCGATCAGGCCGGCGATCTCCTCGGCGTGCTTGTCCGGTTCGGCGGAGGGCAGGTCGATCTTGTTGAGCACCGGGATGATGGTCAGGTCATGGTCGATGGCCATGTACAGGTTGGACAGGGTCTGCGCCTCGATGCCCTGGGTGGCGTCCACGAGCAGCACCGCGCCTTCACATGCGGCCAGCGCGCGGGAGACCTCGTAGGTGAAGTCCACGTGGCCCGGGGTGTCGATCATGCCCAGCGTGTATTCGGTGCCGTCGAACGTCCACGGCACGCGCACGGCCTGGGACTTGATGGTGATGCCGCGCTCCTGCTCGATGTCCATGCGGTCGAGGAAGCGGTCGCGCATCTCACGCTCCGGCACAATGCCGCTCAGCTGCAGGATGCGGTCGGCCACGGTGGACTTGCCATGGTCGATATGCGCGATGATGCAGAAGTTGCGAATCACTGACTGATCGGTGGAACCCGGCTGATTGTGTTGGACGACCAACTACATTCCTCCTCTTGGAATTACTCAAACTTGTCCTATTCTAGCCGAGGGGCTGTATGCGGCGTGGCTTCGCGCGGGTTTTTCCGGGGTTCGTGCTATCCTCATACTTTTGTATGTCCTTGTAATACACATCGTTTGGAGTAAACGTGGCAAACATTAAGTCGCAGAAGAAGCGCGTGCTCACCAATGAGAAGGCGCACCTTCGCAACGTGGCTGTGAAGTCCGGCCTGAAGACCGCCATCCGCGCCACCCGCGAAGCCATCGCCGCCGGTGACAAGGCCGCCGCCGAGGCCGCCTACAAGGTCGCCGCCCAGAAGCTGGACAAGGCTGCTGGCGCCGGTGTGATCCACAAGAACCAGGCCGCCAACCGCAAGTCCGGCCTGGCCAACGCGATCAACGCTCTGTGAGCTGAATACCGCTAAGGTTTGAAAAATCCCGCGAGTCCTCGTGATTCGCGGGATTTTTTTATTGCCGTCCCCGACCGTTCTCGTTGTCATCGTCATCGGCTTCCTCCTCATCGGCTTCATCCTCATCGACATGGGGATGAATGACCGGACGCTTCAGGTACCGGCGCTCCGGCAGATACACATGGGTGCGATGCAGGGCGCCGGGCATCGTCACATTGAACGCCACCGACAGCACCCGAATCAGCACCACCACGACGACGATCAGCACATCCAACATCATTTCGGAGCGCAGGTCGAACATGCCATGCTCGGCGCCACGCCAGACCAATACGGTCAGGATGCATCCGACAAACGAGGGGACGGCGTACAGGTGACGGTCACGGATGATCATCGGCACATCACCGAGGAAGAGGTCGCGGACCAGACCACCCGCAATGGCCGTGAACATGCCCAGGAATATGGCGGTCATGCCGGAAGTGCCGAATGCCAGGGCCTTCTCCGTGCCGCTGACGGCGAACAGGCCCAGTCCCAGGGCGTCGATGAGGGTCATCGTCCATTTGAGTTTTTTGATTTCGGGGTGCGCGAACACCGCGATCACGCCGGAAAGCAATGTGGTGAGTACATAGCCCTTGTCCGTGATGCCCACGGGCGGCAGATCGCCGAGCATCACGTCACGGAAGAGACCGCCGCCGAGAGCCGTCACCCAGCCGCACAGCATGATGGAGAAGATGTCGTCATAGCCCTTCTTGATCGCCGAAAGGCCTCCGGACAGGCCCCAGCACAGGATGGCGAGATATTCGATACTCACGAACACCGCATTGCTCTCCAACGCCACCTGCTGCATGAGTAGCTTCCCTCCCGTACCGCTTCCGGTTCGCCTGTGCCCGCCCCGCTTGGCACGATCCGGCGATGATTACCGTACCCGAGCCTACCTCAAGCCTTGCCTGATGAGCTTGAGGTTCAACGCGAATCGCGGGATATGCAAACGTCTCCACCGTAGATGGTTTCGGATTCGATGGCCGCAACGCGAGATTCGACATCACGGAGACGGTTGCGCAATGCGGACTCGATATCGATGCCATCAATGCGGGCCCTGCGTACGATGCCTAGGATTTCATCGGCATAGGCGTCGGCCTTCGAAGCTGCGGAGGCACCTTCGGAACCGGTGGAAGGCGCTCCGAATCCGTTTTGCTCCGTGCTTGACTGCCGACCATCGTCAGATTGACCATCACGCCGCTCCGACTCATCAAATGCCTTGAACAATACAGCGGCGTTCGGCGATTTGGAGATGCGGGAAACGACCTTGGCCGCCCGAGGCAACGCGCCCTGCGCTCGGGAAATGCCCTCCAACACGGATTTGCGATGCTTTTCCTGCTGCTTCATCTTTTCCCATAGCGCCAGCACGGCTTCCGGGGATTCGGAATCGGAGGCTTCTTCCCCGTCGATCCTGCCGGTATCGGTAGCGCCGGCGGAATCATCAGCCGCAAACACATGCGGATGCCGAGTGATGAGCTTGTTCACCAGTCGATCGGCAACCTCATCGATATCGAACGGATCCTCGGCGTCAGATTCGCAGACGCGCGCCTGGAACACGGACTGTAGCAATACGTCGCCGAGCTCTTCACGCATGTTGTTACGATCATGGGTTTCCACGGCGTCGATATATTCGTAGGTCTCCTCAAGCAGATTCTTGAGCAGCGACTCGTTCGTCTGCTTCCCATCCCATGGGCATCCGCCCGGCGAATACAGCACATCCACCACGGCCTTGACCCGGTCCAGCGCCGTCGCCGCTTCCTCCACCGGTTTCAGCTTCGAGCAGTGCTCGAACCCTTCCGGCAAGTGATATTGCGCATCATGACGACTCGCGCCAACCCCAGCTTCGCTCATGACCGGTTCCCTTGGTTCTTATTCAACGATGGTGCTCCAACGCTATCCCACTATACCTGCATCGACCCAGCACAGCAGTCGTTGCAAAGGCTTTGGACGTCTCCTTCCCTTTCTCACGATCACTGTCTCAATAGATCGCATACGGAATACGACTGTATTGTCTATCGGCTTTCTACCGCCTGACCAAGGCTGCCCCCGCAGCCGTGAATCACACAAAAGCAGCTTATAGGGGCAAGCCCACATTCCGGGCCGAATCGTGCTGTTCAGCGTAAATGGCGGAATCATGCGGTTCTTGGCTCAGGGCTATGTGCCCCCGTAACCGGAAAACGCCCATAAGACAGCTCCCGTGGCGCAACCCCATGCCCCGCCAGCCAAATCAATACTCAAAATCGCCTGCGGGGGTACGATACAGAGCCACATACCGCAAATTAGAAATGGATATTGCAAAAAGCAGTTCTGGCTGACATCGCCATCGAAGCCGCTAGGAATTAGGACTCATATTCAGCTTCAGCCAAGGGAACCAAGAGCACAACAACCCCGCCTGGCTCATGACCGGTACGGGGCTGTCGGCGTGTCATTCCGCAACCAAAAATCAAGTTTGTTGCGGAATATTGCGGAATGGACTTTTGTTCGAATGCTTCCACTGACAGGCGAAGCGGACCGCGAAATCGTTACGCATAAACACAGAGCAAACGAGAGCCATGTTTCAAAGCATTACATGACGACATAACAATCGGCGTGCGTGAATGGCGGCGCATTCTGTAGCCGGCATGAGATAGAGCAAGATGCTTGGCGCGGCATTAGATGATTTGAAGCTATGCGAGTTCAATATCGGCATATGGGCAGGTACATATATACGGCGAGCTGGAAGTCGGAGGAATTGAACCGGGATCACGGGCGCGGCCTGTCTGACTTCATTGCGATTACCCGTACGGCAAAACCAAATCATCGATGTACTCGCAAGCACGGCGGCTCAACCCGGTAGAATACAACATGATCCACTTGTATAAGCGGTTCATGTTGACACCACTAAAATCACATAGAGGCGAATACCACAAATAGGTATTCATACACCGGTATCTGGAAGCAACGCAGGACGCCCAACCTTCATGGTCTGTATGTTCTACCGCAGGGAAGGGTTTCCTATCAACGCCAACGACGATCGCAAGATGCCCAGGAATCTGATGAGAAAGGCAGAGACCTGACCTAGAACACCGTTAAGTGCACGAGTGCGGTAAACAGCAAGGTATCACCCCGGCTCAGCATGCGCGTGAATTCTGACATCATCAACGTATTGTCGGCCATTCCCTGATAGAGGTGGACGAACGTTATCACAATGTTCCGATGGAAAAATTGATGTCGAGGACGGAGACCACGGCGACAGGCTCGACCCGAATTGAATCAAGTAGAAGACAAGAACCCCGTGGGAGACAGGAAACCCTTCCTCGGACTAGACGGATAGGCTACCTCCATATTAAGTGGTTCTGCTCCCCTAAAACAGGGGAACAGAACATCTGGTTTGGATCACATTTCGTTGATGGTTATACGCGGTTCGATGCCGCTTATCGACCACTGGTATGATCTGCCGTCGAGTTTGGCGTTGCCGCTAGTTTTATCACCTGACGCCTGCGCTTCGGTGATGGAATCGGCGACCTTGGTTGGAAGACCCCTTTCGACCACGCAATCAAACTCGTCACCGGTGACGGCGTTCAACGACCATTTCCCTTGCTCTTTGTAGAAGAAGTGAATATCGCATTCACGGGCGATGGTTGCCAACGTCGGCAAATCAGAGCCTTTTTCTTCCGTTCTCGACTCTGAACTACACGCTGAAAGGACGGTGGTCATCATCATAGCGGTTACTAGTCCACATATAATTCGACCAGCGATTCGACTTTTGTCTCTCGTTATTTGCATAAAGCTTACCTTGTCTCGCAGGTCACTCATGGTTTTCTCCCTGCTCTCTAAAATGCCCCACTCAATAGATCTAAACGGATAGGCGTGGATACCGCACAACGGTACGGATTCTCTTATAGCCCATAAGAGAATCCGTCATTTAGATATCTCAGAAGTTGACCACCGGCTCATTATCAGGCAAGTCAACGGAGTATTCCTCCCCGTTGATGGTTATATAAGCCTTTTCTGCCTGCACGCCCACTATGCTTGGATGATCGTCGCGCTGGAATCCTCCGTATGCGGTCACGATTCCGGTCTTGCCAGGTTCGACGCTGGCGTTGTTCGTCCATGCGCCACTACTGACGGTGTTTCCTTGGGCATCGAGAAACCGGAAATCCATCGATATTTCATCGGCGGTCTTGTTCGTGTCGTTGCGAACCACGTACTCAATCAGAATGGTGCTACCGCTGTTGACCACGTTCCGTTCCATGATGGTCAGTCCGGTCGTGCCATCATTGGCTGTTGGCTGCAATTCCTCCAATTGCTGGCTGAGGTCGGCGTTTTCCTGCGTCAACGAGTCGATGCTCGCCTGAGAATCCTGTACCTGTTTCTCAAGCTTCTGCGAGTAAGTGACTTCATTGGCGTAATCCGTTTTCGCCTTGCTTATCACTGGTGTCGCATACAAGAACATGCCGCCCAGACCGCCAACCAATCCGACAATGAGTGCCGCGGCTGCGATCACTAGCACTACCCACAGCTGCAATGATACGTTTTGAGTCATCGGGTTTGTCTTTGGAGTCGGTTTCGCCGGCATTCGCGGAGGAATGTTCTGCGGTTGCTGGTTGCTCATTGGAAGCTCCTTCGCTCTCTTCAGGCATTACTCAGTCATTCTATCGGCTATGTTGTGTGTTCGATTGCGCGAAACATATCGGCCAAAACGAAACCGCTGAAATGCCCGAGGAACCTCGCAAGTTTTTCTATCTCGTCGGTGCTCTAAGGAAACACTTCCTTGATGCGGAGAGATGCATAGGATTGCGACTTGTCTATGATGTCCCACCTGCGTCTGGGATAGACGCTTCATCATCGATGAGTCCGCGGATGACGTCAACTATCACTTTTGCCATGCCACTAGTTTGCGGCAGATCAGACTTTCCAACTATGTCGACATGGCAAGTCCAATTGAGTTTATCTCGCAATATCTGTGTTAAATATGGAAAGTCACCTTGGAATCATTAGTGACACGCTTAACTCCATTCCCGCCAACCTCACCGTCGAAGCCAATCGCTCGAACACCTGTTCAGAAAACGCGACACGCCCCGCACCGAACGCATCGATGCAGGGCGTGTCGCGGGCTTGGCCCGGAACCTCAAAACGCAGGTTTGTTGCTACATGTTGCTAACCGAGCTTTCCCACCCATTTCCGCCTCTAATCGGGGTACCTGAAAACCGTTGGAATCATTGGCCTCACGACACCCCCGGCGAACGGATGTTCGAAGCCTCTCAGCAAACCTTCCACATCCAGTTGTGCGGATCCTCGATCTCGCCGAGCTGGATGCCGAGCAGCTGGTTGCGCAGGGCCACGGTCAGCTCGCCGGAGCCGCCGTCGGCGACGGTCACGTCGAACTTCTCGGACTTGAAGCGGCCGATCGGGGTGATGATGGCGGCGGTGCCGCAGGCGAACACCTCGGTGACCTCGCCGGACTTGATGTCCTCGAGCAGCTGCTCAAGGGCGATCATCGTCTCGACCACATCGTGGCCGTCGTCCTGCAGCAGCTGGATGAGGGAGCGACGGGTCACGCCCGGCAGGATGTTGCCGGTCAGGGACGGGGTCTCGACGTGGCCGTCCTTGTGCACGACCATCATATTCATGCCGCCAAGCTCCTCAAGGTAGGTCTTGGTGGCGGCGTCGACGAAGCAGACCTGCTCGCAGCCGTTGGCGATGCCGGTGTACTCGCCAAGCAGGGAGGCGGCGTAGTTGCCACCGCACTTGGCGAAGCCGGTGCCACCGGGGCCGGTGCGGAACCACTTGTCCTCAACCCAGATGCTCACCGGCTTGACGCCGCCCGGGAAGTACGGGCCGGACGGAGAGGCGATCACGCAGTAATCGACCTCCTGCGGGGCGCGCACGCCAAGGAACGGCTCGGAGGCGAACATGAACGGACGCATGTACAGCGTGTACTCGCGACGGGACGGAACCCAGTTGGCGTCGCGCTTGACGAGTGCGGCCACGGAGCCGATGAAGTCGTCGATCGGCAGTTCCGGCAGGTACAGACGCTTGGCGGAGTTCTGGAAGCGCTCGGCGTTCGCGTCCGGGCGGAACAGCCAGGTGGAGCCGTCGGCGTGACGGTAAGCCTTGAGGCCTTCGAAGCATTCCTGAGCGTAGTGCAGCACAGATGCACCCGGATCCATCTTGAGCGGCGCGTACGGCTCGATGCGGCGATCGCCCCAGCCTTCGCCCTTGGTCCAGGTCATGTGGGCCATGTTGTCGGAGAACACCTGGCCGAAAGCCGGCTTGTCGATGAGTGACTGGCGCTTCTCATCGGATGCGGGGTTTTCGTTCGGCAGTACGGTGAACGGTTCGGTGAGCTTGTCGAGCGCTGCCGGATCGTGGTGCGTGTTTTCAGTCATTGCTTGCTACTTCTTCTTGACTTGGCGGATGGGAGCCGCCGATGGGGTAGGTACTTCGCGCTTGTGGCGCAAGTTCTGATGGATACTTTCGCACATCGCGGCGCGCCGGGTGCGGGAGCGTTCACATGGTGAAAGTCCGTGGAGGCGCCCGCAAACGCACGAATGCGGGCCATCAACGAAGGAAGCCCGCGCCGTTGGTACGGTCACGGGCTTCTGGGCTTCGTTCACGCGACGCGCGTGCGCCGCGTACTGCTCAGTTCCGATTCAGGCTGAGCGCACGACTCACTTGGCGTCGGCGGCCGGAGCGGCAGCGGCGTCGGCGGCCGGGGCGGCAGCCTCGGTGGACTCAGCGGCATCCTCCGGCACCTCGACGGTGACGACGGACTCCTCCGGATCCTCGACGTCGAGCTCGACGCCCTCAGGCAGGACGACGTCCTTGGCGAAGACCTTGGTGCCGTCGGTCAGGCCGTCGACGTTCACGACGATCTTCTCCGGCAGGTTGGCGACGTCGGCGCGGACCTTGAGCTCCTGGATGTCCACGAAGGCCACGGCGGCGCCCTTCGGGGTACCCTCGACGAACACCGGCACCTCGACGTCGATCTTCTCGCCGGCCTTGACCTCGAGGAAGTCGATGTGCTCGATGATGCGCTTGACCGGGTTCTTCTGCACGTCCTTGACGACGGCCATCTTGGTCTCGCCGTTGAAGGCGATGGAGAACAGGGCGTTGGTGTGGCGCAGGGCCAGGGTGGTCTCGCGCATCGGCAGGGTCACGAAGGCCGGCTGCTCGCCACCGGCGTAGATGGTCGCCGGGATCTTCTTGGCAACGCGCAGGCGACGGGCTACGCCCTTGCCGAACTCGGAACGGGCCTCGCCCTCAAGCTTGATAGTGGTAGCCATGATTGGCACTCCTTGTTAATCGGTGTTACTTGTCGTTCTGTCTGTTTGACGCCACGACGCGCCGCAGAACGCACCCAAGGAGGTGAATCTCACGCCGAGTCGATTACGGAAGAAACGAACCTTTGCGGTGCTCTTCCCTCGCCAAAGCAACAATGTTCCATTGTACGCATCACCAGGACAAGATATGAGATCAGCGCGAGACTACAATGAAAAGGGAAGACAAAGACGGGGGAATCGAGGGCCGCAATGAAGCGCATCACCAGGAATCTCATCATCGCAACGGGGGCCACGACCGCGGCGTTCGGCGCCGGGACCTTCGCTCTGGCGGACTTCATGTTCCATCTCTCGCTCGATAAGCGTTGCGCGGGATGGATGGAGAAGCTGATGGCGGGCGGGGCCACCGCCGATTACCTGCAGACGCCGCACGCCGACGCCGACGAGGAGCGCGAGGCCGCGCATTGGTTCGAAGAAGCTAAGCAGCCGGTCACGGCGACCAGCGAGGATGGCCTGAAACTGCATGGCTGGCTGTTCGATGCGGACAAGGTCTCCCCCGCGCCGCATCTGTACGCCATCTGCATGCACGGATACACCGGCATGCCCGCCGAGATGGCCAAGTACGCGCATCGGCTCGCACGTTTGGGCTTCACCGTGCTGGTGCCGGCCCAGCGCGCCCATGAGCTGAGCGAGGGTCGGTTCGTCGGTATGGGCTGGCTGGAGCGGCGCGATCTGATGTGCTGGATCCGGCTGATCGTGGAGAGCGATCCGGACGCCCGCATCCTGCTGGACGGCATTTCGATGGGTGCGGCGACCGTGATGATGACGGTCGGCGAACCGGATCTGCCGCGCAACGTCGTGGCGGCCATCGAGGACTGCGGCTACTCCTCGGTCTGGGACCAGTTCCTGTACAACGCCAAGGGCATGTACCATCTACCCCGCCGCTGGATGGCCGTGCCGGTGGTGGCCGCCATGAGCAAGATCTCGAAGCGGGTCGCCGGTTATGGGTTCCGCGAGGCGTCCAGTGTGGATTCGCTGCGCCGTGCGACGATTCCGATGCTGTTCATTCACGGCGCGGACGACACGTTCGTGGATCCGGCTTTTCTGGACCGCAACGTTGCGGCCTGTGCCAGCATTGACCGTGAACAGTTGCTGATTCCGGGTGCCGCGCACGCCCTGAGCGCCAGCACCGACCCAGTACGCTACTGGAAGCGCGCCACTGCCTTCGTCACCCGCGTATTCGGGCTGTAAATAGCAAAAAGGCTCCCCTCACCGAGGGGAGCCCGAGCATCTATCGACGCTCCATCAGTCCGGCAATGTAATTGCTTGCGTAATGCGTGCGGCTTCTAGGCGCACCGAAGGAAGCGGTACACAGGGTACCGCGACTGAGGAGCAACGACGAAGACGCACCATTACGCCAGCAATTCCTTGACAGCGTTGATGACGGCTTGCAAACTCTTCTTCGCGTCGCCGAACAGCATCTGCGTGTTGTCCTCGAAGTAGAGCTCGTTCTGGATGCCGGCGTAGCCCATGCCGCGGCCGCGCTTCATGACGACCACGTTCTGGGCCTTGTCCACGTCGAGAATCGGCATGCCGGAGACCGGGGTGCCGGGACGACGGGCGGCCGGGTTGGTCACATCGTTGGCGCCGACGACGAGGGCCACATTGGCCTGCGGGAACTGCGGGTTGATCTCGTCGAGATCCACGAGCTCCTCGTAGGGCACGTTGGCCTCGGCCAGCAGCACGTTCATGTGGCCGGGCATACGGCCGGCGACCGGGTGAATGGCGTAGGAGACCTCGACGCCGTGGGCCTTGAGCAGCTCGCCCAGATCGGCGAGCTCGCGCTGGGCCTGGGCCTGGGCCAGACCGAAGCCGGGGACGAAGATGACCTTCTCGGCGTAGACGAGCTGGACGGCCAGATCGTCCGGGGTGGTCTCCTTCATGGTGCCCTCCGGGCCGTCGCCGGCCGCGGCGGCACCGGAACCACCGCCGAAGCCGCCGGCGAGCACGGAAATCAGCGGACGGTTCATGGCCTGGGCCATGAGGATGGACAGGGTCACGCCGGCCGAGCCGACCAAGGCGCCGGCCACGATCAGGGCCACGTTGTCGATGGCCAGACCGGACATGGCCACGGCCGTACCGGTGCAGGCGTTGAGCACGGAGATCACGACGGGCATGTCGGCGCCGCCGATCGGGATCACGAAGACCAGGCCGTAGCACAGGGCGAACACGGTGGTCAGGACGGACCACAGCAGTCGCTGCTCGGGCTGGACGCACAGCATGACCAGCGAGGCGATGGACAGGACGGCGAACAGGATGTTCCACACGCCCTTGCCCGGCAGGGCCAGCTTCTTGACCCACTTGATGCCCTGCAGCTTGCCAGCGGCGATGAGCGAGCCGGTGAAGGTCACGGAGCCGATCAGGATGCCCAGGCCCGCGGTGATGAGCACCACGATGTCCGGCGTGCCGTCCTTGGTGAGGATGTCGTTCAGGGCCACAAGCGCGGCGGCGCCGCCACCCACGGTGTTGAACACGGAGACCAGCTGCGGCATGTCCGTCATCTTGACCTTCTTGGCGGAGACCACGCCGGCCACCGCGCCGATCAGGATGCCGACGACCAGCACGGCCACGGCCACGACGTTCACGAATCCCTTGGCGAAGAGCACGATGAAGGCCATGAGCACGGCCACGATCATGCCGAACGCGGAGATCTGGTTGCCCTTGCGCGCGGTCTTCGGGGAGTTCATGAAGTGCAGGCCGACCACGAACATGACGGCCGAGAACAGATAGACGAACCACGCGACGATGTCGATGGTTCCCACGGTTGCGGAGGCCATTACTTCGACTCCCCCTTCTTCTCGTTCTTGTTGGACTTGAACATCTCCAGCATGCGGTCGGTGACCACGTAGCCGCCGACCACGTTCATGGTGCCGAGCACGGCGGCCAGGAAGATGAACACGTAGGCGAGCGGGCTGTTGGCCTCGGCGGCCACGATCACCACGCCGACGATCACGATGCCGTGGATGGAGTTGGCGCCGGACATGAGCGGGGTGTGCAGGGTGGCGGGCACCTTGCCGATGACCTCGATGCCGATGAGCAGCGCGAGGACGAAGAGGGTGATGGATACGACGAGAGTAGGCATGATGTTCCTTCCTCCTTACTCGGACTTCTCGGCCGTCGTCTCGGCGGGCTTCTCGGCGCGGCCGGCGACCACGAGGGCGTCGTCGAGCTCCTCGGACAGGTCCTGGCCGAGCTTGCCGTCTCGGATGAAGTGCACGAGGATGTCGGCCACGTTGCGCGAAAGCAGGTTGGATGCGGTGGTGGCCACGCCGGAGGCCAGGTACGGGGCGCCGATGATCTTGACGCCGCCGTCGGTCACCTGTTCGCCGATCGCGGAGCCCTCCACGTTGCCGCCGAGGTCGGAGGCGGCGCAGTCCACGATCACCGCACCGCGGTGCAGTCCCTTGACGCCGGCCGCGGTGAGCAGCACCGGGGGCTTGCGGCCGGGCACCTTGGCGGTGGTGATGATGATGTCGAAGCCGGCGGCCTTCTCGTCGACCGCGGCCTGTTGGGCGGCCTGTTCCTCGGCCGTCAGGGCGCGCGCGTAGCCGCCTTCGCCCTGACCGGCGGAGAAGTCGAGTCCCAGATCGAGGAACTTGGCGCCGAGGGATTCCACCTCGCCCTTGGAGGCGGGGCGCACGTCGTAGGCGGTGACGACCGCGCCGAGTCGACGCAGCGTGCCGATGGCCTGCAGACCGGCGATGCCGGCGCCGAGCACGAGCGCCTTGGCCGGACGGATGGTGCCGGCGGCGGTGGTCATCATCGGCAGGAATGAGCCGTAGGCGTCGGCGGCGGCGATGGCGGCCTTGTAGCCCATCACGGAGTTCTGCGAGGTCATCTCGTCCATGGACTGGGCGCTGGAGAGCTTGCGCGGTAGCTTCTCGATGGCCACGCCCACCAGGCCGGCCTTCTGGAGTGCGGCCACGTAGTCGGCGTCCGTGAAGGAGCCGAGCATGCCGATCACCCACTGGCCGGCCTTGAGCTTGCCCACGGTCTCGGCGGACGGGCGGTCGACGAAGCCGAGCGCGTCGGCGCCGGCCAGTACCTCGTCGCGGCCGGTCACCTTCGCTCCGGCCTTCTCGTAATCCTCGTCGGTGTATTCGGCGGCAATGCCGGCACCCGACTCAATCAAACAGGAGACTCCGCTCCTCTTCAGCCGGGTGACGATATCCGGCGTCAGCGCGACGCGGGATTCCGTTTCCGACGTCTCGTTCAGGACGCCGAACACCACGGTGGCTTCTTGGTTATTCGCCATGAGAGCCCTTTCTTAATCTTTCACTTCGGACATGGTTATCCAGTCGGATATAACGTGGATGTAACTATCCGGGGTCAAGTGTAGTCAAAAGGTGAAGAAAAGGCCCGCAACCCCGCCGTTTCTGGACATTCGCGCCATCGCCGCCGGTCCTTCGGGTGCCCGGGAGCGCCCGCGCCGGCCGACCACGCCACCGTGATGTCCGGTGCCGTCCCTCGCCGCCGGACATCACCCCCGCGAATGCCCAAACCCTACGGTTGCGTAGGGTTTTCCTACGGTTGCGTAAGGTGACGAGTTCGGCATCCACGATTACACTTCTGCCTTTGAGAAGCATGTCGTCCGATGGATCACGCGCGTGCGTGCGGATATCCACGGCCGGACGGCACCGAAAGGTTTACAGGAGCACGAGTTGTCGGTTATCAATTCCTTCACGCAACACACCATCGACCTCACCCGCAAGGCGCTGAGGCTCGCCCCCGACTTCATCCACCCGGTCCACGACGACACCCCGGACGAGCCGGACTACCTGTCCAACGCCGACGTTCCGGCCGAATCCGACATCGCTCTGCCCAACAGCAACGACTGGGACGACGGCCACCTGACCGTCACCGACATCGACCCGGCCACGGGCCTGCTCACCACCTCCACCGAAGGCAATCCGCCGCTGGACGAGGGCATGTCCATCTACGACCTGTATGCGGATCGTGCCGCGCGCATGGGCGACGAACCGCTGTACACCTACAAGTCCGGCGACGAATGGGTCACGGTGACGGCCAACGAGTTCCTGGCGGACGTGCGCGCCGTGGCCAAGGGCCTGCTGCACTACGGCCTCAAGAAGGGCGACGGCGTGGCCTTCATGTGCCGCACCTCCTACGAATGGGACCTGACCGATGCGGCCATCATGGCCTGCGGCGGCGTGCTCGCCACCATCTACGACACGGACTCCGCCGAGCAGATCCGCAACATCGTGAACAATTCGGACGCCCGCCTGCTCATCGTGCAGGACACCGCCATGCGCGACAAGGCGGACGGCGCCGTGGAGGAATGCCCCTCCCTGGAGCACATCGTGTGCATCGAGACCGGCGGCCTGGACGAGATCAAGGCCTACGGCGCCGGCGTGTCCGACGCCGAGCTGGACGAGCGCATCGACTCCATCAAGAAGACCGACCTGTGCTCCATCGTGTACACGTCCGGCTCCACCTCCGCTCCGAAGGGTGTGGAGATGACCCACGAGCACTACTGCCAGACCGCGCTGAACCTGCCCGACTACATGCCGGAGCTGCTGCACAACAAGAAGAACTCGGTGCTGCTGTTCCTGCCGCAGGCGCACTCCTTCGCCCGCGCCATCAACTACATCGTGGTGGCCTCCGACATCCGCATCTACATCGCCACCGGCATCAAGACGCTCATCGCCGACCTGCAGGTCGCCAAGCCGTCCATCATGATCGTGGTGCCCCGTGTGCTGGAGAAGGTGTACAACGCCGCCTCCCAGAAGGCCGGCCATGGTCCCAAGGGCGTGGTGTTCGCCTCCGCCGTGGTGGCCGCGCAGAACTACATGAAGGAGATCTCCGCCAACGGCAAGGCCGGTGCGCTGGCCCGTGCCAGGCGCGCCGCGTTCGACCCGGTGGTCTACTCCTCGCTGCGCGAGGTGCTGGGAGGCCGCGCCAAGTGGATCGTGGCCGGCGGCGCCCCGCTCGACCCCGAACTGCTGGCCTTCTTCCGCGGTGCCGGCGTGCCGGTCTACGAGGGCTACGGCCTGACCGAGACCACCGCACCGTGCGCCTTCAACCCGCTGGGCACCCCGTTCCATGCCGGTTCCGTGGGCATCGCCTTCCCGGGCTTCTCCCTGCGCATCGCCGAGGACGGCGAGATTCAGGTCAAGGGCCGTGCCGTGTTCCCGCGCTATCACAAGAACGACGAGGCCACCGAACTGTCCTTCACCGAGGACGGCTGGTACGCCACCGGTGATCTGGGCCGCATCGACAACGACGGTTTCCTGTACATCACCGGCCGCAAGAAGGACCTCATCATCACCGCAGGCGGCAAGAACGTCTCCCCCGGTCCGATCGAGGAGGTCATCCAGCGTTGCGAGATCGTCTCGCAGGCGCTGGTGCTGGGCGACAAGCGCCCGTTCATCTCCGCACTCATCACGCTGGATGAGGAGGCGCTGCGTCCGTGGCTCGCCGCCAAGGGACTCGACGAGAACATGTCCATGGAGGACGCCACGCAGAACGCCGCGGTGCGCGCCGAAGTGCAGAAGTGGGTCGATCAGGCCAACGAGGGCGTCTCCCGCGCCGAATCAGTGCGTAAGTTCATCCTGCTGCCCGAGGAGTTCAGCCAGGAGAACGGCCTGATGACCGCCTCCATGAAGGTGATCCGTCCGAAGGTCATCAAGCGCTACACCACCCTTCTCAACACCCAGATGTACGTGGCCCGCAAGAAGTAGGCTTCCTGAATATGAAAAAAGCGGCTCCTTGAGAGCCGCTTTTTTCATATCAAGATAAAATCAGAAGCCTAGCTTTTCCAACTGCTTAGGATCGGACTGCCAGCCCTTGGCGACCTTGACGTGGAGGTCGAGGCGGGCTTTCTGGCCAACGATGCGGTTGACCGGGGTGCGCAGCTTCTTCTTGACGTAGGTGAGGTTCGAGGCGCCCTTGCCGATGATGATCGGCTTCTGCGAATCACGCTCCACGTAGATGGACACGTTGACCTGCGCCTTGCCGTCGTAGGCGGCCCCGGTCTCGTTGTCCTCGGGATAGTCGATGGAATCGACCACCACGGCCAGGGAGTGCGGCAGCTCGTCGTCCAGCGTCTCCAGGAACGCGCCGCGGATGAGCTCCGCGATGGTGTCCTCGGGACGCTCCTCGCTGATCTGGTCGTCCGGATACATCTGCGGGCCTTCCGGCGTGTGCTCGATGAGCACGTTGCGCACCTCGGCCAGGTTGTCGTGCTTGAGGGCGCTGACCGGCACGATGTCCGAGAAGTCGGCGAATTCGTTGATCTCGATGAGCTTGTTGATGAGCTGCTGACGGCCGAGTTCGTCGATCTTGGTCACGATGGCGATCAGCGGCACCTTCCACGCGAACGTGCCGTCCTCGCGCTTGGTGGCGAAGTCGGAGCGCAGGCGGGACAGGATGCGGCGGTCGCCGGGGCCGATCTCCTGGTCGGCGGGCAGCAGGAAGGCCACCACGTCCACATCGGACAGGGACTCCTCCACCACGTCGTTGAGGCGCTGGCCGAGCAGCGTGCGCGGACGGTGGATGCCGGGCGTGTCCACCAGCACGAGCTGTGCGTGCTCGGTGGTCAGGATGCCGCGGATGGCCTTTCGCGTGGTCTCCGGACGGGACGACGCGATGGCGATCTGCTTGCCGATGAGGGCGTTGATCAGCGTGGACTTACCCACGTTCGGGCGTCCCACCACAGCCACGAAGCCGGAACGGTACGGCACGTCCTCCGTGGTTTCGGGTGCGGTCTCGGTCTGGTTGTTCGTCGTCACTTCTTGCTCGCTCATCTCACTCCTTGTCGGCATTCTGGTCATCGTCGTCGGCGTGTTCGCCGGATTCGTCCTGGGTCTTGCCATCTTCCTCGTCGCCCTCGACGTGCGCGGGCTCGACCACGATGGTGGACACCTTCTTGCGGCGTCCGGCGGAGTCGACCGCCGTGAGTTTGAGGCCTCGCGTCACGGCAGAGGCGCCCACGATCGGCACCCGGCCGAGGATCTTGGTCAGCAGGCCGTAGACCGTGTCCACGTCATCCTCGTCGATGTCGATCTCGAAGATCTCCTCCAGGTCGGCGATCGGCGTGCGGGCCGGCATCTTCCACTTGTTCTCGCCGATCTTCTCCGGTTCGCTGCGCTGGGTGCGGTCGTGTTCGTCCTCCAGCTCGCCCACGATCTGCTCGATGGTGTCCTCGATGGTCACCATGCCGGCGATGCCGCCGTACTCGTCCACCACCACGGCCACATGCTGGCGGGAACGCTGCATCTCATGGAAGAGGTCGTCCACCGGCTTGGATTCGGGCACGAGCAGCGGCTGGCGCACGATGGTCTCCACCTTGCGGCTGAGGGCGGCCTGGTTGAAGGCGGTGGCGCGCACGGCGTCCTTGAGATAGGCCACGCCGATGAGGTCGTCCACATCCTCGCCGATCACCGGCACGCGGGAGAAGCCGGAACGGGAGAACAGCTTCAGCGCGGAGACGAGCGTGGTGTCGCGTTCCATGCAGATCATGTCGGTGCGCGGCACCATGATCTCGCGGGTCAGCGTGTCGGACAGGGTGAGCACGTTGCGCAGCATCTCCGAGACTTCGGGGTCGAAGTCGTTGGACTCCACCAGGCGGTCGATGGCGGCCTTGCCCTGTTCGAGCTGGATCTTCTCCAGTTCCTCGTCGTCGGACAGGTCGGAGTTCTTGCCGCGGCGACCCGCGCTTTTGGCGCCGTTCTTGTCCGAGCCGATGCGGGCGAACGGCGTCACCTTGCAGGCCAGGGAGACGATGCGCGAGTGCGCGATCATGATGTCCACCGGCTTGGCCATGCCCGCGGTGCGCGGACGGACCAGCACGGAGACCACGGCTACGATGATGGCGAACAGGAAGCCCGCCAGCAGTTCCACCCACAGTTCGGCGCCCCACAACGCCGCGATGGAGGCCACCAGCACGCCGTCGAGCACGTTGCAGGCGATGCGGAAGAACGCGCAGCTGCCCGCCGTGGCGTACCGGTCGGAGATGAGCCGCTGCACGCGATGGATCTTGTCGATCTTCTTCATCTTGAGGAACTGGCTTGCCTCGGAGTCGGTCTGCACCTCGAGGATGAGGTTGTTCAGGCTGGCGCGGGTCACTCGCGCCACGGCGCCTTCGGAGGCGGCCATGGTCAGCGAGAACCAGACGAAGAGGGCGGCCACCAGCACAAGCACGACGGTGATGGCGATCAGGGTGGTACTGAGATACTCCATGGAGTTTGCTGTCCTTGCGGGGTTATGGGATTGCGGAAATTGCGGGAACGTGCAGGTTTACAGGTACGGCCTGCTGCCGGTTACTTGGCGTCTAGATCGCGTCCGGCGCCGTGCGCGGCGTCGTAGATGGCCAGCGCGTCGGGCGTGCCTGCGGGCAGGGTGGCCTGTACGCCGGAATCGTGGCGCAGGGCGAAGAACGTGAGCAGGAGCTGGCGCTGCAGGCCGAACATCTGACGCTCCTGTTCGGGCGTCACATGGTCGTAGCCGAGCAGATGGAGAATGCCGTGGATGGTCAGCAGCAGCATCTCCTGCATGGTGCTGTGTCCCGCGGCGGCGGCCTGCTGGGCGGCCACCCACGGGCAGATCACGATGTCGCCGAGCACGCCCTCCATGACGGTCTTGCCGTCGCCGGGGCGCAGTTCGTCCATCGGGAAGCTCATCACGTCGGTCGGCCCCTCCAGGTTCATCCAACGCATGTGCAGTTCGGCGATGGGATCGGGGTCCACGAACATGATGGTCAGATCGGACTGGGTGCTCACGCGCATCTGGTCGAGCACCCACACGCCCAGATCGGAGAAGACCTTGGGGTCGATGACCCATTGGGTCTCGTTCGTCACGTCAACGCTCATCTGTTGCCTCGTTTCGTTGCATCGGAAGTTCCGTCTGGGTGTCTGCGGGTGTATCGGCGGGTGCGTGCTCGGTCATCGGCTCCGCGGCGTTACCTGTGCCGCCGGATCGTGCGGAGCCCGCAGTGCCGTCTTCCGCCGCGCGTCCGCGCCGCCGTCCATGCCGTTCGATGGAACGGTGGTCACCGGCGATGGCGGCATGACGGTCGTACGCGGCCACGATGCGGCCCACAAGCTGGTGACGTACCACGTCCTCGGTGTCGAGATGAACGAAGGAGATGCCCTCGATATCACCTAGGATCTGCTCGATGGTGGCCAGACCGGAACGCGGCACGGCCAGATCGACCTGCGAGATATCGCCGGTGATCACCATCTTGGTGTTGAAGCCGAGTCGTGTCAGGAACATCTTCATCTGCTGCTCGGTGGTGTTCTGCGCCTCGTCAAGGATCACGAACGCATCGTTGAGCGTGCGGCCGCGCATGTAGGCGAGCGGCGCAACCTCGATGGTGTTGTCGTCCATGAGGCGCCTCAACTGGTCGGCGCCGAGCATGTCGCCCAGGGCGTCATACAGCGGACGCAGATACGGATCCACCTTGTCGTTGAGGGTGCCGGGAAGGAAGCCCAGGTTCTCGCCCGCCTCCACGGCCGGACGGGTCAGGATGATGCGTCGGATCTGCTTGTCCTGGAAGGCGCGCACGGCCTTGGCCACGGCGAGATAGGTCTTGCCGGTGCCGGCCGGGCCGATGCCGAAGGTGATGGTATGCGATTCGATGGCGTTGACGTACGCCACCTGTCCTGCGGTCTTCGCGCGGACCGGCACGCCGGCGGCGAAGGTGATGACGCCGGGTACCGTCGGCTTGCGGTAGGTCGTCTCGCGACCGGCCTGGCCGTGGGACTGCCCGTGGATGCGACCGCGCGTCTCTCCCGCGGTGGACTGCACGAGCTTGTCATGGGTGGGACCATGTCCCGGACGCTCCAGTCGCACGCTGTTCCTGAGCACGTTCTGGTCGAGCATGCGGCGCACGGTGTCGGCGTCCATGGGCGCGGTGTAGGCGGCCCGGATGATGGTGTTGATCAGATCCTCCGCCTGGGCGGCCTGCGACTCGGTCTGCTTGGACCGGGAGACGACGGCCACCCGATTGCCGCGCACGATGATGGTGAGTTCCGGGAAGGCGCGTTCCACCTCTCGGATGACCTCGTCCACGGGGCCGAGCACGGCCACCGGATCGAGCTGGGACGGGATGGTGATGGTACGTGTAGTCGTGGCCACGAAAGCTTCTCGTCCCCTTGTCTACTCGTCCAGCTTCTCGCCGGTCAGCACGTGGGCGTGCACGTGGAACACCGTCTGACCCGCGTCAAGGCCGGTGTTGAAGATCAGTCGGTAGGCGCCGTGGAAGGCCTCGTCCGCGATGTGCTGGGCGACGGAGACGATATGCGCCAGCTCGGCCGGATCCTTGGCGGCGAGTTCGGCCGCGTTGGCGTAATGCTCCTTAGGCACCACCAGCACATGGACCTTGGCCTTGGGGTTGATGTCCTTGAAGGCGTAAGTGGTGTCGTCCTCATAGACCTTGGTGCTGGGAATCTGGCCTGCGATGATCTTGCAGAACAGGCAATCGTCGGATGCGCTCATCATGCTCCTTGTTTGGCGGTATTGCACTACTGACCAGCTTAGCGCGGGGGCGTTACCCATCGCGGGAGGCGAAAGCCGGTTTCGGTCAGTCGTAGCGGCCCAGCGTGCGGGACAGCAGCGACAACGCCACCGGACCGGCCGTGGCGGCCCTGAGGATGTTGCCGCCGAGCACGCAGCTGACGGCCCCGGCCGCGGTGAAATCGGCCACCTCCTGCTCGCTGATGCCGCCTTCCGGCCCCACCACCACGTACACGGTGCGCGGACGGCCGTCCTCGAGTGTGCGTTCCACCAGCTGATTCACCTTGGCCTCCACGCCGGCCCAGGTGTCGGTGGCATCCTGGTGCAGCACCACCACCATGTCCCCGTGTACGCATGCGCGACGGCAGATGGCCACGATCTGCTTGCTGGAGACGCACTCCCCCAGTTCCGGCCTGAAGGCGCGGCGTGATTGTTCGGTGGCCGCGTCCAGCACGGCGCCCCATTTCTTGTCCGTACGGCCACTCTTCCATTTGGCGATGGAACGGTCCGCCTGCCAGGGGATCACTTCGTCCACGCCGATCTGCGTGGCCATGTCGATGGCCTGCTCGTCATGGCCGGTTTTGGCCAGTGCCTGGATCAGGCCGAGCCGGGTCTGGGGTTCGGGTTCACGGCCCACTTCGGACACCTCGGCCAGACCGGCCTCCGGGTCGGCCATCACCGCATGGATCCTCAGACCGTGGCCGTCGGAGAGCTGCAGGCTGTCCCCCGCCTTCAGGCGCATGGCCTGCACGGCATGGCGCTTGATGTGCGCGGGAAGCGTGAGCTTCCATCCGGTGTGGAGCTCGTCGCTGTTCACCGGGACGTCGTCAACCTGCGGATCAAAAAGGAAAAGGGCATCTGTCATGCCTTCAAGGCTACACGCGACACGCCGATGACACACCCCGTGTTGCATCTTCCGGAATCACTGCTAAAGTATCTACTCGTTGTCCAAACGACACCTGCCCGGGTGGCGGAATGGTAGACGCGCTAGCTTGAGGTGCTAGTGCCTATTTTATACAGGCGTACGGGTTCAAGTCCCGTCTCGGGCACAGATGAAACCCCTTGCATTGCAAGGGGTTTTTGCGTATCCGCGGTAGTTTTCCCAGACAGGGCGCCCACCGCCCCTCCACGCCCCATTCGATCGAAAGGCCATCATGCAGTTCATCACCCTTGATTCCGTCGACGACCCGCGCGTCGAGGCGTATGTGAACCTCACGGAAATGCAGCTGCGCAATCGCCTGGAGCCGGCCAAGGGCATGTTCATCGCCGAATCCCCCAAGGTCATCGACCGCGCGCTGGCGGCCGGACGCGAGCCGTTGTCCCTGCTGGTCGAGGAACCATGGCTGGAGGGCATGGCCGAAACCTTCACCTTCATCGACGAGCGCTGGGGCACGGCGGTTCCGGTGTATGTGGCCTCCCCCGAACAGCTCAAACGTCTGACCGGGTACCGCCTGCACCGTGGCGCGCTGTGCGCCATGCGTCGCTGGCCGCTGCCTTCCGTGGCCGAGGTGTGCCGTGACGCACGCCGCGTGGCGGTGATGGAGAACATCGTGGACCACACCAACGTGGGCGCGCTCATGCGTTCCGCCGCGGCGCTGGACGTGGACGCGGTGCTGGTGACCCCCTCCTGCGGCGACCCCCTGTACCGGCGCGCCGCCCGCGTGTCGATGGGCACGGTCTTCCAGGTGCCGTGGACCCGCATCACCGGATACGACGAGGACGGCACCGAAGACAAGCACTACTGGCCGTTCAAGGGCATCGACGAGCTCAAATCGCTCGGCTTCACCACGGTGGCCATGGCCCTTGAGGACGACTCCATTTCATTGGACGAGCTCACCCGCCGACTCCATCTGCCGGATGGCGACCCCGCGCGCATCGACAAGCTGGCGCTGATCTTCGGCACGGAGGGCGACGGCCTGTCCCGTCACACCATCGCGCGCGCCGACCTGACCGTGAAGATCCCGATGAGCCACGGCGTGGACTCCCTGAACGTGGCCGCATCCAGCGCGGTCGCCTTCTACGCCACCCGCTGAGCCGGCGTGTCGTGTCCCGCGTGTCGCCGGCGCCGACGCTCCGACCTGCGACACGCGGGACACGCGGACGGCGATGACTTCATCATTCGGCTCCGCACGTCTCATATTCGGCGCATCCACCATCTCCCGACACGCCGAAGGGGTGCCCCGACGACGGGGGAATCGGCCCCGCCGCAACGATGCCGGGTGCTCCCCAATCGCCGCGCCCGTCCCTATGCGGCCGGAACCGGCCCCGAACGGACGCCACACGACTGAATTATTCATGCCAAGTTCACGCCACGCGGGGGCGAAAGCCTTGCATGTTCGTTTTTTTCTGCAATTATTAACTATGTAAACCAAATGCAAGGAAGCGTTTGGCAGAGCAGTGCGGTGTCGAAAGACGCTCAGGTAACAGAGAGGACAGTTACGATGGCCAAGAATCCCAAGATTCTGTCGATTGTGCTTGCAGGCGGCGAGGGGACCCGCCTGATGCCGTTAACCCGCGATCGCGCGAAGCCCGCCGTACCGTTCGGCGGCGTCTATCGCCTGATCGACTTCCCGCTGAGCAACCTGGTGAACTCCGGTTACCGCCAGGTGGTCGTGCTCACCCAGTACAAGTCCCACTCGCTGGACCGTCACATCTCCCAGGTGTGGCGTTTCTCGCCGCTGCTGGGCTCGTACGTCTCCCCCGTCCCGGCGCAGCAGCGCCTCGGCAAGCATTGGTACCTGGGCTCCGCCGACGCCATCTACCAGACCATCAACATCATCGAGGATGTCCAGCCTGACATCGTGGTGATCGTGGGCGCCGATCACGTCTACCGTATGGACTTCGAGCAGATGGTGCAGCAGCACATCGAGTCCGGCGCCGAATTCACGGTGGCCGGCATCCGCCAGCCCATCGAGGAATCGAACCAGTTCGGTGTGATCGAGGTCGATCCCGAGCATCCGAACATGATCAAGAACTTCCAGGAGAAGCCGGCCACCACCACCGGCCTGCCGGACAACCCGAACCAGATCCTGGCTTCCATGGGCAACTATGTGGCCAACACCAAGGCCCTGTTCGAGGCGCTGGCGCTGGACGAGAAGGCCGCCGACACCAAGCACGACATGGGCGGCGACATCGCCCCGTACTTCGCCTCCCGTAACGAGGCCGGCGTGTACGACTTCAACTCCAACGAGATTCCGGGTTCCACGGCCACCGATCACGCCTACTGGCGCGACGTGGGTACCATCAAGCAGTTCTACGATGCGCACATGGATCTGATCGCCTATGTGCCGGAGTTCAACCTGTACAACCAGGATTGGCCGATCTACACGATGTCCGGCAACCTGCCGCCGGCCAAGTTCGTGCACGCCGGCCGCGATCGCCTGGGCCACGCCACGGACTCCATCGTCTCCCCCGGCGTGATTGTTTCCGGCGGTGAGGTGCACCACTCCGTGCTCTCCCCGAACGTGCGCATCCACTCTTGGGCGCAGATCGTCGATTCCGTGCTGTTCGACGGCGTGGTCATCAACCGTCGCGCCCGCGTGTACAAGGCGATTCTCGATAAGAACGTGGTCCTCACCGAGAACTCCACAGTCGGCATCGACACCGAGCACGATTTGGCCCGCGGCTTCACCGTCACGCCGGACGGCATCACCGTGGTTCCGAAGAACACCATCGTCGATGACTGAGTGATCTGATTCGGTAGCAAACGTAAAAAGCCTGGCAACCATTGTGGTTGTCAGGCTTTTTCGTATGTCCTGTTAAACCGAGATTGACATAAATCAAGACTCTGTTAAACCAAGATTGACATGGATCCATGTCTGACTACCCCTCAGTCGGCTTCGCCGACAGCTCCCCTGACAAGGGGAGCCAGGAATAAGGGCCATGTCGATCTTGGTTTAACAGAGCCTTTTGTATGTCCTTATGCGCTGCTTTGCGGCTCAGTACTTCGGCAGGTTGTCGAAGTTGAAGCCCAGCGCAGCCAGCTGGTCGCGGCCGTCAGGCGTGATGCGATCGACGGTCCAGCGCGGGTTCCACGTCCAGTCGATGCGGAACTCCTCCACCAGTCCGGCCAGCGTGGAGGCGCATTCGTCCTCGATGAGGTCGGTAAGCGGGCAGGCCGGCGTGGTCAGCGTCATCGTGATGATGGCACGGCCCAGTTCATCGATTTCGATGCCGTACACCAAGCCCAGGTCGATGACGTCGATGCCGAGCTCCGGATCGATGACCTGGTGCAGAGCCTCACGCACGTCCTCGGCGGTGGCACGGCCGATATCGTCCACGGCCTTGAGCGGAATCTCATTGCCGTCCGATTCGTCGGAGCATCCACAGGCACCCTTGTGGTTGCCGCAGCCACACGTATCACCGGAACCGGCCACGGTGTTTTCCGCGGGACGTCCGTTCGGGAAGCCCTTGGCCAGCGCGGGATTGGCCATTACTCGGCGGGCGGCCTCCTCGTCCTGCAGCACGCCGTTGACGGCGTCGAACACGGAGGGCGTAGGTTCGGGGACCAGATTGTTGTCGCTCATGATTTCCACCTCAGTTCTTTGCGGCCAGGGCCTTGGCGACGGAGTCCTTCAGACCCTCCCAGCCTAGCAGAGCGCACTTGATGCGCATAGGGTATTTCGATACGCCCTGGAACACCACGGCGTCGCCGAGCTCGTCCTCAAGGGCATCGTCGTTCAGACCGGCGCCACGCGATTCCATGAGCTGGTGGAACACCTGCTCCAGATGCATGGCCTCGTCCACGGTCTTGCCGTTCACGAGATCGACCATCACGGACAGGCTGGCCTGGGAGATCGAGCAGCCGTGGCCGTCCCACACCAGTCGTTCGATGGTGTGCGGTTCGCTGTCGGACACCTCGACGTGCACGGTCGCCTCGTCGCCGCAGGTCGGATTGAACTGGTGCGATTCGCCCGGCGTGCAGTATTCATGGGTGGCGCGCACGGTGGTATCCGCCGAAGCTGCGTCCGCGCTTTGTTCCACGGCCGCGTCGGGAGCGAAGGACTCCCGGCCATGCGGATGCTTGGAGGCCTCAAGAATGACCTCCTGGTACATCTGCTCCAGTTCGTCGCCGCTCATGCCGTAATCACTCATATGTCTGTTGTTCCTTATTCCACTCCAAAGAACTTGCGGATGCCCTTGGCCGCCTCGACCAGCGCCTGCGCGTCCTCGACCGAATTGTAGACGCCGGACGAGGCACGGTTGGAGGCGTACAGGCCGAAGTGACGATGCACGGGCTGGGCGCAGTGGTGGCCCACACGGATGGCGATACCCTGCGCGTCGATGAACTGGCCCACGTCGTGCGGGTGCACACCCTGGACGTCGAAGGCCACGGTTCCGATGCGGCCCACATTCTCGCGCGGTCCCAGAATGCGAATGCCGTCGATGTCGCCGAGCTTCAGCAGTTCGGCGGCGATGGTCTTCTCATGGGCCTCGATGTTCTCCAGGCCGATGTTCATCA
This sequence comes from Bifidobacterium sp. SO4, assembly GCF_018555355.1. Classification (NCBI taxonomy): domain Bacteria; kingdom Bacillati; phylum Actinomycetota; class Actinomycetes; order Bifidobacteriales; family Bifidobacteriaceae; genus Bifidobacterium; species Bifidobacterium sp. SO4. The sequence continues at coordinate 88,859 of NZ_JAFEJP010000004.1, forward strand.
TCCATTCGGCGGCCACGCCTGCGGCGACCACCTGGGCCACCGGCTGCGTACCGGCCTCGAATCGTGCCGGCGGGGCCATGTACTGGGCCTCGTGGTCCATGTACGCCAGTTCCACCATCGAACCACCGAAGTTGGCCGGCGGCAACGCTTCAAGCAGCTCGCGCTTGCCGTACAGGAAGCCCACGCCGGTGGGACCGTACATCTTGTGCGCGCTCCAGGCGGCGAAGTCCACATCCAGCGCATGGAAATCGACCTTGAGGTGCGGCACGGACTGGCAGGCGTCGAGGATGAACACGGCTCCGACCGCGTGCGCGCGGCGGATGATCGGGGCGATGTCCGTGATGGCACCCGTGGTGTTACCCACATGGGTCACGGCCACCACCTTCGTGCGTTCGGTGATGACCTCGTCCAGGTTGTCGGTGCGCACACGGCCGTCCTCGGTCAGATCAAGCCACTTGAACGTGGCACCGGTACGGTAGGAAAGCTCCTGGAACGGCAGCAGCACGGAATGGTGCTCGGCGCGCGAGACGACGATCTCGTCGCCGGGCTTCAGGGCGAAGCGCTTGGCCTCCTCTCCCCCGCGGCCCAGCGAGGCGTTGCCGAAAGCCGTGGCCAACAGGTTCAGGCCAGCGGTGGCGCCGCCGGTGACGACGATCTCCTCCTCGCCTTCCGCCGCGTTGGCGCCGACCAGCCTGGCCACCTTGGCGCGGGCCTCCTCGAAGGCCAGCGTGGAGCGTGCGGCCAGTTCGTGGGCGCCGCGATGCACGCCGGCGTTGATCGTGCGGTAGAAGTCCGCCTCGGCGTCGATCACACACTGCGGCTTCTGCGAGGTGGCCGCGGAATCGAGGTACACCAGCGGGTGTCCGTGAATCTCCTGGTCCAGAATCGGGAATTCATCCCGAATCGCCTTGAAATCAACCATCATATTCCCCTTCGATACGTTGCGTTATGGCTGCCGGCCCCTGTTCTGTTCGGAGCCTGCAGCCGGTTGGATCAGCGGATGGATCAGGCCAGGGCGGATTCGGAATCGGCGCCTTCGGGCAGATAGGCGTCGTAGCCGTTCTCTTCGAGCTCGTCGGCCAGTTCGGGGCCACCGGTCTTGACGAAGTGGCCGTCCGCGAACACATGCACGATGTCCGGCTTGATGTACTTGAGGATGCGGGTGTAATGCGTGACCATGAGGATGCCAAACTGGTTGGCTTCCTTGGCGCGGTTCACGCCCTCGGACACGATGCGCAGGGCATCCACGTCGAGGCCGGAGTCGGTCTCGTCGAGGATGGCGAACTTCGGCTTGAGGAGCTCGAGCTGGAGAACCTCGGCGCGCTTCTTCTCACCGCCGGAGAAGCCTTCGTTCACGGAACGGGTGGCGAACTTCGGGTCCATCTTGAGGCGCTTCATGGCGGCGGACAGGTCCTTGGTCCACTGGCGGATGCCGGGGGCCTCGCCGTCGATCTCGGTCTTGGCGGTCCTCAGGAAGTTGGTCATGGACACGCCCGGCACCTCGACCGGGTACTGCATGGCCAGGAACAGGCCGGCCTTGGCGCGCTCGTCCGGGGTCATCTTGAGGATGTCCTGGCCGTCGAGCAGGGCTTCGCCGGAGTCGACCACGTACTTGGGGTGGCCGGCAAGCGTGTAGGCGAGCGTGGACTTGCCGGAGCCGTTGGGGCCCATGATGGCGTGGGTCTCGCCGGAGTGGACGGTCAGGGTCGCGCCCTTGAGGATCTGCTTGATGCCGTCCTTGGTTTCGACGTGGACGTGGAGGTCCTTGATTTCGAGTGTTGACATGTGTGTGCTCCTAAAAATGTTGCGATGTCTGTTTGGGCCGGGCCGCTTCGGTGTCCCCGGCCTACTTGTCTTCGAGGACCTGCGCCATGGCGTCGCTTTCGCCACGGGCCAGTCGGCGGTCGATTACGTCCATGAGGTGTTCGGAGATGGCGGGTATGCCGATCTCCTCCACAAGTTCGCCGAAGAAGCCGCGCACCACGAGCTTGCGGGCTTCGGTCTCGGGGATGCCACGGGACTGGAGGTAGAACAGTTCCTCATCGTCGAAGCGGCCCACCGAGGAGGCATGGCCGGCTCCGATGATGTTGCCGTTCTCAATCTCCAGGTTCGGCTCGGAATCGGCGATGGCGCCGGGGGTCAGCACCAGGTTGCGGTTGAGCTCGTAGGAGTCGGTGCCTGGGGCGGTGGGCTGGATGAGCGCGTTGCCCACCCAGGTGGAGTGCGCGCCCTTGCCGTCGAGCGCGCCCTTGTAGACCACGCGGGACTTGCAGTCGGGGTGGTTGTGCACCACCATCGTGCGGTGCTCGATATGCTCGCCGGGATCCACGAAGTAGATGCCGAGCATGTTGAGGTCGCCTTCCGGGCCGCCGAAGTCCTGATCCATGCGGATGCGGACCACGTCGCCGCCGAGGGTCACCACGGAGTGGCGCAGGGATGCACCTTCGCCCACATGGATGCGGTGGTTGCCCACATGCTTGGCGGTCTTGTCCCATTCCTGGATGAACGTGGCGGAGACATGCGAGTCCTTGCCGGTGGTGATTTCCACGCCTTCGGCGAGGCGCGCGTCGCCGTCATGCTCCACGACGACGTCCGCGTGGCACTTGTCCGCGGCCTTGATGACCAGGTGGAAGGCGTCGAGATCCTCGCCCGCGCCATGCACCTTGACGAGCACCGGCTGGGCGATCTCGCCGTTCAGCTCGATGACCGTTGCGGTGGCGCCGGAGTTCCATTCGACGGCGGAGACGCGGTCGTTCGGTTTGGAGACGGTGCCGGAGGGGGCTTCGCCGAGCCTGACCTGGCTGAGCTTCACGCCTTCGGTCAGCGGCGAACCGTCGATCATCGAGACTTCGATTTGCGTTTCGCCGGACGGCTTGAACACGTCGAAGAACTCGTTGATGCGTTCGATCGGCGTGTAGCGCCATTCGTCCTGCTTGCGATCCGGTGCCGGGAAGTCGTTCACGTCGAACGAGCGGGCGGCATGGTCCACGGAGGACGGCATGGCCGCCGGGATGGCGTACGGATCGTTCGGGTCCGCGACCGGAATGGCTATTTCCTTGACGTTCTTGGTTGCTTCGTTGGTCATGGGATCAGCCCACCGATCCTTCCATCTGCAGTTCCACGAGTCGGTTGAGTTCGAGCGCGTATTCCATCGGCAGCTCACGGCTGATCGGCTCCACGAAGCCGCGCACGATCATGCCCATGGCCTCGTCCTCGTTGAGGCCGCGGCTCATCAGGTAGAAGAGCTGGTCCTCGGAGACCTTGGAGACCGTGGCCTCGTGGGCCATGGAGACGTTGTCCTCGCGCACGTCCACATGCGGGTACGTGTCGGAGCGGGAGAAGTCGTCCACGAGCAGCGCGTCGCACACGGTGGAGTTGGAGGAGCCTTCCGCGCCTTTGACGATCTTGACGAGTCCGCGGTAGGCAGAACGTCCGCCGCCGCGGGAGATGGACTTGGCCACGATGGTGGAGCTGGTGTGCGGAGCCAGGTGGATCATCTTGGCGCCGGTGTCCTGGTACTGGCCCTTGCCGGCGAAGCCGAGGGACATGGTGGAAGCCTTGGCGTACGGCTCGGCGAGGATGCAGGCCGGGTACTTCATGGTGGCCTTGGATCCGATGTTGCCGTCCACCCATTCCATGGTGCCGCCCTCGCGCACGTAGGCGCGCTGGGTGACGAGGTTGTAGACGTTGTTCGACCAGTTCTGCACGGTGGTGTAGCGCACGCGGGCATGCTTCTCCACGATGATCTCCACGATGGCGGCGTGCAGCGAATCCTCGGACCAGATCGGGGCGGTGCAACCCTCCACGTAGTGTACGTAGGAGCCTTCATCCGCGATGATCAGCGTACGTTCGAACTGGCCCATGGCCGGGGTGTTGATGCGGAAGTACGCCTGCAGCGGGATGTCCACGTGGACGCCCTTGGGCACGTACACGAAGGAGCCGCCGGACCATGCGGCGGTGTTCAGGGCGCCGAACTTGTTGTCCTCGGGCGGCACCACGGTGCCGAAGTACTTCTTCACGAGGTCAGGGTATTCGCGCACGGCGGTATCCGTGTCCACGAAGATCACGCCCTGCTTCTTCAGGTCCTCCTGGATGGAGTTGTAGATGACCTCGGACTCGTACTGGGCGGCCACGCCGGAGACCAGACGCTTCTTCTCCGCTTCGGGGATGCCAAGGCGGTCGTAGGTGGAGCGGATGTCGTCGGGCAGCTCGTCCCAGCTCTTGGCCTGCTTGTCGATCGGCTTGACGTAGTACTTGAAGTCGTCGGCGTTGAAGCCGGAAAGATCCACGCCCCAGTTGGGCATGGGCTTGTCGAGGAACGCCTTGAAGCCACGCAGACGCATGTCCAGCATCCACTGAGGCTCGCCCTTGTCGGCGCTGATGGCACGCACGACGTTCTCGTCGATGCCTCGCTTGGCCGCCTCGCCGGCCGCGTCGGAATCATGCCAGCCATAGCTGTAGTCGCCGAACTGGCTGATGATCTCATCATCCTGTTTGATCTTATCCTCGTTGACGCGGGAACGATCGGCCACGTACTGGCTCATCTCCACGTCAGCGGCGGCGTTCGGTGCTGTGTTGTCGGTCACCTTCCTGCCTTCCATCTCGTTTCGCACATAGACATAGTCCTAGGTAAACCTAGCAGAACCCATGGGAAACACTACCAATCACGGCAAATAATGATTGTGCGTTTCATTACAGGCATACGCCGCCCGTCACCGAAACGCAAGGGGTCATGCGGATTCGTTCATCCGACGGCGGTATGGACGGAAAACCGGCATGTGTTCCGGCTCACACCTGGATATGCACGCTGGTGCCCATGTTGCACCAGCCGTAGAACCATTCGGCTACGTCCCAGCCGATGCCCACGCAACCGTGCGAGGCGTTGGCGATGTACGGCATGGATGCGTCTGCCACGTATCCGCCGGCGATGCGGTGGATCGCGCAGCCGGAGGAGAAGTAGTTCACGAAGCCCACACCCTTGACGTCCCATTTCTCCACGGTGCCGTCGGCGAGGTTCAATGTGCCACTCATATCCTGGCTGGGCAGCTTGTACCAGATGTTGAAGTCGCCGGTGGGGGTGCACATGAGGCCCACGCATTCGCCGGTGATGTTGTCGTTGCCCTGGGCCACCACCACGTTCAGGGTGTTGACCACCTTGTCGTTCTCGTAGGCGTACAGCTTGCGGTCGGACAGGTCGATGACCACATGATGGGTCACTTTGACCTCCTGCTTGGGATCCACCTTGCCGTCGACCGTGATGGAGGACGCACCTTCGGAGAAGGCCTTGGCGAGCTTGGCGCCCACGCTCCGGTCCGCGCCTTCGGTGATGGTAATGCCATCATGGCCCTCGGTTTCGGTGCCGAGTACCTGACCGGCATTGTCCACCACGAGCTTCTTGTCCTCACGTTCGAGCTTGAGGTTTGGCTTGATCTGTTCGTCGTAGTGCTTCTGGAGCTTTTCCGCGTCGAAGACCACATATCCATTGCGGGTTTCGGTGTCCCTGAGCTTGGCCTGCCGGTTGGCATTGATGCTCATTGCGGAAGCCAGAGCGGGCGCGTCGATGGTGGCGATGGCCTTGTCCGCCACCTTGATGCTCACCTTCTGGCTCACGATGTCTTCCAACGTGGATTTCACCGTTTCGGCGATCTCGTCCGTCACTGTCGGCTCGGTCACATCCAGCTGGACGCGAACCGTATTGGGCTGGGACGCTCCGAGCGAGGTCAGCGAGACGATGGCCTGCTCGGCGATGGCGGTGGCGTTCGCTCCCTGACCGTTCTCCCCCGCGACCACATCGAAACCGTTTTTGGCGTCATTGAGTTTGACCTGCGCGTCCACGGGCTCATTGACCTCGATGCCGAGGGCCTTGTCCACCACGGTGCCGTCGGCGAGCCTGGCATCGAGCTCGGGAGACACGTCCTTGGTGATCCAGAACGCATACCGCTGCCAGAGGGCGTCATCGCGCTTGGCATTGAACACTTCGGATGCGATGACCTCGCCATCCAAATCCACGCCGAGATCGGCAAGGGTGAAGGACGCGGATTTGCCCTCGTATGTGGCCTTGACCGCTGTGTTCCTCACCTGATCGTTGATGGTATCCGCGATCTCCTGTTCGGTTTTGCCCATCACGGAATTGCCCCATAGGGTCGTGCCGGGCAATACATGATCCTGGAAGAACCATATGCCCGCGCCTCCCGCGGCGCCAAGCGCCACCAGCAGACATGCCAGTACCGCCCATGGCCAGATGATGCGTTTTTTACTGGTTGCGGCAGCATCCGAGGCACCGGCCATCTCCATCATCAGGGTCTCCTCCGCGGCCGGACCGCTGCCGCTCACCGGGCTCATCGCCTGAGTTGGGTCGTCGTTGTACTCGCTCATGGCTTCTACTTTCTGCCGTAGTCTGCGTCTCCCCTGCAGTCTAGCAAACTTGTATCAGCCCGGTAAAAATTTTCCGACACGGACGGAAACAAGCCGTTTTCATACCAAAAGGGGCAGTGAAATCTCCCTTGACGAGAGACTTCACCACCCCTTTACGGATGGCCGTTCAGCGCGAACCCGTCGCTCCGAACCTCAGCTCATCGGCTCACTTGCCAGAGCGCTCCTGCTGGTGGTCCAGCGCGGCCTTGACGAGGCCGGCGAACAGCGGGTGCGGCTTGGTCGGGCGGGACTTGAACTCCGGGTGGGCCTGGGTGGCCACGTAGAACGGGTGCACGTCCTGCGGCAGCTCGACGAACTCGGTGAGCTCGCCATCCGGGCTCTGGCCGGAGATGCGCAGACCACCCTCACGTAGACGGTCCTTGTACGCCACGTTGACCTCGTAACGGTGACGGTGACGCTCGGTGACATGCGTGGTGCCGTACAGCTCGGCCACCAGCGAACCCTCCTCGAGCTCGGCCGGGTAGGAGCCAAGACGCATGGTGTGGCCCATGTCACCGTGGCCGGCCACGATGTCCTTCTGCTCCTCCATGGTGGCGATCACCGGGTTGGCGCAATCCGGCTCGAACTCGGTGGAGTTGGCATCCTCGATGCCCAGCACGTGGCGGGCGTACTCGATGACCATGGACTGCAGGCCCAGGCACAGGCCCAGGGCGGGCAGACCGTTCTCACGGGCGAACTTCAGGGCACCGATCTTACCCTCGATGCCGCGGATGCCGAAACCGCCGGGGATCACGATGCCGTCGATGTTGTCGAGCGCGGCGGCCGCGCCTTCGGTGGTCTCGCAACGATCGGCCGCGACCCACTTGACGTTGACCTTGGCCCAGTTGGCGAAGCCGCCGGCCTTGATGGCCTCGGTGACGGACAGGTAGGCGTCCGGCAGGTCGATGTACTTGCCGACGATGGCGACGTTGACCTCATGCTTCGGGTGGTGGACGCGCTCCAGCAGGTCCTCCCACTCGTCCCAATCCACGTCATGGAATGGCAGGCCGAGCTCGCGCACCACATAGGCGTCAAGACCCTCGTTGAACAGGATCTTCGGCACGTCGTAGATGCTGTTGGCATCCACGCAGTTGACCACGCCCTCGGCATCCACGTCGCACATCAGGGAGATCTTGTCCTTGATGGACTGGTTGAGCGGGCGATCGGAACGCAGCACCAGGGCGTCCGGGGAGATGCCCAGCTGACGCAGCATCATCACGGAGTGCTGGGTGGGCTTGGTCTTGAGCTCGTGCGCGGCGGAGATGTACGGCACCAGGGAGACGTGCACGAACATGCAGTTGTCGGAACCGAGGTCGCGTCGCACCTCACGGGCCGCCTCCAGGAACGGCTGGGATTCGATGTCGCCCACGGTGCCGCCGATCTCGGTGATGATCACGTCGACGTCGTCCGAGGCCTGGGCACGCATACGGGACTTGATCTCGTTGGTGATGTGCGGGATGACCTGCACGCACTGGCCGAGGTATTCGCCGGCGCGCTCCTTGCGCAGCACTTCCTGGTAGATCTGGCCGGTGGTGACGTTCGCCTTCTGGCTCAGGAAGACGTCGAGGAAACGCTCGTAGTGGCCGATGTCGAGATCGGTCTCGGCACCGTCCTCGGTCACGTAGACCTCGCCGTGCTGGAACGGGTTCATGGTGCCCGGGTCCACGTTGATGTACGGGTCGAGCTTCTGCTGAAGCACGTGCAGGCCACGCGAACGCAGCAGACGGCCCAGAGACGAGGCGGTCAGGCCCTTGCCGAGAGAGGAAACAACGCCACCGGTGACGAAAATATGCTTGGTGACGTGTTCTTGCGAATTGCCATGTGTTCTTCTAACCATGGGATTTCATCCTATCACCGGTCTATGACGCGGCGTGTTCGATGATATTCGGGTATTCGGCCCACCGGTATCAGTCGGCCTTGCCGATGCCGAACACGGCGATTGCCTTGGCTGAGTTGGTGACGGAGAAGGTCACCAACTCATATCCCTGCTGCGCCATTTCATTGGCGGTCTTCTCCAGCTGCTCGGCCATGCTTGTGGCCCTCGGCGCGTAATTCAACACCACTGCCTTGTACTGCTTCATCGGAATCCCCCCTCATATGACTTGACGGTCGGCTCCATTCTAAGCCGACCGTCAAGTCACAAATCCGTTGCAGTACCAGCTGACGACCTATCAGCCGTTGACGATATGGGCGACGGCCTCAATGGCCAGCTTGTAGCCGTAGAAGCCCATGCCGGTGATGGTGCCGGTGGCGACCGGGGAGATCACGGAGCGCTTGCGGAACTCGTCACGCGCGGAGGGGTTGGAGATGTGGACCTCCATGAGCGGCAGGCCTGCATCGCCGACCATGTGGGCGGCGTCGGCCAGCGCGTACGAGTAGTGGGTGAACGCGGCCGGGTTCATCACCACGGGGGTCTTCTCGTCGGCGGCCTGATGCATCCAACGCACCATTTCGGCCTCGTCGTCGGTCTGGCGGACCTCGACGTCAAGGCCGAGCTCGGCACCCCATCCAGTGCACAGGCGGCGCAGCTCCTCCAGGTCCTGACGACCGTAGACGTCGGGCTGACGCACGCCGAGGCGGCCGAGATTCGGTCCGTTGACAACGATTACTTTGGTCATGATCGCTCCTTTACCCGATGAGATTTCGTACTAGTGCTGGATGCGGCGGAACGCCTCTTCCACGGCGTCGGCGGGCGGGTTGTCGAGATGCACCACATGGCCGATCGAGTCGAGGACCACGAAGCGCAGCTGGTTGCCTCGAGCCTTCTTGTCGCGGTGCATGAGCGCCAGTACGTCCTCGAACGAGCCGCCGTTCCACGAGGTCGGCAGTCCCAGGGAGGACAGCAGCGAACGGTGGTAATCAACCAGATCCTGATCGATGTAGCCCAGGATATGGGCCAGTTCGGCCGCGTACACCATGCCCACGGCCACCGCGTTGCCGTGGCGCCAGCGGAAGTGCTCGAGCTTTTCGATGGCGTGGCCCAGCGTGTGCCCGTAGTTGAGGAACTCGCGCAGGCCCTTCTCCTTCAAATCGGAGGAAACGTGATGCGCCTTGACGGTGACCGTGCGCTCGATGAGTTCGGAGACCACGTCCTCCAAAGGCGAGCCCAGGAACGAAGAGCCGTCGAAGCCGCGCAGTTCGTCGGCATGGGACTCCAGGATCGCCAGAATCTCCGGGTCGCCGATGAAGCCGGACTTCGCCACTTCGCCCAAGCCCTCGATGAAGATGTCGTTGGGCAGCGTGGCCAGCGTCTTGGTGTCCGCCAGCACGCCGGCCGGCGTGTAGAACGAGCCGACCAGGTTCTTGCCCTGCGGGGTGTTGATGCCGGTCTTGCCGCCGGTGGAGGCGTCCACCATGGCCAGCAGCGAGGTGGGGCAGTTCACGTAGCGCACGCCGCGCATCCATGTGGCGGCCACGAATCCGGCCAGGTCGGTGGCCGCGCCGCCGCCCAGTCCCACCACGGCGTCGGAACGGGTGAAGCCCTCGTTGCCGAGTCGTTCCCAGATGCCGTTGGCCACGGTGATGGTCTTGCCGGCCTCGGCGTCCGGAATCACGATTTCGGAGACCTCATAGCCGCCCTGGCGCAGCAGCGCGCGGGCACGGTCGGAGTGACGCTGCACGGACTGCGTGTGGATCAGCGCAATCTTGTGGGGCTTGTTGCCCAGCACCTCGGCCAGATGGTTCATGGCGCCTTCGCCGATGGCCACATCGTAGGGTTCGATGGCGGCACCGGTGACGTGGACCGTTCTCTCTGCAACCATATCAATCACTTTCTTGGCGGCGCCCTGCGGCGTGAGGCCGCGGGTGCGCACATGGACGTTGGCGACCCTGCGGAATACGGGGTCGCGTTCCTTGAACAGTTTCTTCCAGCGGGCGTTGCCGTCGCCGTTGAGCATAGGCCGGCCGCCACCGCGGTTCGCACGTTCCATGGCCTCGGCCGGGTCGGCGTCCAGATACACCACGCGCCCGCCCTGGTCGATGTACCGGGCCAGCGCGTCCTGGGTGGAGGGCGTCATCGGGGCGCCGCCGCCGAGGGAGAAGATGCCTTCGAAGTCCTCGAGGTAGTCGGCGATAAGCTCCGCCTCGACCTTACGGAATGCGCGTTCGCCGTACTTCTCGAAGTAGGCGGGGATCTTCATGCCCACCTCGCGCTCGATCTCGATGTCGGCGTCGGCGAACGGGATCCTGATCATGTGGGCGATCTCCTTGCCCACACGGGTCTTGCCGGCACCCATCATGCCGATGATGACGGCGTGCGGTCGGCGGTTGCGATGCGTCGTCTTACGTGCTGCCATGTTCAGCGCATGTGCTCCGGCCAGGAGGCGAGGTACGCCTCGAGGTTGCGGTGGGTCTCCTCCACGCTGTCGCCGCCGAACTTGTCCAGCGCATACTTGGCGAGGGTGAGGCGCACCATGGCCTCGGCCACCACGGCGGCGGCGGGCACGGCGGTCGAATCCGAACGCTGGTTGATGGCCTGCGCGGCCTCGCCGGTCAGGACGTCCACCGTGCGCAGGGCCTTCGGAATGGAGGGAATCGGCTTCATGGCACCGCGCACGCGGATCACCTGACCGTTGGACATGCCGCCTTCGATGCCGCCGGCGCGGTTGGACAGACGGTCGATGCGGCCGTCAGGGTTGACAACGATCTCGTCATGCGCCTGGGAGCCGGGGCGAGCGGCCTCCAGGAAGCCGTCGCCGATCTCCACACCCTTGAACGCCTGGATGCCCATGATGGCGGAGGCCAGCGCCGCGTCCAGGCGGCGGTCGGATTCCACGTAGGTGCCGATGCCGGCGGGCACGCCGTAGGCCAGTACCTCGACCACGCCACCAAGCGTGTCGGCGGCCTTCTTGGCCTCGTCGATGCGTTCGATGATGCGCTGCTCGCCTTCCTTGTCCAGCGTGCGCACCGGGGAGGCGTCCAGCGCCTCAAGGTCGTCCGGGGTGGGCAGCGGCAGGTCGGGGTTCGTCTGCACGCCGCCGAGCGCCACCACATGGGATACGGTGCGGATGCCGAACACCTGCTCCAGGAACTGTCGAGCGACTTCGCCCAGGGCCACGCGGGATGCGGTCTCACGGGCGCTGGAACGCTCGAGCACCGGGCGGGCGTCGTCGAAACCGTACTTGCGCATACCGGTCAGGTCGGCATGGCCCGGACGCGGACGGGACAGCGGGGCGTTACGGCCTTCGCGCGGTAGGTCGTGGTCGAGCGCGTCGGCGCTCATCACTTCGGTCCACTTGGGCCATTCGGTGTTGGCGATCTCGATGGCCACCGGGGAGCCGAGCGTCAGACCGTGACGGACGCCGGTGAGCAGACGCACCTTGTCCTGCTCGAACTTCATGCGCGCGCCACGGCCGTATCCCAGACGGCGACGGGCCAGTGCCGAGACGATGTCGTCCGTGCTGATGCGGATGCCGGCGGGCAGTCCCTCGATCATGGCCACCAGGGCCTCTCCGTGCGACTCCCCTGCCGTCTGCCAGCGCAACATAGCTTTCCCTCGTTTCTTCGTTTCGGATACTAGGGGTTAATGTTAAGCCATGCCATACCTGTTCACGCTGCCCGGTCTGCTATGTGGGCTCGCGCTGTCCTTCGAGGATGTGCGCCGCCGTCGTGTGCCTCTGCCGTGGGTGGCGGTGGGCGCGTTGGCGCAGATCATCGCCGATTTCGCGTACGGGGTGGTCGCCAATGACCTGTTCGCGCTGTTGCAGGCGCTGCTGTTCACCGTGCTGTGCTGTCTGGTTCAGTTCGCGCTGGCGCTGATCGTGCCGAAGTCGCTGGGATTCGGCGATGTGACGGCCATGGTGCCGATGGGACTGGCCGTGGGGCTGCTGGGCTTGGTTGCGGTGGTCGTCTGGTGGGTGGCGATGGGCGTCGCCGGGCTGATATGGATCGCGCTGTGGACCAGGTTCGATCCGCAACGCGGTACAGGGTACGCCGGCAAGGTGCCGTATGTGCCGGCGATATTGATGGGTGCGATTATCGCGATTGCGTTGACGGCTCTTGGGTGACGGTTCCTCTGGCTCCTCCCCGGAAAGCGACGTCATTACGGCTGAGGGGAGCACCGCGACAATCCGCGATGCTCCCCTCGGTCAACTTCGCTGACGGCTCCGCCGTCGCAGGGCCCTTGTCGCCCAACGAGTCATTTATTGGTTATCGGCCTGCCACTGGCGTAGTTGGGCGACGTTCTTGTCGTGTTCCTCGGCGGTGGTGGCGAATTTGGTCTCGCCGGTGTCGAGGTTGACCGTGCAGAAGTACAGCCAGTCGCCTTCCTCCGGGTTCATGGCGGCCTTGATGGCCGTGTCGCCGGGGTTGCTGATCGGCGTGGGCGGCAGTCCCGCGATCTGGTACGTGTTGTACGGGTTGGAGTCGTCCTGCGTCATGGCGGTGGTCACCTGCGAGGGCTTCACGTTGTTGCCGTAGGCCACGGTGGAATCCATGCCGAGGTTCATGCCCTGTTCGAGTCGGTTCTCGATCACGCGCGTCACTTTGGCGTAGTAATTGGACTTGTTGACCTCCGCCTCGGCGATGGAGGCGATGATCATCACCCGTTCGCGGTCCTTGCCGGTCGGCACGCCCAGATCATCCAGTTTGGCGATGCGCTTGTCGACCATGGCCTTGAGCACGGCGGACGCGCTCTTCATGGATTTGACGTTGTACGTGCCCGGCTCGAACCAGCCTTCGAAACTGCCGTTCGCCTCCGCGGGCAGGATGTCCTTGCCCTTGTTCTTGACGATGGCGTCGAACTCGCTCTGGTCGATGCCGGTGAGCGATGCCGCCGCCTCGATCACGTCAGCGGAACGTTCGCCCGGCCGCACCTCGAGGAAGCCGGCCGCCTGCTTGGAATCGGACAGGATATCGACCACGGAGGAGGCGGACATGTGCTTCTTCAACGTGAAGGTGCCCGGGTAGAGCGTGGTGCCGTTGGCGCTGACCAGTGAGGTGAAGGCGGCCGCGGATTTGATGACGTCCGCCTCGACCAGGTTCTGCGCGATCTCGGCCGCACCCTGCCCGTCATCCACCGTGAAATCGACCTCGCCGTAACCGGGACCCGGATAGTCGGCGGCCACGGCGGTGTTCTGGGAACGGCTGTCGCGCCAGGACATCAGTTTGGTGACGCCAAAGTACCCGGCCCCGACGATCACGGCGATGACGACCAGCGCGGCGATGATGCCGCTGACACGCTTGCGCCTGCGCTGGGCGCGCCGCTTGCGCATCTCCTTGCGTGACTTCGGCGGCTTGGGCGGTTCGGAGGCGTTGCCTGCCGGCGCCGCCGCGCCCTGTTCGACCCAGTGGGTGTTCTCGTCAAAGAAATCATGGAAATCATCGGACATGGAACCGGTACCTCACTGTCCCTTTGCTCGGTCGAGCGCCGTCTGCAAAATCACCACTGCCGACTGCTGGTCAACCACCGGCCTATGCCTGTTCGATGCGCGATTCGCCTCGAACAACTGACGATGCGCGCTGACCGTCGTCAGCCTCTCGTCCACCAATGATACCTGCGGAATCTGGTGCTCTTCTTCCTCATCCTCTGCCTGCGCGAGCAGCCTCTTCTCCAGATTGGCCGCCCATCGACGCGCCTTCTTGGCGCTTTTGCCTTCGGTGCCGTCCATCTGCAACGGCAATCCGACCACGATGTGGGTCACCTGTTCGTCCTCGATGACGTCCAGTACTTCGTCGATGGCAAAGAAGTAGTCGCCGGCAACGTGAATGTTCCCGGCGGGGTGTGCGAAGGTAAGCTCCGGGTCGGACAATGCGAGTCCGACCCGGGCATTACCCAAATCAACGCCTAGCCAAACCAATGGGCTTCTCTCAGGCCTTGATCGCCTCGTGCTTCAGCGCTTCGAGCGCCTCGTCGATCTTGGAGGCATCGGCGCCGCCGCCCTGGGCGAAGTCCGGCTTGCCGCCGCCACCACCGCCGAGGATCTTGGAGGCTCCACGGACCAGGTCGCCGGCCTTGATGCCGGCCTTGCGGGCGGCCTCGTTGGTGGCCACGGCGACCATCGGCTTGTCGTCCTCGGACACACCGGCAAGGGCCACCACCACGGGGGCGTCCTCGCCGAGCTGGCCGCGCACGTCGAGCACGGTCTTGCGCAGGGCGTCGAAGGAGCCGAAGTGGCCCACGTTCTTGACGGCGGTCTTGACCGGGGCGGCGGAGTCCTTGGCGGAAGCCACCAGCGCCGGCACGGTGGCGGCGAGCTGGCTCTCGTACATGGCGGCCAGGCGACGGTCGGATTCCTTGAGCTTGGCGAGCAGCGTGTTGATGCGCTCGGCGAGCTCGTCCGGACGGGCGTTGAGCTTGTCGGACAGCTGGGAGACCAGCGCGTGCTCACGCGCGTTGAAGTCGTAGGCGCCCTGGCCCACGACGGCGTCCACACGACGCACGCCCTGGCCGATGGAGGCCTCGGACAGGATGTTGACCATGCCGATCTTGCCGACGTGGTCAACGTGGGTGCCGCCGCACAGCTCGCGGCTCCAGCCGTCCTCGCCGATGGAGACCACGCGCACGATGTCGCCGTACTTTTCGCCGAACAGGTGCATGGCACCCAGGGCGATGGCGTCGTCGAACTTCATCTCCTTGGTGGTCACGGCCAGGTTGTCGCGCAGCTTGTCGTTGACGCGCTCCTCCACGGCGGAGATCACAGACTTGGCCGGGGCCTTGGACCACTGGAAGTCGAAGCGCAGACGGTTCGGGGCGTCCTCGGAACCGCGCTGGGTGGCCTGCGGGCCGAGCTCCTCGCGCAGCGCCTTGTGCACCATGTGCGTGGCGGTGTGGGAGCGGGCGATGGCGCCACGGCGGTTCAGGTCGATGTTGGCGTTGACCTCGGCGCCGACGACCAGCGTGCCCTCGGTCAGACGGCACTGGTGGACGATGAGGTCCTTGATGGGCTTCTGCACGTCGTCCACTTCGAGCACGGCGCCGTCGTCGGACAGGATCTCGCCCTGGTCGGCGAGCTGGCCGCCGGCCTCCGCGTAGAACGGGGTGCGGTCGAGGATGACCTCGATGTTGGCCGGGCCGGTGACGGCCGGCACGGAGCCCTTGCCCTCCTGCATGATGCCGATGACCTTGGCGCGGGCGGACATGTCCGTGTAGCCCAGGAAGTCGATCGGCTTGGCGAGGGTCTTCTTGAAGTCGTCGTAGACGGACAGGTCCACGTTGTGGCGCTTCTTCAGGGCGTCGGCGCGGGCGCGGGACTTCTGCTCGGCCATGAGCTCGCGGAACTTGGCCTCGTCCACCTTCACGCCCTGCTCGGCGGCCATCTCGAGAGTGAGCTCGATCGGGAAGCCGTAGGTGTCGTGCAGCTTGAAGGCGTCCTCGCCGGTCACGGTGGGCTCGGCGGAATCGGCCTTGGCCTTGTTCACGGCCACGTCGAGGATCGTGGTGCCGGTCTCCAGCGTGCGGCGGAAGGCGTCCTCCTCGCCGTACGCGGACTCGGACACCTCGTGGAAGGTGTCGTTGAGCTCCGGGTAGCTGGGCTCCATCGCGGCCTTGGAGGTCGGGAACAGGGTGGGCAGCACCGGATCGGTCACGCCGAGCATGCGCATGGAGCGCACGGTGCGGCGCAGCAGGCGGCGCAGCACGTAGCCGCGGCCCACGTTGGAGGGACGCACGCCGTCGGACATGATCATCAGGGCGGAGCGCACGTGGTCGGCCACCACGCGGAAGCGCACGTCGGCGTCCTCGTTCTCGCCGTACTTGAGGCCGGAGAGCTTCTCGGCGGCCTCGATGACCGGGAAGACCTCATCGGTCTCGTAGATGTTGTTCTTGCCCTGCATCAGGTAGGCGAGACGCTCCAGGCCGGCACCGGTATCGATGTTCTTGTTCTCGAGCTCGCCCACGATGTGCAGGTCGGTCTTGGACTTGACGTTGTCCACCTCGTAGTTCTCGAACACGAGGTCCCAGATCTCGATGTAGCGGTTCTCGTCGGCGATCGGGCCGCCTTCCTTGCCGAACTCGGGGCCACGGTCGACGTAGATCTCGGAGCAGGGGCCGCCGGGGCCGGGGCCGCCGGTGGTCCAGAAGTTGTCCTCCATGCCCATCTTCTGGATGTGCTCGGGATCCACGCCCTCGTTGATCCACAGGGAACGGGCCTCATCGTCGTCGGTGAAGGTGGTCATCCACAGCTTCTCCGGGTCGAAGCCGTAGCCGCCCTCGCTCTGCGGGGTGGTCAGCAGCTCCCAAGCGTAGTGGATGGCCTCCTCCTTGAAGTAGTCGCCGAAGGAGAAGTTGCCGAGCATCTGGAAGAAGGTGCCGTGACGGGTGGTCTTGCCGACCTCGTCGATGTCGAGCGTACGCACGCACTTCTGGTTGGAGGCCATGCGGTGCTTCGGCGGGGTCTGCTCGCCCATGAGGTACGGGATGAACGGCACCATGCCGGCGATGGTGAACAGCGTGGTGGGGTTCGGGGAAATCAGGGATGCCGAAGGCACGACCAGGTGGTCATGCTTGGCGAAATAGTCGAGATATCGCTTGGCGATGTCCGCAGTGCGCATGGGCGGATGAACTCCTTGTTGGTGTTTCGGGCGCGGGAACGCCCCTGTCTGATGGAAAGAAAGATAAACGGGAAAAGTCCGGTTCTGTTATGGGATGCGATTCGCCTCGCCGCTTCGGTTCCCGCGGCGGGGCCGTGCGCGTGTCAGTTGGCGCGCTCGATGTACTGACGGTTGAGCTCAGCCTCGCGGGCTCGGCGCGTGGCGTTGAACTCGTTGACCAGACCTTCGAGGGTTTTCAGAGGCACGTTGTCCTGGTCCGGGCCGAGCAGGAACTGCCGCGCCTTGTCCGGGGTGTTGGCCTTGACGTAGGCCTGGGCCTTGGTGACGGCGGCGACGCCGATGGCCACGCCGACACCGATCCAGAAGATGCGTTTGAACATCACTCCCCCTTCTTGGCGGCGCCGTCGGCCGCCTCACCCGCCGCCTTGCCGGCGACGAAGGACTGGGCGGTGGACTTGAGCGCGTACGCCGCGGAGGCGATCTTGATGACGGGCTTACCGAGGAAGGAGCCGTACAGGTCGGTCAGGGCGCCCACGTTGTTGGCGGTGGTCGAGGCCGCGGCGGAGATGCGGTTGACGTCCTCAAGCGACTTGTTGACCTGCTTGACGGTGGTCACGCCCTCGTCCAGCGCGGGGATGGCGTGCTCGCCGGACTCCTTGACGGTCTGCGAGATCTGGTCGAACATCTTGCCCAACCGGATCAGCGGATAGATCATGAACCCGGCCAACACTGCGAACGCGATGGCCGCGATCAGGCCAGCGATCTCTCCGACTCCCATTTTGCCTCCTTGAGGTCACATTTACTCGGACAAGGGTAGCACTCCGGGCCTATTTCTCATGTTGCCCCGCCTATGCAGCCGAGAAAACTCGGGAATTCCCCGGTGCCGCGGACCCGCTCAGCGACCGTAGGAGACGATGGTGACGGCCTGGTCGAACGGCTTGTCCGTGTCGAAGTCGATCACGGTCACCGATCCGTTGGCAGGTCGTTCGCTCAGATCCAGATCGGAATTGCCGAACCGGTGGCCGAGACTCAGCAGGGTATTGCCGTGGGAAATCTGGAGCACATCATCGCCATCCTTGAGTGCGGGATTGGATGCGATGAGACGGAACGCCCCTTCGACGCGCGTCCAGTATTCAGCGTCCGATTCCGCATCGTGGAACGGATCGGCTTCCTTGAGGAAATCGCGGGTGGCGGCGAGACCGAACTTGGCGACGATGTCGTTGTAGTTCTTCGCGCCGTGGGGGCCGCCCGCAGCGGTCCAAGCCAGGGACATGTCCTGGCCTTCGAAGTAGCCGTAGCACTGCTCGCGGAAGTGCATGTCCGCGACGAGTTCGGGACGGCGGTGCCCCGCGGCTTCATTGATGTCGAGGATTCGTTTTGCGGTGATTTCGGCACGGGAGGTGTCCGAGCAGTAGGCCGCGGCGAAGTCGAATGTTTCGAGCTTGTGCCCGGCCTTGTCCGCGTCGGCGAGGCCGGATTCGGTCAGCGGCGCGTTGCACCATCCCTGAAGCCGGTTGTACTTGTTGAATGTGGTCTGCCCGTGGCGGACCAGATGAAGATGCAGGATCATGCGTTCCATGCTACATGGAGTTGGCCGCCTGCGCGCCCTGCACCGCCTCATGCCTCCACAACGCAGGAACCCCGCGACCCATGAAGGGAGCGCGGGGTTCGAGCGGTATGTCCTGGAATTGTATATTGACCAGAGGGGCCCGGATCAGCGGGCGTAGAATTCGACCACGTACTGGATGTTGACCTGCACCGGGATCTCTTCGACCTCGGGCTTGCGGGTCAGGGTGGCCTTCAGGGAGGCAAGGTTCACGTCGAGGTAGCCGGGAACCGCGGGCAGCACGTCACGGTGCACGCCCTCGGCGGCGATCTGGAACGGAACCATGGTCTGGCTCTTGGCCTTCACCTGGATGGTCTGGCCGGGCTTGACGCGGTAGGACGGGCGGTCCACGATGTTGCCGTCAACGAGGATGTGACGGTGCACCACGAACTGGCGGGCCTGGGCGGTGGTACGGGCGAAGCCGGAACGCAGCACCAGGTTGTCGAGGCGGACCTCGAGATCGGCCAGCATGGCGTTACCGGTCTGGCCGGCGGTGCGGGTGGCCTGATCGTAGGCGCGACGCAGCTGCTTCTCGGACACGCCGTACTGGGCGCGCAGACGCTGCTTCTCGCGCAGACGCACGGCGTAATCGGACTCGGTGCGACGGCGGGTACGGCCGTGCTCACCAGGAGCGTACGGACGCTTTTCGAAGATGCGCTGAGCCTTGGGGGTCAGTGCGATGCCGAGGGCGCGGGAAAGGCGCACCTGACGGCGGGAACGCTGAACGTTCGTCATTTGGATTGTTCCTTCTGTCGTTATCTGAACGGAACGCCCGGTTTCCGAATGGATTCCAGACGCTGAGCCGGGCCTCTCCAACGCTTCCTCGTGATCGCTCACGAACGGCCGGCGTCCTTGCGATCGCCTGCCGCCGACCCGTTGATGGGCTAGGGCTCCAGATGGCCTCTGCCATGCGGCAGACACCAGCGAGCTATTTTACACTCAGGCCATGGACAGCACACCGGCGTCCATGCGGTACACCGTGTCCGCCCAGGCGAGGGCGTCGGGATCGTGGGTGACCATGAGCACCGCGGTGCCGGCGTCCGCCCGTTCGCGCAGCAGGCGCATGACAAGGTCCGTGCTGGTCTGGTCAAGGTCGCCCGTCGGTTCGTCCGCGATGAGCAGCTTCGGCGTGTTCATCAACGCGCGGGCGATGGAGACGCGGCGCATTTCGCCGCCGGACAGTTCGCGCGGATAGCTGTCCGCAAGGTCGGCCACATCGAGGCGTTCGAGCAACGTGCGGGCGCGTTGTTCCGCCTGTTCCGCGGCAACGTCCCCGGAGCCCGACGGCGTGTTGCCGTACAGGGTGGACGGCAGCATCACGTTGTCCAGCACCGTCAGATTGGCGAGCAGGGTCTGGCTTTGGGTGACGAATCCGATGGTCCGGTTGCGCAGCAGCGACAGTTCCCTGTCCCCCAGTCCGGCCACGTTTCGCCCGTCGACGACCGCAACGCCCGACGTGGGACGTACGAGGCCGGCGACCATGTTGATGAGCGTGCTTTTGCCGTTGCCTGATCGGCCCACGATGGCGACGAATTCGCCGGGCGCGACGGCGAGGTTCACATGGCTCACGGCGTCGAACGGCGCACCGCGACGGGTGAAGGTGCGGGTCAGGTCCTTGAGTTCGACCAGCGGTGCCGGTTGCGCGGCTGCGGTCCGGGACTCATGGGCAACGGCGCCGGCAACGGAATCGGCCATGTCGTCATCCATGGCTCCGGTCACGGTTCCGTTCATGGCTTCGATGGATCCGGTCATGTCACTCCCCCTCCCGCAAGGTCAGATACGCTTCGGGACGGCCGATGCGGGCGAGCACGGACAGCGAGCCGATGACGCCGATCGCCACCGAGCAGATCACGGCCAGTCCCATGACGGCGAGCACAGCCGGCCACGGGGCCTGCAGGTATGGCAGCTGGAGCTGGCGGCCGATCAGCGCGCTGAAGGGGAAGATGGCCAGCGAGGCCAGGCCCACGCCGAGGATGCCTCCGCCAAGGCCGATCAGCGCCGATTCGCGCAGGAGGATGCCGGCCAGCATGCCGCGCGTGGCGCCTAGGATGCGCAGCGAGGCGAATTCGCGCTTGCGTTCGTTGACCGAGGAGGCGAACACTGCCAGCAGCACGATCACGCCCATCACCCAGATGGCCGCCACGAACACGGCCAGGTAGGTCACCAGCGCGTTGAGCGCGGTTTTGGTGGTGGCGGTGATGCCGCCCGGGTACACGTAGCCCAAATCGGAGAAGGTCGGGTCGAGACGCTGGATGTTCATGGCTACGGTCTGCGCGTCGTATCCCTCAGCCACCTTGACGAGCACGGTGGAGACGGCCTTGTCCGCGTATTCGGCGGGCATGACTCGCTTGGCGACTTTGGCCGAGGCATCCACCATGTCGGGCACGGTGTCGAGGTTGATGAATACGGAGTTGTCGAGGCTGGTGCCGGTGTTGGCGAGCTGGGCCACGACCGGCCATGTGCGGCCGTAGAGTTCCACGGTGCCGTCGACGGAGACGTTGACGTTCGCGCCGGCGATCATCTGCCCGTCTTCCAGCGTGCCGTCGAACTGGGAGGCCACCCATGGCTCGATGACGAAATCGGTGGCGGGGTCGTAGCCGATGATCTGCATTTTTTCATCGCAGCAGGCGGCGGCGAGCGAGGCTATGTAGGTCTGCTCGCTGGCCTGTTCGATGCCGTCCGCCTGTTCGACCTTGGCGGCGATGTCCTTGGTGAAGTAGAACGTGCTGGGGCTGCCGTCGGTCAGAAGCGCTTCGGCCTTCTGGGTCGTGTTCTGGGGCACCACCATGAGGTCGGCGCCAAGGCGGCGTTCCATGCTGGTCATGCCGGTGTTGAGGTTCATGGTGAGCATGGTGCCGCCGAAGAAGGCCAACGCCAGGATGGTCACCACGGCGAGCAGGGCTCCGGTACGCATGGGCCGCCCTGCAAGGTTGCGGGCGGCCAGTGCGCGCAGTGCGGTGCGCGGGGATGTGCGTACGGTCACGTCAGGCACGCTTGGGGGCACGGGTGTCCAGCCAGATGGACACGGCTGCGAACACGATGGTGAGCACGCCGAGCACGATGAGGGTGGGCAGCATCACCATGCGGCAGTGCATCATCGCGCCCTTGCAGATGCCGATGAGTACGGTGGGCACGGCGAACAGCAGCAGGACGTCGGCGATGGCCGCGATGTTGAGGCCCACGCGGACCTTGGGCTCAGCGAACAGCGCCACGATGCCGAGCGCGAGGATCACCACGCCGATGCCGGTGGCGGCCTGCTGCGAATAATGGCAGGCCGGCATCATGCCGTCGTGGGCGCCGCAGGCGTGGGCGAAGGTCTGGGGTGCGATGGCGGTCAGCGCGCCTAGCACGATGTTGGGCAGTGAAGCAAACAGCTTGTTCTTCATGGTCTCTTCCGGTAGGCCCTTTGCGGGCGACAAACACAACGTTCCGCATTATGCCCATGAAGGAATCGGAAAAACAAGTCTTGTATTTACCGGCTTCTTATGCTACGGCAAGGCTTTTCCCAGCTACTCTCTCCTTGAAGGAAGCCGCTGAATAAAGTGAGGCTGAAAGGATTGACGGCTTGGACCGGGTGCTCCCCTCAGTCGGCTTCACTGACAGCTCCCCTCAGAAAGGGGAGCCGGAAATATCGGCTCAACTATTGAGAGGCTCTCAGAGCTTCTCAATGGCTGAGCCGTAAAGCGGACAGTCCAGTGGACTGCCCGTAGGCGAAGTGAGCGGCCATGCCGTGAAGGGCTCCTATTGAGAGACTCTCAGAGCTTCTCGATAGGAGCCACGCGCAGCATCAGGCGTTTGACGCCGGCGGAACCGAAATCGACCGTGATTACGGAGTTGCGGCCCTTGTCCTGCGCGTCCGTGACCTTGCCGAGGCCGTACTGGTCGTGGCTGACCATGTCGCCGACGGCGAAGTCCGCGATGTTGAGGCCGTTGTCCTTGGTCAGGGACGAGCTGGGCACGGCCTTGCCGCCGGATGCGGACGACTTGGGCGCAGTGCGTCGCGTCGTGACCTTGCCGCCGCGGGTGCGGCCGTAGGAGTCAGACGATCCCGACCGTGAGCCATAGTAGGACGAGCCGGAACGGGATCGCGAACCGTACGTCGAACCGGATCCGCCGTAGGTCGAGCCGGAGCGGGACCCATACGAACCGTATGAGGAACCCGACCCATAGGACGATGAGCCGTACCGGGATCGTGACCCGTACGAGGAGCCGGAACCACGCGAGCCGAACGTGGACGACCCACCGAACGTGGTGCCGCCGAAATCGTCATCATCCCAACCGCCCATGTCGTCGGCGAATCCGTCGGTCCACTCGCCTCGCATGCGTTCCACGCCGGCTTCGCGGCGTTTCCAGTCGATGAGTTCGGCCGGGATCTCGTCGAGGAACTGGCTGGGCATCATGTCCGCGGCCTGCCCCCACTGGGAGCGTACGGCGGCGCGCGTCACATACAGGCGGCGCTTGGCGCGGGTGATGCCCACGTACGCCAGACGGCGTTCCTCCTGCAACTCGGTTACGTCCTCCATGGAACGCGAGTGCGGGAACGTGCCCTGCTCCATGCCCGTGAGGAACACCACCGGGTATTCGAGGCCCTTGGCGGTATGCAGGGTCATCAACGTCACCTTGCCGGAGTCCTCGGTCTCGCCGGGCAGCTGGTCGGAGTCGGCCACGAGCGCGGTGGTCTCCAGGAACGCGGAGAGCGTGGCGTCCGGCGTGTTCTGCTCGAATTCGGCGGCGGTGGACTGCAGCTGGGACAGGTTCTCCAGACGGGAGGCGTCCTGCGGATCCACGGACTTCTCCAGTTCGGCACGCAATCCGGTCTTCTCCAGCACTTCGGCCACGATCTCGCTGGGCTTGGAGTCATGCGAGCGTGTGAACTGCGAGAGCGCGCCCATGAGCTCGCGGAAGGCCTTGAGCTGCGTGGCGGTGCGGGTGGGTACGTTGGGAATCTCGTCCACGTGCATGAGCGCGTAGAAGAAGCTCGAGCCCTGTTCGCGGGCGTAGGCCAGCAGCACACCTTCGGCCCGCTCCCCCAGTCCGCGCTTGGGCACGTTGAGGATGCGCCTCAGGTTCACGTCGTCGTCCGGGTTGACGAGCGCCTGCAGGTAGGCCAGCGCGTCCTTGATCTCGCGGCGTTCGTAGAACTTGGTGCCACCGACGAGCTGATACGGGAGCCCCGCGTTGATGAGCGCCTCCTCCAGCGAGCGCGACTGCGCGTTGGCGCGGTACATGATGGCCATGTCCGAGTAGGCGATGCTTTCCTCGGCGTGCAGGCGCGCGATCTCGCCGGCCACCCACTGAGCCTCCTGCTGCGCGTTGTCCGCCGCGTAGCCCACAATCGGCTCGCCCTTGCCGAGCGCGGTCCACAGTTTCTTGGGTTTGCGGCCCTCGTTGTGGCTGATCACGGCGTTGGCCGCGTCGAGGATGGTCTGCGTGGAACGGTAGTTCTGTTCCAGCATGATGGTCTTGGCGGCGGGGAAATCCTGTTCGAAGTCCTGGATGTTGCGGATGTCGGCGCCGCGGAAAGCGTAGATGGACTGGTCGGAGTCGCCCACCACGGTGATCCAAGCCGGGCCGCTCTTGCCGGCGTTCGGTGCGCCCGGCACGGCCTGCGCACCGGCGTCCACGCCCGCCAGCTCACGCACGAGCACATACTGGGCGTGGTTCGTGTCCTGATACTCGTCCACCAGGATGTAGCGGAAGCGGTGATGGTAGTACTCGGCCACGGCCGGGTCGCTTCTCAGCAGTTCCACGGTGCGGCCGATGAGGTCGTCGAAGTCCACGGCGTTGGCGAGCGCGAGGCGGTGTTCGTATTCGGCGTAGATCACCGCGTAGATGGCTTCGAGGTCGCCCACGGTGCCGAACTGGTAGCCGCGCTGGCCGGGGGTGAAGTCCGGGGCGTGCAGGGCCAGGTATTCCTTCCAGCCGGTCAGGTTGTTCTTGAGGTCGGAGATGTGGCCCAGGATCGAACGCGGGGTGTATCGCTTGATGTCCAGGTTGAATTCGGTGGCGATGATCTTGACGAGTCGTTCGGAGTCGGCGGAATCGTAGATGGAGAAGCCGGACTTCAGTCCGATGGACTTGCCGTCGCGCCTGAGGATCCTCACGCAGGCGGAGTGGAAGGTGGAAACCCACATGCGCTGGGCCACCGGGCCGATGAGCGAGCCGAGACGTTCGCGCATCTCGGCGGCGGCCTTGTTGGTGAAGGTGATGGCGAGCACCTGGCTGGGCCATGCGCCGAACTGGCTCAGGATCCACGCGATGCGCCGGGTGAGCACGCGGGTCTTGCCGGAGCCCGCGCCCGCGCCGATGAGCAGCGCCTGGCCGCGGTACTGCACGGCCTCGGACTGCTGGGGGTTGAGGTCGCCCACGAGTTCCTGGGCGCTGCGTGCGATGACTTCCGGCTCCTCGAACACTGTATGTTCCTCCGTTTTTCGGCTCCCCTGCATAATGCGACATTCATATCTACCATACGCGCCGCCCATATGCGCCGGTCAGCGTAAGCTGGTTTGCCATATCCCCATAGTTACCGAACCGTAGCTATGCCATTCCGATGTCAAGGAGGTATTCCATTGCAGGAACTCGAGGAGCGAATCCAGGCCGAGGGCACCGTCAAGGCCGGTGACGTGCTGAAGGTGGACGCATTCCTGAACCACCAGTGCGACGTGCGTCTGTTCGACCACATGGGCGCGGCCTGGGCCGAGCATTTCGCGGGCAAGACCATCACCAAGATCCTGACCATCGAGGCCTCCGGCATCGGCATCGCCTGCTGCGCGGCCCGCCACTTCGGCGACGTGCCGGTGGTGTTCGCCAAGAAGGCCCAGTCCATCAACCTGGACGGCGACCAGTACACCACCACCGTCTATTCCTTCACCAAGCAGAAGGAGTTCCCGGTGATCGTCTCCAAGAAGTACCTGAACCCCGGCGACCATGTGCTGCTCATCGATGATTTCCTGGCCAACGGCAAGGCCTTGCGCGGCCTCATCGAGCTGTGCGGGAAGGCCGGCGCCACGGTCGAGGGCATCGGCATCGCGGTGGAGAAGGGCTTCCAGGGCGGCGGCGACAGCCTGCGCGCCGAGGGCTATGACGTGGATTCGTTGGCAATCGTGGAGTCCATGGATCCCGAGACCGGCAAGATTGAATTCCGCCACTGAGCGGGCAGTCCATAGCGGCCATTCGCAGCGACGATTCGCAAAGAGAGAAAAAGAGAGGAAACAACATTGTCTGAGAAGAAGCAATCCGCCTCGGTGTCCTTCGAGGCGCTGAGCTCGTTGGACGCGCCCGTCTCCTTCTGGAAGGGCATCCCGTTCGGCCTGCAGCACGTCATGGCCATGTTCGTGGCGAACCTGGCCCCGATCTTCATCGTGGCGTCCGCCGCCAAGATGACCCCGGCCCAGTCCGCCGCGGTGATCCAGGCCGGTCTGCTGGTGGCGGGCCTCGGCACCTGCCTGCAGCTGTACGGCGCGTGGCGCATCGGCTCCAGACTCCCGATGGTCACCGGCATCTCCTTCACCTACGTGGCCGCCGCGGTGGCCATCTGCGCGGATAAGGGCTACGGCGCCGTGGTGGGCGCGGTCCTGGTCGGCGGCGTGCTGGAGCTGGTGCTGGGCCTGACCGCCAAGTACTGGCGTCGCTTCGTGCCGCCGATCGTCTCCGCCATCGTGGTGACCTCCATCGGTTTCTCGCTGCTCAACGTTGGCGCCACGAGCTTCGGCGGCGGCTCCGGGGCGAAGGACTTCGGCTCCTGGCAGAACCTCACGCTCGGCCTCATCTCCCTGGTGGCATGCCTGGCCTTCCAGCTGCTCATGAAGGGCACCGCCAAGCAGCTGTCCGTGCTGTTCGGTCTCGTGGTGGGCTACGTGGTGGCCATCTGCATGGGCAAGGTCGATTTCTCCGGCTTCCAGGACCTCGCCATCGTCTCCGTGCCGCAGCTCATGCCGTTCAAGCCCGAGTTCGACTGGGGTTCGATCATCTCCATCGGCCTGCTGTACGTGGTCTCCTCGGTCGAGGTGCTCGGCGACACCGCCGCCCTGACCAAGGTGGGCCTCAACCGTACGCCCACCGAGCGTGAGACCGCGGGCGCCATTGCCGGCGACGGCCTGATCTCCTCGGTCTCCGGCCTGTTCGGCTGCCTGCCGCTGACCTCCTTCGCCCAGAACATCGGCCTGGTGGCCATGACCAAGGTGGTCAACCGCAAGGTGATCCTCTCCGGCGGCCTCATCCTGATTCTGGCGAGCTTCGTGCCGGCCATCGCCGAGGTGTTCAACTCGCTGCCGCAGGCAGTGCTCGGCGGCTGCACCATCATGATGTTCGGCAACATCATCCTCTCCGGTTTCCAGATGATCGCCGAGGCGGGCTTCTCGCAGCGCAACATCACCATCGCCGCGCTTTCGCTGACCATCGGCATCGGCTTCACGCAGGTGAGCGACATCTTCGTGAACTTCCCCTCGCTGTTCCAGCAGATCTTCGCCTCCAACTGCATCGCCGTGGCGTTCGTGGTGGCGGTGATCCTCAACGCCGTGCTGCCCAGCGAGGAGCACTTCCTGAGTGCCCCGGCCGCGAAGGAAGCATGAGCACAGCCTGAGCGCTCCGAGCGCGAAGGAGGACTAGCCAAGTCACGGCCTGAGCGCGTTCGGCACTTCCGAGAAAGACTCCGCGCGCTCAGTGCCAATACCGACCCGACCCCTCTGCCTTCACTGAGCAGAGGGGTCTTTTATATCGTTTTTCGATTTACATATATCGAAAAACGATATATACTGATTCCTGTCGGCAATCTCGGCAAGGAGGAAACACATGAAGAACTATATGAACCGGTGGGTCCTGATCGGATCGAAGGCGATCGTCGTGCTCATCTGGCTGGGATGCCTTTGGGGACAGGCGATCGCGGTCCCCGTGCTCAGCGAGGTGATGGCCGGTTTCTACGTCAGCCAGGCTCCCCTGCGCTGGCCGTACCTTGTGCTGGGCGAGCTGTTCCTGGCATGCGTCGAAATCGCGTTCATCGGCGTCTGGCGACTGCTGTCGCTGTCCGGTTCGGGCGCGGTGTTCACCGCCAAGGCGCTCCCCAACGTGAATCTTATTATCGGCTGCGCGGCCGTCGGCATCGTACTGACGGCGATCGCATCGGGCGCGTTCGCCATCTCGGGCTGTCGCGATGCCACCATGCAGGGAATGGATTACTTCAGCGTTGCGGCCATGCTCGGCGTCACCATCATGACCGAAATCGGCTTCATCCTGCTGATGACCGTGATGAAGGGACTATTGCGCGCGGCCACCGACCAATCGGACGAACTGGAGCAGGTGATCTGATGGCCATCCGCATCAACCTCGACGTCATGATGGCCAAGCGCAAGATCGGCGTGGGCGAACTGGCCGACCGAATCGGCATCACACCCGCCAACGTGTCCATCCTCAAGAACGGGCGCGCCAAGGCCGTACGCTTCACCACCCTCGACGCCCTCTGCCAGGCCCTCGACTGCCAGCCCGGCGACATCCTCGAATACACGCCGGATGAATAAGGCCCGGAATCACAGGGCTACGGCTCCGAGCATGATTCCGGCTATCCCCCTCTCGAAACCTCTGGCCGTGCCTTTCTGCGGTACAAAGCCGCGTTTCCACCGTTAGGCGCCTGTTGTACCGCATCGATGTGGGACGACAGGCCTTTCTGTGATATCCAAGCCTTTCATCCCGCACCTTCGCAACCATAAACCATTGGAATTCCGTCATTCTCATGAAAATCCCATACTCGACGGCAATACGTCACGCGGGACGAAACGCCAAAAACAACGCAACAACCGCATTGTCCCGCACAAAACCGCACGTGATAAGCCCGATTCCACACATTCCGGCATGCCGTTCCACACCACGCACCGCCCCGCTCCGCATCATCGCCTTCCGCCCCAGTCCGCGCACGATTCACGCAGGCTCTGTTAGACCAAGATTGGCATGAATCCATGTCTCCCTCAGTCGGTTTCACCGACGGCTCGTCTTGCAATTAAGAACGAACTACGCCCGCGGTTTGTTGGCTCGATCGCCATCTCGCACATTGCCTATAAACAGCTCCACTGTTTGCCTCACGCCAACATCCTGACAAGGGGAGCCAAAAATAAGGACCCATGTCATCATGGTTCAGCGATGCCTTCATGCATGAATCTCATTGGGCACCGTCCGGACGGGCAGCCAATCTCCTCATACGCCGGGCCAATCGTTCCAGCGGCATCGGTAAGACACGAAACTCGAACGAACAACCTCTCAACGCAAGAGTCCTCGCCACGGCAAAGGCGAATTCGGCGGCGGCGCTCTCATCCTGGATGCTGGCGGCCGTGGCCACAAATACGGCCCATCCCCGGCTGAGGAGTCTGGACCTTTTCTCCTGGTCTCGTCTCCATTGCGTCTTATCGGTGCGATGATGGTCGCCATCGTATTCGACCGCGATTCTGCAATCCGGCCATGCCATGTCCACCGTCATCACCACCCCTGATGCGAAGTGCAGATTTGGCACAATGTAATTCAATTCCGGGCACGGCAACCCATGACGTAACAATGCCAAACGGAGTTCGGACTCCTTCGGGGAGCCGGACCCCGACATAATCAACAGCAACGCTTTTATGCATGATTCCCTTCCTTTGAACAGTGGAAGCTTCTGCGTGAAGCGGACCAAATCCGCATACACGGCATCGGCGTCACGTCCCCTCGCCAAACGCGGTTGACTGCTTGTCGCGGCGACGATGGCATCACCAAGCACGACCAATGACGCGAAGGAGAGATGCGTGGACAGTTGCGCCCATACATGGAACAAATCCAATGCCAGCACGTATCCGTTGATCTTCACTTTCCGTGCCGTGGCCACATGCTTCCACAAGTGCGTGCGCAACGTCGAGTTCCTCGCACGAATACGGCGATTCTTTGCGCTGGAGACGGTATGCAGCGCTTCCGTCTCAAGGTCGCACTCGGCGGGAAGCGGTACCGATTGAAGGATAAGCGATGTGGTCATGCCGAATAACAGCTGTCTCCCCATCCGTTTCGCCTCGTCCGTGCATCGTTGAAGCATGTCAAGCCTGCGACGGTCAAGTTCTTCGCCCATGGATGACGACTTCGCAGCGGTATTCGAATATTCGTTCGATGAGGTCAAGACGGAATCAACGCCCAATGGCGAGCGGCTGGGCGAGGAGGGCCCGAATTCCGTCTGTCGCATCGCTGCGGCATCGGCGGCATTCGTTGGAACGGATGGGATTCCTTGCGTGTTATCGTCCTTGATGTCACTGTTCATGAGTCCACCGTAAAAAACAAGAGCCACAAGCGGAAGCCCAACCGAATCATGTGGTTCCAGCTTCCAGACCGATGGATTCCCCGCAACACGGCGGACGCGGACGAGCACGAAATCGGAAATCATACTTCGGTCGTATTGTTCGGATTCGGGCGACCATGAAATATGGGATATGGCAGTAAATCGCTCGGAACGAATGAAAAGAGGCCGAAGGGCTATGGGGCAGCAACACAACCGGTATGGCGCGCGCCGCCCGGGCGCGATCACGGAGTGGATTCTGGTGCCGGTCGCCGTGTTCCTCGTCATCGTGCTGCTGGGTGTCATACTGCTGCCGCGGCTGTTGGCGCCCAAGGAATACGTGCGTTCGGCGAGCGACGCCTATTGCGCCGCCATCTCGTCCGATGGCACCCGTCACACGCTGAGTCCCGAGCAGGCGGGCAACGCCGCGCTCATCGCGAACATCGCCGTCAATCGCGGTCTGCCGGACCATGCCGTCACGGTGGCCATCGCCACGGCCATGCAGGAATCGCGGCTCACGAACCTCGACCATGGCGACCGGGATTCGCTGGGGCTCTTCCAGCAGCGTCCCAGCCAGGGGTGGGGCACGGCCGAACAGGTGTCCGACCCCACGTATGCCACGAACATTTTCTACGACCATCTGATGCAGGTGCCGGATTGGCAAACGATTCCGGTGGAGGATGCGGCGCAGGAAGTGCAGCGTTCGGGATATCCGGACCTGTACGCCAACTGGGATGCGATGGCGCGCGCTTGGGCATCGGCCCTGACCGGCGAGCTGAGCGCGGGCGTGACCTGCGCGCTGGAGCCGGCGAGTGGTTCCGACGCGGACGGGCTCATCACGGCGGCCTCGGCGGCGCTGCCGAACGTCACCATCACCAAAAGTGAGACGAAGAACGGCGATTCCGTCGAAGGTTCCGCCGCAAATGGCACCGGCAATGACGGCTCCGTAAAGGACAGCACGGACGGAGCCGCCAATGATTCCGGCAATTCCGGCGGCTCGAATCACGGACTATTCGGACTGTTCGGCTCCCATTCGTCCACGAACAAAGGCTCCGCAACGAACCGCACCACGCTCACCGTCATGCTGCCATCCGGCCTGTCCGATACCGACCAGCAGCGCGTGTGCTGGCAGACGGCCGGATGGCTCGTCGCCCACGCCCGCGAGTACGGCATCGATTCGATGACAGCCAACGGCATGAGCTGGAACCGTAGGGACGCCACGTGGACCGGTGACGAGAAGGCTTCAGACAGCCTTGTCGTCAACCTCGGGTGAAGAACCCGGTTACGTACGCGCCCACGCAGTCAACTCCGCCGCCGGCCCGGCGACAGATACGGAACAAACGGCACCTGAAGCGTTCCGACTCGGCCATTATCAGATACCTCGCCCACTACCAGCTACCAGCCCGCCGAATCGTTGGTCAACCGAGACCGGCATTCGAGAGAAACCAAGGAACGCCAAGGAACCCGGCCCATGACGGCCTTGGTCAAGCGCAATCCGAGATATATTCCACACCGCATATCACTGGTTCAACGGATCATTGTTGCACAGGTAGAACTGGTGGCCTTGCGGCGTGTTCTGGTCGTATTTGAAATCGGGGTTGGGCTGGCCGTCATAGGCCTGCTCCCAGTATTCGCTGAAGAACTCGGACTCGCGTTTGAGGCTGGCGGTCATGCTGTCCTGCGTGGTGCCGCGGTCGACCATCGCCAGGTATTCGCTTTCGCTGATCGGCTGCGGCAGGAGATCGTGCTTGGCGAGGCACTGGTAGGTGGCACGTTGCATGGCGGCCGTATCGACGTTGTTCGGGTTGGATGAGATATCGGCGTAAAGCGTGGATACGAGATCCGCGCCGGTCTTGCTCTGGCATTCCTGCATGACCTTGAGCTGTTCGTCGTTGGACAGCGAGCCCCGATACTGCCCTGTGCTCTCACCTTCGCCCGGCGTGTACACGGCCTGTAGCCCATAGGGTTCGAGGCAGGTGTTGTATGCGTCGTAGGCCTCCTGCACTTCGGCGTCGGTAATCTTGCCGTCCTTGAGGATGTCGCGGATGAGGTCGGTGGGCGCGTCCTTGTAGGCCTGTTTGAAATCGTCGGCGTATGGGCCGGAGAAAGCGGGCTGCCCGCCGGAGTTCGCGTCGGTCCCGGAAGCGTGGTTTGCGTTCGCTCCCTGACCGCATGCCGCGAGCGCCGCGCACATGAACACGGCGGCCACCAATGCGAACGTACGCCGTACGCCATGATGCGTCGCACGTGACGCTCCTTGAATATCCCCCATGATGGCCTCCTTACCTGGCCTGTTTGCAATCGTATGGCCATCATCGGGGATTTCGGGCGATGGTTCCAGCAACCTTGTCATCTGGGAGACGACGCCAGGAGCGACACGGCGTTTCCTTGACGGCAATCCGTCGAATCCTAGCGCAGGCGGGTCTCCTTGAGCGCGGATTTGACGGCGGCCTTGGTGAGCACGAACTGGGCGTAGTAGGTCAAGGCGGTGAGCGCGATCATGCTCACCAGCGTGATGGCGCCGGCGATCACATCGTTTCGGGACAGGTTCTTCACCGGGCATTTGCCACCCTTGCCGCACATGCCCGGGTGGTGCTTGAGCGGGCAGTGCGCGGCCTTGGGACAGGTTTCGGAGGCGTCGTCGGGTTCGACAGGCTCAGTGCCGACGACGGCCGTCTCGTCCAGCACATCAGTGTCGTTGGTTTCGTTGATGTCGGTCATGATGTTCCCCTTTTCGGCTTGTTGCATGCGTTGGATGCATATGTTCAGGTGCATTGCGCGGACGACTTCGTACCGCGGCACTTTCCATTCTACCGGCGCAATGTGGAATGATTCGTCTCATTCGACGCCCGTGTACCGCGCATACCGACGCTTCCCGCGCGCACCAGTGCGAGCATGCCACCCATCCGGATGACGCTCGTCCGGCACCCGCCCATCGCCGGCCGGCGGAACCGACGTGAATTCTCGATGAACGGCATCCTTCCCGCAGGACACAGCGCACGACCCCACGAACCGCATGCGGCACAATGGTGTCAAAGGAGGCACTCCCATGGTCGACGACTACACCGCGAAGATGACCGAACTCATCGGGCTTATGCGCATGATCGGCAACGATACGCAGCAGTGCGAGGTCAAGGAGTGCAAGCGCCGCATCTCCTCCACCATCACGGATACGCTTTCCGCGTTCTCGAACGGTTCGGGCGGCTGGATCATCCTGGGGCTTTCGGAGAAGGCCGGGTTCACGCCGGTGGAGGGGTTCGACGCGCGCGCCATGCAGGAGGCGCTGAGCCAGGCATGTGAGAAGATGACGCCGGTGGTGCGCCCGGTGATCGTGACCTGCCCGTTCGAGGGCGCGAATCTGGTGTTCGCCCGCGTGGACGAGATGCTGCCGCGAGACAAGCCCTGCTTCACCACCGCGTTGGGCCCGCACGGCGGCTCGTTCATCCGTACCGGCGACGGCGACCGCCGCATGACCTCCTACGAGGTGGACCGGCTCATCGAGGAGCATCTGCAGCCCACCTATGATCTGGACATCGTGCCGCACGCCACCACCGACGATCTGGATCCCGCTCTGGTGGCCGGGTTGCTGGCCCGTGCGCGCGAGCAGCATCCGCATGTGTTCGCCGGCCGCGACGCCACGCGCACGCTGCTCGATCTGCAGGTGCTGCGTCATGACGATTCCGACGACAGCGAGGTGGGCGGGGTCCTGCGACCCACGCTGGCCGGACTGCTCGCGCTCGGCCGTTACCCGCAGAAGTACTATCCGCGGCTTTCCATCGCGATCGCCGTATTCCCCGGCACCGACCGGGACGAGGTGTTCCGCGGCGACGACCGGCTGGTGGCGGCCAAGACCATCGTGGGGCCGATTCCGGTGATGATCAACGACGCGGTCGAGTCGCTGATGCGTTGGATCGGCGCGAAGAAGCCGGACTATCCGCCCGTGGTGCTGCGCGAGGCCATTGCGAACGCGCTGACGCACCGTGACTACTCCCCCGACGCGCGCGGCACGCAGGTGCGCATCAGCGTGTTCACGAACCGTATCGAGATCACCAATCCGGGCGGCCTGTACGGCACGGTGACGCACGATGTGCTGGCGAACCCGAACCCGGTGACGGGCGTGCCGTTCGTCTCCACCCGCAACCAGTTCCTGTTCACGCTGCTGGAGTCCACGCCGTATCCGGACGGCGGGTTCGTGAACCCGGAGGGCGGCGACGGCTACCAGCGCATCGCGGCGAGTCTCAGGGAGGCGGGCATCGAGCCGGCCACCACGGTCAACGACATCAACACGTTCACGATGACCATCACCAAGCAGCGTTCGGCCGCGAACAGCACGCCGAGCGACATCTCGAAGGCGATCCTGACCGTGCTGGAGCGTCATTCGGCGATGAGCATCAAGGAGATCATCCGCGAGCTGCAGCTCACTCCCCTGGCGGCGACCTCCGGCATGCGCGAACTCATACGGGAGGGCCGGGTCGCCAAGGTGAAGTTCCAGGACGACCCGACCCAGCGGTATCGGTTGAAGGGGATGTAGCGGCGAAGCACGCCGCCTGTGACTTACGCTTCGGCGAGTTGAGTCACGGTCGACGCCACCGCATTCGGCCGGGAGCGGCGGAACCGTCCGGCGGCGAGCCCCACGCAGACGAACGCGACCGCGAACAGTGCCACGATGCCGGTGGCGGCGGCCCAACCGGCCATGTCCGTGCCGGAAGCGGAACCGGCGCCAAGCGCCTCGTCGATCGCCGTGCAGTACCACCAGCCGGGCGTCAGTTTGGCGACGGCGACCATCGCGTCGGGCATCATGCTCATCGGGAACGCGATACCGGACGCGAACAGGATGAGCAGTCCGAATACGTTGGCGAACCCGTTGGCAACCGTGTCGGAGGCGCCGAATTCGCCGAGCATGAAACCGCAGGCCGTGCACATGAGGGCGAACATGCAGATCGAGACGAAGGTCATTACCACACCGCCCACCGGTATGGAGGCGATGTTCGCGCCGGTCGCGGCCGTGAGCCCCAGCGCGACGACCAGATAGCCCATGCAGATCAGCAACGCGAAGCCGCACAGCACGCTCATGCGCTTGAGTCCGATGGAGGCCGAGGGGGTGGCCATGAGCCGGCGTCGCAGTTCGCCGGTGCCGAACACGCGGGCCACCAGACTCACGCAGACGCTCAGGGTGAGGAACAGCGGGTAGATCGCCGTCTTCATCGTGTCGCCGAATCCGGAGGCGACGGGGTTCGCCGCACCGGCGTTCCGGTCGTCCTGCGACGTGACGTTCTCCACGGCGACCGGACGGTTGGCCTTCGCATCGTGCGCCGTGCGTGCGGCCCGCTTGGCGGCGGCCTGTACATCGGTCGTCGTCAGGTCGGACAGCGACCCCTCCGGCAGCGAATCGAGGTCGATTGTGGCCGGGCCGTCCGCCGAGCCGTTCATGAACCGGGACCAGTCGTCGTTCTGCCCCGCAGCCATCTGTTCGTTCATCTGCCCGGCGGCACCGGCGGCGGACCCGCCGGCCGAGGAACCGGAAGACGTCCCGCCGATCATCTTCGCATACCATGCGGCGAGCTCACTGTCGTCGACCTGCACGTTTTCCCCGATCAGCGCGATGCGGGTGAGCGAGAGGAACCCGTTCACGTTCATGCCGCCGATGGCTCCGGCGCCGGACGTGTAGCTCGTGACCGTCTCGACCTTCGGCATGTCGCCGCCGGATCGCACGGCTTCGATGAAATCGTCGGCGTAGCCGCGCGGGATGATGACGATGAGATCGGTCCAGTTCGAGGCGACGGCCTGCTGCAGCGATTCGGGATCGTCGTCCAGTTCGACCAGCGTGGCGGAATCGGACAGGTAGTCGCGCAGGCCGTCGGCGATGCCGCCGCGGTTGGCGTCCCGGTCGACGACGGCGACGTTGACCTTCTCCGGCTCGTAGGTGTCGGCCACGGTCCGGTTGGCGGCGGTGATCTGCGACCAGCTGAGCGTGAACATCATGATGCCCATGAGCACCAGGTAGATGATGATGTACGTGCGGTGCGCGAGCAGTACGCGCACGGTGGCCTTACAGGTGTTCATAGCGTTGCCTCCTGAGCATGATCACGCCGGCCGTGAGGAACACCGCGCTCATCGCGAACAGGATGGCGCAGGTGCGGATGAACGGCTGGTAGCTGTCGTAGTACATGAGCGAGTAGAACAGGTCGGTCACCTGTTGGGCGGGGTTGATGATGGCGAGCAGCGGCGCCTTACGCGAGATCAGGTCGCTCAGTTCCATGGCGAATCCGCCGTACAGGCCGCTGAACAGGGACAGCGAGCAGGCGATCGCGGTGGCCATGCCCTGTTTGACGCCGGTCGTGAGCTTGGGGATGGCACCGATCATCGTGCCGAATGCGCAGGTCATGAACGAGGCGACGAGCACGGCGAGCACGGCGGCCGGCTCGCGTCCGCCGACTTCGATGCCGCAGACGTAGCGGATGTACGCGAGCGCGACGAGCAGGCAGGCGCAGGAGCACAGCCATCCCGCGAGGAATCCGGCCACGAGCTGTTTGGTCCGTCCGAGCGGCGCGACGGTGCGGCGGATGCCGAGCGCGGAGAGGTTCGCCTGAGCGGTGGTGACCGTATGGATCATGTACGACATGGCGACCAGACAGGCCATGCCCATGAGCGCGTAGTAGTATCTCGCCATCACGCTGGGTTTGAAGTTGGTGAGCGTGACCTCTTTGGTGGCGTTCATGGATGCGTTGATGCCGTTCCAGAACGTGCGCGTGGCCGGGGCGGTCGGGTTGTCCTTGAGCACGGACTTCACGGTGGCGCTGGTGCGGTTGTACTGGTCAAGCACGTTGTCGAGCGCCGAGAGGGAAACATCAAGTCCCGCCTCCTGCGTGCCGTTGTTGGCCACGGTCACGGTGTCGTCGCTGAGTGCGAGTGCGATTCGTCCGTCGTCGTCGGCCTTGAGGTAGCCGTCCGTCTTGCCTTGGGACAGTAGTTCGCGGGCCTGCGATGTCGAGTCGACTTTGGTGACGTCCAGCAGGGTCACGCCGGGGTCGATGTCCATTACATCCATGCCTGCATTCGTGCCGCTGCCATCCTGAGTCTTGCCCGAATCGCTTGTCTTGCCGGACAGTGCCGTGATGAGCGTGTCCGCGCCGACCGCGTTCGTCCAGTTCGAATCCTTCACGACGGCCACGGATACCGGCGTGATGCTCATGGCCTGGTCCAGGTTGCCGAACACGCCGTTGAACATGGTTGACAGCGCTATCGGGAACACGATGAGCCAGAACAGCGCGCTTTTGTCCCTGAGATTCGCCTTGAGTGTGACGATGAACGTGCTCCACATGGCGTTCTCCTTTCCTTGAGTTGGAGGGTTCCTAGTCGCGCAACGCCTTGCCGGTGAGCTCCAGGAACACGTCGTTCAGGGTGGGCGGACGACTGGTCAGGTGTCCGATGTTCGCGCCCGAGGTGCGCAGCACGCCGATCAGGTCGACGAGGTTGTGGTCGCCGCGACGGCAGCGCACATCCAGTTCACGCCCGTCGTAGGAGGCCTCGATGACGAACGCAAGGGCACGTACGGCGGCGAGCGTCTCGTCAGTCAGGTCGAGCGTTTCGATGGTGATGCGTTCGCCCGTGTCGATCATGGCCTTGAGTTCGTCGGCGGTGCCGAGCGCGAGGTGACGGCCGTGGTCCATGATGAGGATGCGGTCGCAGATCTGTTCGACCTCCTCCATGTAGTGGCTGGTGTAGATCACGGTGGCGCCGGCCTTGTTGAGCTTCTGGATGCCTTCGAGGATGGCGTTGCGGCTCTGCGGGTCGACGGCCACGGTCGGCTCGTCGAAGAAGATGAGGTCGGGTTTGTGGGCGATGCCGCAGGCGATGTTGAGACGTCTGAGGAGACCGCCGGAGAGCTTGCCGGGCCGGAATTTGCGGAAGTCCTGCAGTCCGGCGAATTCGATAGCCTCCTCGACCAGGGGCGCGCGTTCGGCCTTCTTCGGCACGTACAGCGAGCAGAAGTAGTCGATGTTCTCGGTGACAGTCAGTTCGTTGAACACGGCCACGTTCTGCGGCACGATGCCGATGCGGCGCTTGAGGTCGTATGACGTGGGCGTCATCGGCTGTCCGAAGACGCGGATGGTGCCCGAATCGTAGGTGAGCAGCGCGAGGATGCAGTTGATTGCCGTGGTCTTGCCGGAGCCGTTGGGGCCCAGCAGACCAAAGATCTCGCCCTGCTTCACGTCGAGGTCGAAGTAGTCGAGCGCCACCATGTCGCCATACCGCTTGACGAGCTGGCTGACGTGGACTGCCGTGGTCGTCTCCACTTCGTTCGTCTCGGCCGGTGCGGTGGGCCCGGTGTCGGTGTGGGCTGTGATGTCGGTTGCCATGTTCGCTCCCTTCCTTGGATGACTCCATCATCCCAAGCGGGCGCCGCGACTCCCACCCACAAACGTCACGCCGTACGCTCCCGGCGATGACATTTGTCACGATGTTGACTTGCTAAGCAGGCAAACGGCCATTTGTTGGAGCAGTTTGGATTGGCAGCGTAGGTAGCTCAACCTTCGATACATCAATCTCACCTGATATGAGCTTGGGCAGCAATGTATCGCGAAGTTGTGAGAGCTCCATGATCTGTTCGGAATTTGCTCGCACAACATTCAGTATCCTAGACAGTTCTTGCCCTATTTCTTGTATGAGCGCATCAGAGGGAATGCGAATCGGACAATTCAGAGCATCTATTACTGATACTCTTTGTCTGCCACTGCTGCCGGTCATGTGCTGAATTAGGTAATCAACAAAGGCTTCGTTCTTCGCAAGAAAATACATTATCTCATTGGGGATTCCTGGCTTGCCGGTTAAAACAATGTATTCGGTCGATCCAAAAGCGACTTCATTCTCATCGAGGAAATTAACATATGCGGCTTTGCCGTTTTCGAGACATGGTGTAATACGAGCTATGAGCGTATCTCCATTCGTAAAACGCATTCCTCCGTTATATGACCGTTTATTCCATCCACTAGGATATGATCCAGTAGTCGATAAGCTTCCCATATCAACATATTTTGCAAATGCGTTTTTGCTGAGTTTTCGACGAGGATTTCCTTCAGCGATATCACCAAGAACGCCAATCTTGCCATCCATGGATTCACAAAGTCCAAGCTTTACATCAAATAGGCTTTGCCCAATCTCCAACAAATGGCCGTTTGTCTGTCAGCATCGTTGTTTTCCGCGATTCACATTATGCCTATATGTATTCATACATGCATCGAGGCGAAAGGCTCCACATGATAGGAAGCAACACCATCGAGTCAATCTTGAAATCCATGCAGAACACGTTGGATGCGCGACAGCTCAGACAGCTCAAAGCCGTGCTGTCAGCCAATCTCAGCACAGATAATCTTGCTGGCAATGACAACGAAGCAATGGAACTGCTGAACTCCTTCCTTACCGCC
Source organism: Bifidobacterium sp. SO4 (assembly GCF_018555355.1). Lineage (NCBI taxonomy): Bacteria > Bacillati > Actinomycetota > Actinomycetes > Bifidobacteriales > Bifidobacteriaceae > Bifidobacterium > Bifidobacterium sp. SO4. The sequence continues at coordinate 128,070 of NZ_JAFEJP010000004.1, forward strand.
AAGGAACTTGAAGGATGCAGCGAACGCACATTGAAATACTATGATTCGACACTTACTCACTACATCAGAAAAACCACTACTCCCCTAACTCAAGTGGATACCGACCAACTTCGAACCTATCTCGCCGAATACCAGACGACACATGCTGTGGGGAAGGTCACGGTAGACAACATCCGCCGTATTCTTGCCACTTTCTTCTCATGGTTAGAGGATGAGGACTATATCGTCAAAAGCCCAGCGCGCAAGATACGCCGTGTGAAAGCTCCGATTAGAGTCAAAGAAACCATTTCGGATGAGGATATGGAGCGTCTACGCGACGGCTGCGAAACGCCACGAGATCTCGCGATGATCGACTTGCTCTCCTCCACCGGCATGCGAGTCGGCGAATTAGTGAAGCTTAACCGTGACAGCGTCAACCTCAACGAGCGTGAATGCACCGTGCAGGGCAAAGGCAATAAGGAACGAAAAACCTACTTCGACGCCAGAGCCAAACTTCATCTTGAAGAATATCTGCGAGGCCGCGATGACGCCAACCCCGCCCTGTTCGTCAGTCTCAGCGGCAGCCACGAACGCATCGCCATCTGTTCCGTGGAAAGCAGGCTCCGTGCTCTCGGTAGAAAGCTGCAACTCCCCCGCATACACCCACACAAGTTCCGTCGTACTATGGCCACCAATGCCATCAATCGAGGTATGCCAGTGGAACAGGTTCAGAAACTGCTTGGACATGTCAAGATTGACACCACCATGCAATACGCATTAGTCAGCCAAAACAACGTAAAAGCGTCACATCGAAAGTATCTGGGGTAATCAACGTTATCCCCCTATAATCGGAACCAGTACAAATCAACCCGGTAAAGCCGAGAGGAGACGCACTGTGGCTACATCGCTCACCCGTTCAGAGCAGGCAAATACTGCATATCTCAGTGCAGAGAACGGCTTCACCGTGTTTGAATACGGCAAGGCTCGTATTCGGTTCCGCGCTCCTTACTCGTTGGAACGGTATACCAATGTCAAGCAATGGGATAACGGATACCTCGTCGTGGATGCAAAATACAAGCACAACACCGCGCCAGAAGAGGAATACATCGATCTGAGACCAGTACTTACAGATCTGTACATCGATGCCAACCATTTCCTGCGGCCAATCAAGAAAGTCGAGATAGCTCATGCCTGATATTGCTTCGATTGCCAGCAGTGCGGGAATGATTGTGAACGGTTATGCGTTTACTGACACCGACAACGGGCATATTAAAGTGCTGAATCTCAACGCTCCCGGCTCTGCCCTAGTGCTAGACCGTGAAGGCAATGTACTGGAGACCAGTATGGACGACATAGAGGTCGGTATCGTTCAGGAGTATTACCGAAACAACAAGGAGTTTCTGGAGGCGGACCATGCCTAAGTACTTCCAATTCATGGTCGCCGGGTATTACCTGTATTTCACATCATTCTGTGTCATCGAATGCATGCACGTACACGCCAGCGACACCAAACTCACCGAATCAGGCTCCGCGAAATTCTTCGTTAAATCCAACGGAGACACCACGCTTGAGCGACAAGGCAGACTAACCGCAAAGGAAGTCTCTATAATTCAGAAATTTATCAAGAAGAACTACCGGGAAATGTACCTCAGGTGGAAGGAATACAGTACCGAAGACTTCTACGGACAGGCTTGATTACAACACACAAATAACGATAGGTATGCAATCAATGACATGGCAAAGCATGGCGCTTGGCGAGGCAATCACACTCAAGCGTGGATACGATCTGCCTTCAAAGAAACGAGTCAACGGTAAGGTTCCTGTTTATTCGTCTTCAGGACGTTCTGGAGTTCACAATGAGGCCGCAGTACACGGGCCAGGAGTAATCACCGGACGATACGGCACCATCGGTGAGGTTTTCTATGCGACAGATAACTATTGGCCGCTAAATACTACTCTATACGTCTCTGATTTCAAAGGGAATTATCCTCATTTTATCTACTACCTACTGAAAACCATCAACTGGAACAACTACACAACAGCAAGCGCGGTTCCAGGCATCAACCGAAACCATGTTCACCATTGTGTAGTCACCATTCCTGATCTCACGACGCAGCACAAGATCGCCTACGTTCTTGGAACATACGATCAACAGATCAACTGTCTAACTCAGGCAAACGGCCATTTGCGCTCGTCGGAGTTTGTGCTGGCGGCATAGGCAGCTCGACCTTTGACACGTCAATTTCACCTGACATAAGTTTGGGTAACAGCGCATCACGAAGCTGTGCCAGAGCATCAATCTCATTAAAATTTCTACGAAGAGATTTAAAGAAAACCTCAGTTATGGAATCGAAGTTATTTAAAGCAGATTCCGGAGGAATAAAAACCGGAATAGCATTCAGAATTCTTGTAGTCATACTGGGAACAGCGGATCCAGCATTCATCGCTGCAAGATTTTGTTCCAGCAGATATTCATAAGCATATTTAGCAGCGCCAATCATTCTGGGAACCGTGTAAAACATGGTGTCGACCGTCCAGAAGGACTCGTTAACATACATAACATGATCAAGGCTTCCTTTACGTGGCACAAGAACAGATTCTCCCTGATAAAGGGACCGGTCAACATGTCGCATTAAACCACCTGATCCGTAAACAGGGATTGTGCCGTTAGCGAGTTTCTTATGATCTTTGCCATAACGGACTTCAAGTAATTCAGAAATAGTGCCTTCATGCCCGTTATTTCCAACTTGTACCTCATTCGCAAAGTTGCGGTAAATAGCATGAATGCACTCCGACAAATGGCCGTTTACCTGATTAAGAAATACTATCTGCCTGTCAATGGAATTAAGGATATGAACTATTTTCAACTGGTCAACAATTGAATTGGGATACGAAATGATGATCTCATCTTGCAAACGTTGCTTATTCATCTCGGTTTGACCAGTAGACCCCTCCGCCAACTGCTCGATTTTCGACTGTTGACACTTGAGTGCATATCCTAAATACATAGGATCAATTTTTTTCGCTCTTACCACAATGACATGGCCATCAATCGTTGCTCGTATGTCATCCCGTATTTGAGCAACCCTTCCAGCGCTACCAACACCTGTCGCATTAATCAAAATGTCATGCTTACGCAGCATTTTCCGAATCGGAATCGGCTTGGAAAATCCATTATGGAATCGGATAGGAGACAAATCTATCTCATAATTTCTAACACATCGCTGGCCAATAACCGGAACTGCATATTCGTGACCTTCATCGATGTATATTGGTACAACTCCTTTAAAAAGATCCGAAACGAACTCACGTAACGGTTCTTGATTCCATTTACATCCCATACCCAATCGCCTCCAGATTCTTCTTGATTTCGGCTTGTAGTCGGTTGGATTCCTCGAAGCATTTGGCGAGTTCTCCGGTCAGACGCTTCATCTTCTCATCGAATGGCTCATCGTCCTCTTTTTGCTCAGCAATGCCGACATAGCGGCCGGGAGTAAGAATGTAATCCTGCTTGGCAATGTCTTCGATAGACACTGCGGCGGAGAAGCCTTTCTCCTCTTCCAGCGTCCCATCACGGAACGTATCAAACGTGGACGCGATCTTCTGAATATCCTCATCAGTGAGCGTACGCTGTGAGCGACTAATCATCGTGCCCATGTTGCGAGCATCTACGAACAGCGTCTTGGAATCAGCAGGACGCCCTTTGCGCAGGAACCATAGGCACACTGGAATCTGCGTGGAGAAGAACAGCTGCGTTGGCATCGCGACAATACCCTCCACCAGTCCGGCGTTGACGATGTTCTTGCGAATCTCTCCTTCATTGTTCGTCTGCGACGATAGCGAGCCATTGGCGAGCACTAAGCCGATACGGCCAGACTGCGACAGGTGGTGAATCATGTGCTGCATCCATGCGAAGTTCGCATTGCCCTCGGGCGGCACGCCGTATTCCCATCGTGGATCGTCCTTGAGCTTATCGCCACCCCAATTGGATAGATTGAATGGCGGGTTCGCGAGAATGTAGTCAAACCGTTCAGTGCGATGCAAATCGTTGAAGAACGTGTCATCGTTTTTCGGGCCAAGATCGGCATCGATACCGCGAATGGCGAGGTTCATCGTGGCCATCTTCCACGTTGTCGGGTTCGACTCCTGACCATAGACGGAGATGTTATTAATGTTGCCCTGATGGTTGCGCACGAACTCGGCCGACTGTACAAACATGCCGCCGGAACCGCACGCCGGGTCATAAACGCGCCCTTTGAATGGTTCAATCACATTGACCAGTGTCTTCACCACGCACTTCGGCGTGTAGAATTCACCGGCATTCTTACCCTCCTGCGATGCAAACTGCGACAGGCAGTATTCATACGTGCGGCCGAGAAGATCATGGGTGTCTCCGTTCTCAGCCATCTTCACGTTGGTGAACAGGTCGACCACTTCCCCGAGCCGGCGCTTGTCCAGTTCAGGACGTGCGAAGTTCTTGGGCAGCACGCCCTTGAGTTTCTTGTTCTCCTGCTCGATGAGCCTCATTGATTCATCGATGACCTTACCGACTTCAGGAGTGTGTGCAGCCGCGGCCACGACTTCCCAACGGGCTTCTTTCGGCACCCAGAAGATGTTCTCGGACGTGTACTCGTCACGGTCTTCCTCGAATCCTTCGCCTTCGGCCACCAATTCGGCATGTTTGGCCTCGAAGTTATCCGAGATGTACTTGAGAAAAATCAAACCGAGTACAACATTTTTGTATTCCGAAGCATCGATGTTGCCACGCAGTTTACAAGCCGCGTCCCAAATCTGCTCCTCAAAGCCCAGGGCTTTGGTGCTTGTCTTTTTCGCCATGAATCAGTTTCCCTCTCCGTAGTCAACCCACAACTCGCACTGCTGCATCACCGTCTCGATGGCCTCCGGCACCTCATCCGGCGGGTACTTATGCTTCTTCAGCAATCGTTTGATTGACTTACGCATGCGAGCGCGGGCATCGTCTTTCTTCTGCCAGTCTATCGTGCGGTTCCTGCGCAACGTGTCAGTCAGCTCTCGGGTGATAGCAACCAGCTCATCGTTCTCGTAGAAATCCTTGATAGCTTGTGGCTTAGTCAGTGCATCATAAAAGGCAAGCTCTTCATCATCCAGACCAAGCGTCTTACCTTCCTGCCGCGCGGCCATGATCTCCTTGGCCATATCCAACAGCTGCTGTATGACCTCGGCGTTGGTGAGCATGCCGTTGAGATATGCATTAACCGATTGCTGCAGCATCTCAGAGAACTTGCCAGCCATGACCACGCTCTTCTTGCGATATGCCTTGACCTGATCGTCAATCAGCTTGCGCAACAATTCCATCGCGAGATTCTTCTGCTTCATCTGTGCGACTTCGGCAAGGAAGGATTCATCAAACAGCGAGACCTCAACTGTCCGGTCTTCGAACAGATCGATAACGCCTTCGTTATGTACGCCTTGCTCCATGATAGCGGCGATTTGCTTGTTGATCTCCTTCAAAGACATGCGCGGATTGCCGGGACTAACGTTCAGCACTTTGAGCATCTGCGTGCGCAACACATCGATGTACGCTTCTTCGATCTTCAATTCATCAGCGACCATGCTGCGGCACAAGCCGAATGCTTGGGCCATCTCCTTGGCGCACTTGATAAAGTCCTTACGATCTTTCTCCCGCTCGGGATCCAGTAAGTAGTCCGCACCGTCCGCGATGGCTTCGGCCATCTGTTCGGCAGAATTGGTATGGATTCGGTTCTGATAATCCAAACCATGCAGAAAGTCTCGGCACGCACTCAGCTTGTCAAGGAACAACGGGTATGCAGTGTCGGCCACGTTCATGTCGCCATACCGTTCACGATCACGCTTAGTGTAGTCGTGCATCGCGCGTTTCAGGGCGCCAGCGATGCCAATGTAATCAACGATCAGGCCGCCTTCCTTGCCCTTGTACACACGATTCACTCGTGCCACAGCCTGCATGAGGTTGTGTCCTTTCATAGGCTTGTAGACGTACATCGTGGACAGCGAAGGTACATCGAAGCCAGTCAGCCACATATCCACTACGATGGCGATTTTGAACGGACTGTCATCATCCTTGAACTCTTTAGCGAGCTCATCTTTATGGGCTTTATTGCCGATGACCTTATGCCATTCCTCCGGGTCCTGATTGGAAGACGTCATGACCACATGCACTTTGTCTTTCCATTGCGGGCGCAGTTCAAGGAACTTCTTGTACATACGCATAGCAATGGGCCGTGAATAGGCAACGACCAACGCCTTACCCGTCAGCTCGTCCGCACGATTCTCCTCATAGTGATTCACGATGTCACGGCATAGGGAATCGATGGTCTCAGGAGCACCCAACACACTGTCCATCGTCGCCAAGTCACGTTTACTGCGATCAATAGCCATCTCATCGGCATCATCCGAGATGTTCTCGTACTGCTTATCCAATTCGCGGAGTATGTTTTCATCCAGCTTGAGCGAAACCACACGACTCTCATAGAACACCGGACGAGTGGCACCGTCCTCGACCGATTGGGTCATGTCGTACACGTCCACGTAATCACCGAATATCTCGCGGGTGGATTTATCCTGAGTCTCAATCGGAGTGCCGGTGAATCCTATATAGGAAGCGTTCGGGAGCGCTTGCCTGACTTTCAACGCATCACCCACTGAATGAGTACCATCCGCATGGAGTTTTATTTCCAGTCCGTACTGACTGCGGTGCGCTTCGTCGGCCATGACCACGATGTTGCGGCGTTCTGATAGCGGTTCATCGGATTCACTGAACTTCTGCATCGTCGTGAATACGATGCCGTTCGCCTGCCGATTGTTCAGGAGTTCGACAAGATTGTCACGGCTGACCGCCTGCTGTGGTTGCTGGCGCAGGAAATCTGCGCACTTGGCGAATTGTCCATATAGCTGCCCATCCAAATCGGTACGGTCAGTGGTCACCACAATCGTCGGGCTGTTCACCTGTTCAGCCAGCAAATGTGCGTAGAACACCATCGACAATGATTTGCCGGAACCCTGTGTATGCCAGAACACGCCGGCTTTGCCATCGCTGTTCATGGCGCGCAAGGTGCTCTCCACAGCCTTATGAACGCCGAAGTACTGATGGTACGCCGCTAGAATCTTTGCGGTTCCGTCCTCCGACTTGGAGAAGCAGATGAAGTTGCGAAGAATGTCAAGCAGCCGGTCTTTGGGGAACATGCCATCGAGCAGCGTGGTCCATCGGATAACGATCTTGTTGGCAATCTTCGAGTAATCGCCGTCAGCAGTCTTCCACTGCATGAAGCGATCCTCGCTGGCCGTGATGGTTCCGACACGGGTATCGCTCATATCCGTCATCACGCAGAATGCGTTATAAGCGAACAGTGACGGAATCACTTTCATATAGTTACGCAACTGCAGGTATGCATCCGATGCGTCGACATTCTCGCGCGACGGTGATTTCAGTTCAAACACCACCAATGGCATGCCATTTACGAACACGATTACGTCGGGCCGTTTCTCCTCATACTCAACGTACGTCCATTGGTTTACCACGTTGAATACGTTTCGATCAGGATGCTCGAAATCAATGATCCGCACATGATCGGGAGTCATCTTTTCTCCGTCGAAAAACGATACTTCTACACCTGATTGCAGGTATTCCATGAACTGAATATTGCGTGTCAGCAGATCGACACCTTCGATATCCGACACCTTTCGGACGGCTTCCGCAAGGGCAGCCGGATGGATTCCCGGATTGATCCGGCGTAGGCAGTCCTCCAACACGCCAGGCAGCAAAACATCACGATATGACTCATCCGTGCGCTTCACTTCCGGCCCGTACAGCCATTCGTAGCCCAGAGATTGCAGACGTTGAATGACTGCATGCTCGAACATTGCCTCGTCAAATACGGAAAACTTCTTGTCGCTTTCCGGCTCGGACAAATGATCGTTCGCCATCAGAGTCTCCTTTGTCTCTTTGCACATTGAATAGCCGTTGGGAATACCAATCATGGTACTATCCCGCTCAATAACATGTCAGGTTAGGCGCACGCCTTGGGAAAGCATCCCAGTCCGCAGCCTCTTCCCGACTTTAACGAGTAGGCTTATTCGTAGGGAAGGATTTGTGCCTCGGAGGTCTTATGCGAACGATGGCGGAGAAGGGGTTGCTGCTGGCGCTCGGCGTGGCGCTGTTGGCGATGCCGTATGCCATCGGCAGCGAGGGCGCGCAGGATATCTCCGTGATGGGGTATGCGGGGATGATCGCCGGGCTGCTGGTCGCGGCGTCCGCGACGGGGCTTGCCGAATGGCTGGCGCGTGGGCCCTGGGCTTGGCTGCCGACGTGCGCATATGAGACGGCCGCCGCGGCGTTGCCTTCATGGACCGTGTTCCTGCCCGTCATCGCCTATGATGCGGCTCGCCTGACATCCTGCGTTCCACCTGTTTCGGCGCGAACCGCATCACCCACGACCGCATCCGGCACAATGCCGACCAGTACGACGAATACGTTCGCATCACGCTGGCGGGATGCGCTCCCCTATGTCACGTTGGCCTCTCGATGGTTGTGGCTGCTTCCGCTGGCGGTATCGACATGCCATATCCTCGTCACCGAAGACAGCTCCCAACCATCCTTCGCAAAAGACGCGATATCGTTCATGCTCACTGTGGGAGCCACTGTGCTGGGCTTCGCACTGGGTGCGAGGACCACGCATGAGGACGCATTGCGGCGGCAGTTGCGCGCCTTGCAGGATCGGTCTCGGCAATCGGCCCGCGCCAATCGCCTGCGGCTCGCGGACGTGGACGAGGAGCGGGCGCAGTCGGTGCGCATGGCCACGCTGGGCGAGCGTACACGCATCGCACGCGAGATTCATGACAACGTGGGCCATCTGCTGACCCGCGCCATCATGCAGGCGCAGGCCGGCCGCGCCGTGGCCGATGCGACCGGCGATACCGTGGCCGCCCAGAGCTTCGGCGCGCTTGGCGAGACATTGAATGACGCGATGACGATGGTGCGCCGGTCCGTGCACGATCTGGAGGATGACGGCACTGATTTCGCCGCACAGATCGAGGCGGCGGTTCACTCGTTCGACGGGGTCTCCCCCGGGTTCTCGATCCGGCTTGAGAACGATGTCACCTCAGCCCCGGCACCCGTATCCCGCTGTTTCGCCACGGTGATCAGGGAGGCCTTGTCGAATGTGGTGCATCACAGCCAGGCTCGTACCGCACAGGTCACGTTGCGTGATTTCCCCGCGTTCTGGCAACTGGTCGTGCAGGATGCGGGCCCGGCGAAACCAACGGTTGACGGAACGCCTCGTACCGGTTCCGCCAGCCGGCCTGGCGACAGGCTATCGGCCAATGAATTGTCTCGCGGCATGGGATTGGCGGACATCGAATCGCGTGTGCGGGCCATAGGCGGCACGGCGTTGTGCGGACCGTACGATGGCGGCTGGCGGGTGTTCGTTTCGGTACCGAAGCGGCCGTGGAACCACGTAAAAGCGTCGAATGATGGGAAAGCGAAAGGTACTGTATGAGAATCGCAATCGTGGATGACGATCCGATCGTCTGCCAGTCGTTGCAGACCATTCTGACGGCCACCGGCGCGGCGGACGTGCTGTGGACCGCGAACGACGGCACGACCGCCACGGCACGGTATTTCGAGACCCCGGCCAATCACCCGGACATCCTGCTCATCGACATCCAGATGCCCGGCAAAAGCGGTCTTGACGCGGCCGGAGAGATCCTGAGGAAGGACCCCGCCGCGCGCATCCTGTTCCTGACCACGTTCGCGGACCGGTCGTACATCGCGCAGGCCATGGCCCTCGGCGCCAAGGGGTATCTCATCAAGCAGGATGTGGCTGCTGTGGCGCCGGCCCTGCAGGCGGTGATGGCCGGTCAGGTGGTGCTGGGCGCCGAGGTGCTCGGCAAACTCACCGGTTCAGCGGCGGACAATGGTAACCAGTGCGCAACCGGAAGCGGCGATATCGCGCACGGAGCGGGTCGGGCCTCCGGACGGACCGGCATCGACGGTATGACGGCATCGGATGGAGGCGTCGGCACGGCATCGTCCAATGCGGCTCAACCGGAATCCCCCGCCGCACTGGCCGCGGACCGACGCGCGCTGGATACGATGGACGAGCGCAATCGTGACATCGCGGCGCTGGTGGCGCAGGGATTCGACAATCGGGACATCGCGGCGAAGCTGTTCCTGAGCGAAGGCACCGTGCGCAACCGCATCAGCGCCATGCTGGACAAGTTGGGACTCACCAACCGCACCCAGCTCACCATCCTTTGGATCAACTCGCACCGGTGAGACGGAACAACAATCGATGTCTTATTGCTCGGGAACTACCCCTCAGTCGGCTCCGCCGACAGCTCCTCTGACAAGGGGAGCCAAGAAAATGACATCAGCTGTTCTTCATGACGATGCCGTCGACCACATTGGCCACGGCCTCGCAGTTGTCCGCGCACTGTTCGAGGTGGCGGAACACGTCGTGCCAGGCGAACACCTGCAGCGGGTCGGTGCAGGTGGTGTGCAGCGTGCGCATGGCCTCGATGAACACGTGGTCGGCGTCGGTCTCGATGGTGTTGATGGCGAACACGCGCTCGCGCAGCGTCTTGGAGCGCTTGAACTGCGGCAGTTCGCCGACGAGCCCGGCGATCTGCTCGCAGCCGTGAACCACCATGTCCGTCAGCTGCAGGGCCTCGGGGCGCATGTCGGTCACGTTGTCGTAGTACATGCGGTCGAGCACGCCCTCGATGCTGTCGATCACGTCGTCGAGCACGTAGCTCAGCTGGCCGATGTCCTCGCGGTCGAACGGTGTGATGAAGGCGGTGACGAGCTCGTCCATCATCCTGTGGCGCACCTTGTCGGCGGCCTGTTCGATGCGGTGCATCTCCTCCATGCTGTCCTTGAGCTGTTCGGAGTCGTAGCCGTGCATGACCTCGGAGAGCAGATGCGCGGCCTGGCATGCGTATTCCGCGCTCTCACGGAACCCGTCGAAGTAGAAGGAATCGTTTTTTCTTGCCATTGCGGGGTTCCTTTCTAGAACACGAACATGAACAGTTTGGCCATGGCGAAGCTGATGAGGCCGCAGCCGGGGAACGTGAAGACCCAGGTGAGCATCATGTCGCGCACCACGCCGAAGTTGATGGCGGACAGCCGGCGGACCGCGCCCACGCCCATGATGGCGCTGGTCTTGGTGTGCGTGGTGGAGACGGGGATGCCGAGCACGGTCATGACGAGCAGGCACAGCGCACTGGAGAGATCCGCGGAGAAGCCTTGGTATTTCTCCAGTTTGACCATGTCCATGCCCACGGACTTGATGATCTTCTCGCCGCCCACGCTGGTGCCCACGCCCATGATGGTGCTGCACAGGATCATGAGCCATACGGGGATCACCACGCCGGCGACGCTCGACTGCCCGTTGCAGAACGCCATGCCGAGGAACAGCACGCCGATGAACTTCTGGCCGTCCTGCGCACCATGCATGAAGCTGTTGGCCGCGGCGCCCACGATCTGCGCGTAGGTGAAGAAGCCGTTGGTGCGGCGTCGGTCGAATCCGGCGCAGATCAGGGTGACGATCTTGCACACGAGCCAACCCATGCCGAAGCCGATGACGAGGCTCGCCACCAGGCCGTAGAGCACCTTGACCCATTCGCCCATGTTGACGCCGGCGATGCCGCCCTGGATGGCGATGGCCGCGCCGGTCAGGCCCGCGATGAGGCTGTGGCTTTCGGAGGTGGGGATGCCGAGCATGGAGGCGCCCACGCTGTAGACCACGATGGAGAAGAGCGCCGCGCACAGGGCGATGAGGGCCGCATGCGTGTCACCGCCGAAATCCACCATGGTGGAGATCGTGGAGGCCACCGAGGCGTTGAACTGGGTCATGAGGAAGACGCCCAGGAAGTTGAACACCGCCGCCATGATGACCGCGGAACGTACGCGCATGCAACGGGTGGTCACGCAGGTGGCGATGGCGTTGGGAGCATCCGTCCATCCGTTGACGAAGATGACGCCGAGCGTCAGCAACGTTGTCACGGCGAGCGCCGGGTTGGAGAACACCTGTTGGATGAAGTAGGCCAAGGATACGTCCACGGCTAGTCATCACCTTCTTCTTCGGGGGTGGCGGAAAGTCGTCACACCGATTGTAACCGATTGGTGACTACGTAGCGGTATTCGTGGCGTTGTGTGTGGCTTCGCTCATAAAAAAGCCCCTCACGAGGAGGGGCTCTGCGTCAGCAGCAACAGCTGGTGTTGGGGTGGAGCCGGTCGTAGGCTTCGCGGGCGCGGAGGTATTCGACCTCGCTCATCGGGGTTTCGCCGGGGTGTTCGGCGGCGAAGTGCTCAAGGTAATGGCCGTACCTCGCCTCGCCGCTGATCTCCCGCAGATACCAGACGATGCCGCGCCATGCGTGCGCGAGTCGTTCCGCGATATCCCCCGGCATCACGCGGCCGCCCGCTCGCTTTGGGCGAGTTCATGCAATTTGGCGCTGTATTCGCGCTGCACCTTCTTTTCCAGCGAGGTGGCGATCAGGCCGGAGGGAGCGAACCACTGGGATTCCACGAATGGCTCCTCGGAAGTGGTCTCGGCGCCGAATTTGCCGGCGGCGAACGTGCGGGCCACGCATACCACGCCCACGATCACGAAGATGCCCATCATGACCAGGAAGAACACGGAGAGCACGCCGTCGAGGTAGGCGTTGTTGAGCGCGGCCTGCGCGTTGGTCAGAGCCTCGCCGCTCAGTTCGCCGGACGCGATCTGCGCCTGGTACTTGGAGGCGACGGTGAAGTAGCTCAGCGGTCCGAAAATCTTCTGGAAGTCGGCGGTGAAGGTCACGGCGATGTCCCACACGAGCGGCAGCACCGGAATCCACAGGTACTTCCTGTATCCCAGCTTGGCCACGCATACGGTCACGAGCACGAAGCAGGCGGCGGCGAGCAGCTGGTTGGAGATGCCGAAGATCGGCACCATGGCGTTGATGCCGCCGTTCGCGTCGGACACGCCCATCCACAGCAGTCCGCCCCACAAGGCTGTGGCGATCAGCGTGGTGATGATGTTGCCGGGCTTCCACGTGGGGTCGGCGAACTTCCTCAGCTTGCGCACGTTGCCGAGCATTTCGCCGATCTGGTAGCGGGCCACGCGGGTGCCGTTGTCCACGGTGGTGAGGATGAACAGGGCCTCGAACATGATGGCGAAGTGGTACCAGAACGCCATCGAATCATGGCCGCCCAGGTAGGACTTGAGGAAGTTGGCCATGCCCATGGCGAATGTGGTGGCGCCGCCGGTGCGGGAGACGATGGTCTTCTCACCGATGTCCGAAGCGGCCTTTTCCAGCGCTTCGGCGCCTTCGTAGGTCTTGGCGTCGCCGTTTTCGTCCACGGAATCCCAGGTGACCTTCATCTGGTTGCCCTCGATGTCGCTCACGGTCATCGAATCGACGGCCTTGACGGCGGCCTCGGCCTGTTCGCTCGGCGTGGAGGTGGCGGTCACGCTCACGCCGGATGCGGCGGAGATCTGCGCGGCGGACATGTTGGTGGAGAAGTAGACGCCCTGCGAGATGGTGATCGCGGCGATCAGGGCGATGATGGCGGTGAACGATTCGACGAGCATCGAACCGTAGCCGATCATGCGGATCTGGTTCTCCTTCTCAACGGCCTTCGGGGTCAGGCCGGAGCTCACCGCGCCGTGGAAGCCGGAGAGGGCGCCGCAGGCGATGGTGATGAACAGGAACGGGAACAGGTTGCCGGAGAAGGTCGGGCCGGTGGATCCGGAGGCAAGTTCGGTCAGTCCCGGCACCTTGACGGACGGGTTGGCGATGATGATACCGACCACGAGCAGCACGAGCGTGCCGATCTTCATCAGAGTGGACAGGTAGTCGCGCGGGGTCACGAGCAGCCAGTGCGGCAGCGCGGCGGCGGCGAACGAGTAGATGACCAGGGCGATGACGAGCTGCTGGGCGGTCAGCGTGAACACCTCGGCCACGGCCGGGATGGAGGCGATCCAGCCGCCGGCCACGATGTCCAGTACGAGCAGCACGAAGCCGAGCAGCGTGGTCTCGATCACGCGGCCGGGGCGCAGGAAGCGCTGGTAGCAGCCCATGATGAGGGCGATCGGGATGGTCATGCCGATGGAGAACACGGCCCACGGGGAGGCGGCCATGGCCTTGATGGCCACGAGCGCCAGGAACGCCATGGCGATGGCGGTCATGACCACCAGGAACACGGACAGGATCATGCCGCCGAACTTGCCCATCTCGTCGGCGGCCATCTGGCCAAGCGAACGGCCGCGGCGCTTGGCGGAGATCCATAGGACGAGCATGTCCTGCACGGCGCCGGCGAAGATCACGCCGAGGATGATCCACAGGGTGGAGGGTAGGTAGCCCATCTGGGCGGCCAGGATCGGGCCGACGAGCGGGCCGGCGCCGGAGATACCGGCGAAGTGCTGGCCGAAGAGCACTCGGCGGTCGGTGCGTTCGAAGTTCGCGCCGTCATGCACGCGCTCGGCCGGGGTGGCGTTCGCGTCGTCGGTGCGCATGATCTTGATCTGGATGTAGTACGCATAGAAACGATAGGCGATGGCGTACGAGCTCAACGCCACCACCAGGAACCAGATGGCGGAGATCTGTTCGCCGCGCGAGACGGCCAGGATGGCCCAGCCGCAGGCGCATACGATGGCGACGGCGGCCCACAGCAGCGCCTTCTGCCAAGTCCACACCATCTTCGGGCGCACGCCCACGGGCAGGCCCTTCGAATTGCGGATCACGCGCGCGGCTTCCGCGGTCGTGTAGTCGTCCTTGAATTCCAACTTGCCCGGTGCCGGAACCTGGGCTGTCGCTTCGGTCATGATGACCCCTCGTATTTCTTCCCGTCATGCCGGATAGCAAACGGCATACGGGCTCTCTTCTTTGAAATTGCTCTTCTTTGCGGCCCTGTGCGGGGATTGCGTCGCTGCTTGTGGCATTGTTTGGCAACAGTAGCGGGGGTATAGACCCGTCTTATATTTCGTTCCAGAATGTGGTCTTTTCGCCGGTTTTCGTGCGTTTCCCATGAACCGACACCGCGGAACCACACCCCCGATATGCGCGTTCCCCCGAACTTTCGCGTCGTTTGTGAGAGAATGGACATAGTGTCAACATACCGGCAGCAGGAGGTGTTGCGATGGTCGTGAATACGGACAAGGGCCGCGATCTGCCCGATTGGGTGCGTTACGGCGTGTTCTGGCATGTGTATCCGCTGGGGTTCTGCGGTGCGGACATCCGCCCGTCGGGCCCGCGCGAATTCCACGGCCGCGGCTTGGATTCGATGGTCGACTGGCTGGGTTACGCGCGCGATCTGGGTGCGTCCGGTCTGCTTTTGGGACCGATCTTCGAGTCGCGCACGCACGGTTACGACACGCTCGACCATATGCGCGTGGACGTGCGGCTGGGCGGCGATGCGGCGTTCGACCGGCTCGCCGAATCCTGCAGGGACATGGGCCTTCAACTGATCCTGGATGGCGTGTTCAACCATGTGAGCCGTTCGCATCCGGCCGTGCAGGCGGCCCTGGACGAGGCGTCCGGCGCCCTCGACCCGCACGGCGATCCATGGCACGGACTGGTCAATGCCCATCTGGATAGCGACGGCAATCCCGCGCTGGACGTGTTCGAGGGGCATGGCGACCTGGTCGATCTCGACCACGACTCCCCCGAAACCGTGGAGTACGTGACCCGCGTGATGAACCATTGGCTCGACCGAGGTGCGGCCGGTTGGCGTCTGGACGCGGCGTACGCCGTGCCGCCCGCGTTCTGGGCCCGCGTGCTGCCGCAGGTCAAGGCTTCACATCCGTATTCGTGGATCTTCGGCGAGGTAATCCACGGCGATTACCCGCGCATCGTCGAGGAATCGACGATGGATTCGGTCACGCAGTACGAGTTGTGGAAGTCCGTCCAGCATGCGCTGGAGACGGAGAACTTCTTCGAGCTCGACTGGAACCTCAAGCGGCACAACGCCTTCTTGGATTCCTTCGTGCCGCAGACGTTCATCGGCAACCATGACGTCACGCGCATCGCCTCGCAGATCGGCGCGCCGAAGGCCGCGCTGGCGCTGGCAGTGCTGATGACGGTGGGCGGCGTGCCGAGCATCTACTACGGCGACGAGCAGGGGTACGTGGGCGTCAAACAGGCGCGGTTCGGCGGCGACGACGATGTGCGCCCGAAGTTCCCCGAATCCCCCGATCAGCTGTCTCGGCTCGGCGAGCCCGTCTACCGGATGCATCAGGCGCTCATCGCCCTGCGCCGGCGCAACCCGTGGCTGCTGGACGCACGCACCGAGGCCACCACGCTGGAAAACAAGCGGTTCACGTACCGTTCGGTGAGCGCGGACGGCCAGCACTCGCTGACCGTCTCGTTGAGCGTGGAGGGCTCCCCCACGTTCACCATCACCGGCCCCGACGGCACGGTGCTGTATCACTACTGACGCAGCCGTATGAGTGTCCGGCTCCCCTCAGCCGTCTTCGACGGCAGCTCCCCCTCATAGAGGGGAGCCAAAAGTAAGCTCCGGCACACCACAATTGGCGGGGCCCTTATTTCTCGGCTCCCCTTGTCAGGGGAGCTGTCGGCGAAGCCGACTGAGGGGTAGTCCCATCGGAGCCGCGCCAATCTTGGCGTACCAGAGCCAAAAGCTATGCCGTTCTACCTCCGACCGTTGCGGGTGCCACCCATGCGGAAGGGAGCGCGATGCGTCTTGCCGTGCTTGGAGTGACGGCGCTGCGGTCCTTCCGTATTGCCGTACTTGGCCATCATGCGGCGCTCGTGACGCTTCGCGGCCTCGCCGCGCTCGTCGACGATGATGCGGTTCTCGTCCTTGCGATGGATGCGCTTGCCACCGCCTTCGCCGTTGCGTCGCTTGCCCGGCCGTCCGGCCTCGCCGCGTTCGATGTCGCGATGGTTCTCGCCATGGCGCCGGCCGTCGCGCTGACGTTCGTCCTCGCTGCGATCCTTCCTGCGCTTGCCGGTCACGTCCGGCCGGCCCCCGCGACGCTCCTCGGGATGTTCGAACAGATAATCGCGGCGTTCAGCCTGCGGATCGCTCAGGTGCGCCCGACGTTCGGCGCGGTTCCTGTTCGGCTGAGTCTTGCGGGCGCCCCTATCGTCACGCTCATCGCGAGCGGAGTGCTCGTTATGGCCGTTACGGCGTGAGTCACGGTACTCGCCGTTCCTGTCGAAGTCGACGGACTCGCCTTCGACCTGCGCAAGATTCGCCTGGGCGGCACGCTCGGCACGTTCGGCCGCACGACGGCGCCTGCGCTCCTTCTTGCGGGCCTTGTCCTCCTGCTCGGCGCGGCGGGCACGCTCGGCCTGCTCGGCGGCATCGACCTTGTTCTTCTGCTTGCCCTTGCCTGCACCGGACTGGCTCTGCTTCGCTCCCCCGCCACGGCGCTGACCGCCCACAGGCTGCGACTTGTCCAGATTCCACCCGTACACGGCGGGCGCGGCCTCGCCCACGAGTTCGGTCACTTCGGGCGAATCGTGCGTCACGGCCATCGGCTTGACCTTGATGCCGGCGAATTTCAGCGTACGGCGTGCGTCGCGGCGCTGCTCGGGCAGCACCAGGGTCACCACGTCGCCGGTGCGGCCCGCGCGGGCGGTACGGCCGGAACGGTGCACGAACGACTTCGGGTCGTCCGGCGGCTCGACCTGCACCACGAGGTCCACGCCGGACACGTCGATGCCACGCGCGGCCACGTCGGTGGCCACCAGGACATGCACGTCGCCGGATTCGAAGGCAGCCAGGTTGCGGTCGCGCTGGTTCTGGTTGAGGTTGCCGTGCAGTTCGGCTGCGGGGATGCCGCTCTGCGTCAGGCTCTTGGCCAGCTTCTTGGCCTGGAACTTGGTGCGCGTGAACAGGATGCGCTGTTCGGTGCCGGAGGCGAGCGCACGCACGATCGCCGGCTTTTCGGCCCTCGTGACCTCGAACACATGGTGGGTCATGAGATCGGAGTCCGCGCTGGGCTCATCTACACTGTGCACCTTGGGATCGTGCAGGAAGAGGTTCACCACCTCGTCCACGCCGTGGTCGAGCGTGGCGGAGAACAGCATGTGCTGGGCGTCGGGGCGGATCTGCTCGAGCAGACGCTTGACGGGCGGCAGGAAGCCCATGTCCGCCATTTCGTCGGCCTCGTCGATCACCACGACCTCGACGTTGGAGAGCGTGAGCGCTTTCTGGTGCAGCAGGTCCTCCAGTCGGCCCGGGCAGGCCACCAGGATGTCCGCGCCGGCGTTGAGGTCGCGGATCTGGCGGGTGTATTTGACGCCGCCGTAGATGGTGGTGGTGGTCATGCCGTACATGCGGGCCAGCGGCAGGAGCACATCGTTGATCTGGTTGGCGAGCTCGCGCGTGGGGGCCAGCACCAGACCGCGCGGGTGCGGCAGGAAATCGTCGGACTGGCGTTCCTCGAGACGCGCCTGCTTGCGGCGCTTCATCTCGCGGCGGAACTCGCTCATGGCGATCTCACCGAGCGAATCATAGGAGCCAAGTCGCGCGACCAGCGGGATGGAGAAGGCGAGCGTTTTGCCGGAGCCGGTGCGGCCGCGGCCGAGCACGTCGCGGCCGGCGAGCGAATCGGGCAGGGTATCGGACTGGATGGGGAATGCGGTCTTCTTGCCGTCGGCGGCGAGCACGCGCACAAGCGGGCCGGGCACGCCAAGTTCGCCGAAGGTGGGGGCGGTGTCCTCGCCGCCGTTCATATCATCAGTATCCGCGTCCGAGTCGGCATACGTGCCGGTAATGGGCATCATCGGGCTGCGGGAATCATCAACATCGTTATGGGGCACAGTGGCCTTTCATGGTACAGGTACGCATAATGATCGCGTAAGAAATGCAAACCACCCGAGCCTAGCCCAAGCCCCCTACTTTGCGGGATTGCTGTGCGGGATTGCTGTGTGGGATCACGCCCCAAAAACACAGGCTCCGTTAAACCAAGATTGATATGAATCCATGTCTGACTACACTTCAGTCGGCTCTGCCGACAGTTCCCCTAACAAGGGGAGCCGAGAATGAAGGCCCATGTCAATCTTGGTTTTATGGAGCCAAAACAAAGCCCACGGTGCGGACCGGAACCACACCGTGGGCTTACTTCTCGGGGGTATTGTGATGCGCCCCGGACGGACTGAATGATTACAGGATGTCCGGATCGTTCTTCTCGATGGTGCCGGTGGCCTTGCCGATGGCCTTGAGGCCGTGGTAGGCGACCAGGATCACGATGGTGCCGATGGCGATGCCGTTGAACGAGATGCCGGAGACGGTGAACGCGAACTGGCCGATGGCGATGATCATCGTGATGGCGGCGACCATGATGTTGAGCGGCTTGTCGAAGTTGACCTTGTTCTCCACCCAGATGCGGATGCCGATCATGCCGATCATGCCGTAGAGCAGGGTGGTCACGCCGCCGAGCACGCCGGCGGGAATCGTGTTGATGACGGCGCCGAACTTCGGGCACAGCGAGAGGATGAGCGCGAACGCGGCGGCGCACCAGTAGGCGGCGGTGGAGTACACCTTGGTGGCGGCCATCACGCCGATGTTCTCACCGTAGGTGGTGGTGCCGGAACCGCCGCCGAGACCGGCGAGCGTGGTGCCCAGACCGTCGGCCATGAGGGCGGTGCCGATCTGGTCGTCGTAGTCGCGGCCGGTCATCTGTGCCACGGACTTGACGTGGCCCACGTTCTCGGCCACGAGCACGAGCACCACGGGGATGAACATGGGCAGGATGGAGAAGTCGGCCTGCGGCAGGTGGAACTTCGGGAAGCCGATCCAGCCGGCGTCCGCGATGGCGGAGAAGTCGACCTGGCCGCGGATGCAGGCGTAGATGTAGCCGATGAGCACACCGATGAGGATGTTGAGTCGGCCGATGAGGCCCTTGAACAGCACGGCCACGAGCAGCACGGCCAGCAGGGTCACGACGGCGGTGTCCGGCGCGGCCTGGAAGTTGGTCCACACGGAGGGGGCCAGGTTGAAGCCGATGATGGCCACGATGGCACCGTTGACGACCGGCGGCATGATGATGTCGATCCACTTGGCGCCCGCGTAATGCACGAGCACGCCCACGAGGGCCAGCAGGATACCGGTGATCATGATGCCGAAGCTGGCCACGGCGATGCCCTTGTTCGCCGTGGTGACGGCGGTGATCGGCGCGATGAAGCCGAAGGACGAGCCGAGGTAGCTCGGCAGCACGTTCCTGTTGATGAGCAGGAACAGCGCGGTGGACATGGCCGTGAAGAACAGCGTGGTGGACGGGTCGAAGCCCGTGAGGATCGGCACCAGGAAGGTGGCGCCGAACATGGCGATCACGTGCTGGGCGCCGATACCCGCCGTGCGCACCCAGGTCAGTCGCTCGTCGGGCTCGACCACCTCGCCCGGGTGCAGTGTCTTGCCGTCGCCGTGCAACTGCCATTGGAATATGTTGGACATTACTTCTCTCCTCGCTCTTGGCTTGGGGGCGCGGCCATACCGCCGGCCGCACGCTGTCCGCCATTCTAGCCTGTTCACGGCTCCCGCACATTTCATCCCGACGAGTCGGCTGCGCGCCGGTGCAGCAGATAAGAGAAAGACTGTATGTTCGCGCACTCACGAACCTCGCGCGAACATACAGTCTTTAGGAGCGTCATAACGGACTGTATGTTCGCGGCCTCATCGTTGGAACGCGAACATACAGTCCCCGCCAAGGCAGACTCGTCCTCATCGTCCCATTTCGTTGCCGGATGCGGACGCGGGACGCCGTCCGACCGCCCGCTACTTGCCGTAGTACTCCAGCAGATGCGGGTCCACGGTGCGCACCACGTCCACCAGGTCGCCGTTGGACAGGTACGGGCGCTTGAACTCGCGCCACGGCTCCACCTTGACCTCCCAGCGACCGGTCTCCTCGTCCAGCACGGGACGGGCGGTCTGCTCCCAACGCACGCGCTTGGAGGTGCGGCCGGTCTCCGGGTCGCGGCGCGTGTAGTGCAGACAGGTGCAGTTGGTGATCTTCCAGTCGTCCGAATCCGCGCGGTGCAGGAACTCCTCGTCCGAAAGATCCTCGATGGTCAGCATGAGGGCCAACATGAAGTCGCCGTGCGTGACCATCACCACGGATTCGGCGTCGGACTTGCGGCTCAGGGAGGTCAGCACGTTGTGCACGCGGTCCTCGGCCACGTCCGCGATCGACTCGCCCGCCGGCGGACGCCAGTAGAGCGGGTCGGTGTTCTTGAACATCCAGTTGCGGGCGTAGTTGTTCTTGAATTCGGCCTTGGTGATGGTGTTGATCTCGCCCCAGGAGCGTTCGCGGATCACGCGGTTCTCCTCCCATTTGGCCTTGGGCAGGGCCATGGTGGCGGCCGTCTCGCGCGTGCGCACGTAGGGCGAGACCATGTAGCGGTCGAACAGCTGCTGCTGGCTGACGATCCAGCGGCCGATGCAGTCGGCCTGCTTGCGACCGGTGGCGGTGAGTCGCCAGGAGCGGTCGGGCACGGTCACGTTGTCCTGCGTGTACAGGGATTCGTCGCCCTGCTCGCCCGCCTGGACGATCACGTTCGCCTCGGACTCGCCATGCCGGATCACATACAAATCGAGCGGCATGCTCATGGTGGTTCCTCGTTTCTCTATAACAATTACGATAATTTCCAATGCCACGGCGGCGGATTCGCAAGGCCACACGCCATGCGGGCGCGGACCTGTTCCGTACGTCGCCGATTGCCGTCGGCAGGTCTGCCCGCGTGCGAATCCGCCGGAAGCCAATGACCTCCACCCTATCCGAAACGCGCGGGCGTCGCATGCTTCCGCCCGTAGCCGAACCGAAGAATTCACCGGCCGTTCAGCCTTGGCTCGGCCGCCGGACCGTTCGGCTTGCCGAAGGCGAAACCGGAACGCACTACGATGGGGAGGCATGGGGAATAACTCAAATATCGACCGTTCGTGGCTGACCTCCGCCAAGGAGAGCATCGGCCAGTGGTCGTACATCATGTTGAAGGATGCGGATAACAACGATATCGATTGGGATTGGGTGCGTACGCTCGATCTCGAACATGGCATCGGCGTGGCGGGCCCCGCGGATCTGGAGCCGGGCGCCGATTCGGGCGTGCATGACCTGCTGAAGGCGGATCTGGAGATCCGCGACAGGCTTGAGGCGATCATCGCCAAGATGAGCATGGTGTTCATGCGTGATTTCGACCGTCACATCAAGACCTACGAGCTGCCGCGCGCGCTGGCGTACGCGGATCGACGACTCAACGACCAGATCGCGCTGCTGCGCGACCGCGGCGTGGCCGAAGGGCTGTGGACCGTTGCGGACGAGGATCGGCAGCGTGTCACCGTGCCGGTGCTGACCGCCGCGCGGGACGGCGTGGTCGTGGACGACATCCAGGACCGTACCGCCGAGATCGTCAACGCGCGCGCCGAGCAGCGCAAGGCCGACCGTGCGGCCCGCGAGGAGGCCCGTCACCACCGTCAGATGGCGCTCATCAACGCCGACGAGGTGAAGTACGGCTCCGTGGAGGCCGGTCCCGACGAGTCCGCGCCGGCCGATTCCAGTTCGGACGCCGGCAGCCCGGATTATCTCATCGAGGGGCAGCCGGTCATCAACGACGACAATCCCGCGGTGCCGGGCGTGGAGCAGGTGGCCACGGACGAGACCGCCGTTGCCGAGCCCCGGTACGCGCAGTTCCGTCACGCGGCCGCCGAGCATACGGCCGAGCACATGGCCGCGGCTCCGAAGGAGTATTGGCGCGAGGTGTTCCTGCCCGGCCGTGACGTGGACAACGTCATGGGCATCGATCTGGAGACCAACGGCACCGAGCCGTACCGTGCGTACATCATCGACGTGGGCTTCGAATACATGAACATGAGGTCGCCCCGTCCGGCGGACGCGCCGAGCGGCTACAGCTACGACAAGGACTATTACCAGGGCGGCGACGCCTACGACCAGCATCGTTTCTCGTTCGGCGTGACGCCCGAGGCGGCCCGGCACGGCAATGCATTCATCATCCAACTGACCGGCATCGACATCAGCCAGCGCACGGGCGAGGAGTACCCGCTGTTCGACGAGGATCCGGCCGCACAGGCCGATCTGCTCAAGCGCCTGACATCGCAGCCGTTCGTGGCGCATATGGCCACGTTCGAGCACAGCTTCTTCATGCTCAACGTGGCCGGCTACGCGGAGGCGTACCGCAACGGCCATGTGACCATCATCGATACGCTGCCGATGAGCCGTCTGTGGGATGAGGGGTCGATTCCCTGCGAGGGGCATCCGGACGGCGACAACACGCTGGACGCCTATGCCAAGCGTCAGGGCGCGCTGCGCGAGGATGACGCGGAGCGCCACCTCGGCCTGGAGGACACGCACATCATGCTGCTGGCCATGAAGCATCACCTCACACAGCTCAAGGCCGAGGCGCGCGGACCGTGGGGTCCGGGCGGCAAGGCCGGCGTGGGCGGCAAGCGCATCGTCAACCACCGCCGTCACTACCCGCGCGAACGTCGTACACCGATCTACGACTGACGGCCTTTTTCTCGGCTCCCTTTTCCCGAGGGGAGCCGAGCCTGGGAGGCGATGGCAATCCTGGTGTAATGGAGCTTCCCGCTATCCCTTGTGCGGCATGTCCGTTTCGGTGTCGACGATGATGGTCACCGGCCCGTCGTTGACCAGGCCGACCCGCATGTGGGCGCCGAAACGGCCTTCCCGGACCGGCACTCCCCCGGACCGCAGCGCCTCGTTGAATTTGATCCACGTGATGTCCGCGTGTTCGGGCTTGCCGGCCTTGATGAAGCTCGGACGGTTGCCCTTGTGCACGTCGGCGTACAACGTGAACTGGGAGATCGAGAGAATCTCGCCGCCGATATCCTGAATCGAACGGTTCATCTTGCCCTGCTCGTCCTCGAAGACGCGCAGGTTGAGCACCTTGTGCGCAAGCCAGGCGATTTCGGCGTCGCCGTCGGCGTCCGAAACGCCGACCAGAATCATGTAGCCGGGCCCGATCTGCTGCGGCTCGAACGTGGGGTCGATGGTCCCCAGATCATTGACGACATCCACGCTGGCGTGAGACACGCGCTGAATCACAATACGCATACGCCCGATTATGCCATCCCCCGGGAAGCGGGAGATGCCCAATTCCCGGCGAGCGCATCGGAAGCTACTGATACGCTTGAATCAGGTGGTTTTCGCAACGTCCATCGTCGCCTCGTTTGCAGTAATCACGGGCGCTCATAGAGAGCAGGAATCATGGCATCGGAGCAGAGTGGCACACCCGCACCAACCAACACCGTCAATCATCGCGATGCTTCCGGCAACAGCACGGCCGGCTCCAAGAAGGGATGGTCATGGGCTCTCATCTGCGGGCTCTTCAGCCTGGTCGGCGCAATCCTGCTGGTGGCGAGCGCTGCGCCGTCCTTGATCAATGAGGTACAACTCCGCAGAGACTGCACCGAGCTGACGGACGGCATCGTGACGCAGCTCGTGTTTAATCCCGCCGACGAATCCGATGAAGATTCCTCGGATACATGGACGCCGGTGTTCCGGTACAGCGTCAACGGACATGCATACGAGCAAAAGTCCTCGATAGCATCGTCTCCGCCGCCGTACAAGGTCGGCCAGGCCGTCTCGGTATTATATGACCCGGCCGATCCGAGCCGTTATATCGTGAAGGGCGATGATGCCGCTTTCGTGCTGTGGTCCCTCTTGGTGATGATGTGCCTAGCATTCACCGCCGTATTCCCTGTGGCGCTGATGATTCATAAGGCCAATAATCCCGGCAGCCGTAGAGTATCCGGAATTTCGCCCGCAGGAAAACCCGTCAATCCAGGCCCCTTGCCCAAGCCTTCCCAGAAGGCTGCAGGCCCATCTGTTACACCGAGCAGCAAGGAGCCGGATCAGCTACCGTACTGAACGTACTGAATAGGGGCATTCAGCGCGATTGGGAAAGGCTGGTCGTGACCTGCTGTTCCACGCGATCATAGGCATGCGACAGGATCATGTTGCCGGGTACGGTGGTCAGCAGGAACGCCAGCACCGCCACGATTATCGATGTGATGACGCCTTTGATGATCTTGGCCACGATCTTGAACGCCACGTACGCCACGACCGCACCCACGGCAAGGGTGAGCGCCGTCTGTACGGAGGCCGGCAGACCGCCGTACCACAGCGCCACCCGATCCAATGCGGACAAATCCAAGTTCGACAAATCGATGTTGTTCAGATCCACACCCGCGACGATACCACGAAAGTGCTATGCGACTGCATGCTCATAGAATCGTCCTGCGGACGGTCGTAACCGGATTCATACGGTCGGTCAATGGATTGGAATAAGTCGAAAACCGACAACAACCCCTCTCAGCAGCGGTTTTCGGCGACTCACGCACGACGATTGGCCGCCCATCAGCCGTTGCCGTGGTCGATTTCGGTCCAGGTTTCGCCATCGTCGTTGAGATAAAGGTAGTCGGTCATCGACTGTTCGCCGGCACTCAGCGACGCATCGCTGCCGTCGCAGGTGAAGTCGACGGTGGCGATGAAGATACGATTCCTGCCGTAGCGCTTGTAGGCGTCATAGATGGCCGATTCGTAGGATGGCGATTCGGCTTTGGCCGTGTCCTCAAGGTCGAGCAGTTTGTCGGCACGGTGCTCGTCGTAGGAGATCTTCTCGATGGTGCAGCCGGCGAATCCCGAGAACACTTCGGCGGTCTTATGCCCGGCCGCCTTGAGCTGCGCGTCGGTGAACTTGCTGGATGCGGAGAACGCATACTCGACATGCGACGTATCGGCTGACCGGCTGCCGAACCAGTGGACCACTCCCCCTA
Organism: Bifidobacterium sp. SO4; assembly: GCF_018555355.1. Taxonomy (NCBI): domain Bacteria; kingdom Bacillati; phylum Actinomycetota; class Actinomycetes; order Bifidobacteriales; family Bifidobacteriaceae; genus Bifidobacterium; species Bifidobacterium sp. SO4. Next base: position 153,829 of record NZ_JAFEJP010000004.1, read on the forward strand.
TGGTGCCGACGGCCAGCAACAGAACGCAGATCGCGATGACGATACGCTTCATCCCACCCGAATCTATACCCGGCTCACGCGATGTACGCCCCATGATTCCGCTCGCCTTCCTACGTCGTATATGCCGTTGCCGCCCGACGATCGATTATTCGATATCCATTACGAATTCGCAACGCACGATACAGGAAACCTGTATGGCACGGTCCGTGGGCGGCATTGGCTCATTTGACGTCGGCGTCGGGCAGGGAGCTCCAGTCGAGGTCGCCGTCCTGTTCGACCAGGTAGTAGACGGTCGCATCGCTCGGGGCGGGCTTCATTTTGACCAGATCGCTCTTGTACCCGTTCCATCGGGTATTGGTCGGAACGAACGGATTGGGCGTCGTGTAGTCGTCGGCCGGAACCTCGGTCTTGTCGTACTGGCTTGTGTCCCGCAGCAGGATGAACGGGCGGCTCGTGTCCACGGCCTTCTGCTTCCTGGCCTTGGCCAGCGAATCGGCGTCGAAGTAGCCGGAATCCTCCAGTGCCGCGAGGTCGGAGCCGACCGGGAAGTAGACCAGGAAGTCCTTCATCCTGTAGACGGATCCCGTCGGCCCTTTGTAGTTGTCGGAGCCGCCCGGTGGATCCAGGCTGCCGTCCCCGTTCTCGAAGGCGTTGTAGTACTTGCCGTCGATGCAGTATTCCCCGACCGAGCCGGCGCCGAACACCTCATCGCCGCAGTTGGGCAGTCCCATGCCCGAATAGAGTTCGAACATGCCCCAATCCTTGAGCAGCAGATGGTTTTTCATCGGCATTTCGTTCTCGGGCACGTTGTCCGACGGCTCGACCATGGCGCCGCTGACATCCTGCGAGAAGTTGGTCAGCCCCAACGCATCCATCGGGGTGGAGAGGTCATGGCCCTTGATGTGCAGGGACGTGTTGTCCGAACCGGTGTCCCAGGGTCCGCTCGTCTGTTCGAGGGTGATGCAGTCCTTGGAGGTGTCCGTCACCGTGCTCTTGCAGTACATGCCGATCATCGGAACGGAGTCCATGCTGGCGTACCGGGTGCCGCCGCCCGTTTTGGTGAGCAGGCTCGTGTTGCTGGACTCGTCCACGCCGTAGTAGAGCGTCACCGTATCGCTTTTGTCGGGTGTGGAACCGGGCCCCGGATAGGAACCGGAGATCCTGCCCACGTACTGCTTGGATGAGTAGTGCGGTTCCAGATCGACCGTATATCCCTGCGATTCCAGCAGGTCCACGGCCTCGTTCCGGTCCATGCCCATGATGTCCACGGGGATGCCGTCGCCCTTGGAGGCCACGCCGATGTAGATGCCGTCGTCCTTGTTCTCGTCCGACAGACCCTGTCCCGCGGCCGGATAGGTGACCGCCACCGACCCCTCCGGCGTCTTGGACGGGTCCTTGACCGGCACCTTCTTGTAGTGCACGGGCACGTTCATGCCCGCGAACGTATCCACCACGTCCGTGGCCTGCTTGCCGATGGTGTCCTTGGGCACGCCGGGACCGGCCGATTCCCGCACCTTGACCGTGGTGCCGGCCTCCACGCGCTGCCCCTGTTCCATGCCGTCATAGCCCAGGAACGCGCCGCGGTCCTCGCCCGAGAACACCGGCACGGTCCTGACGTTGAGTCCCTTGTTCTTCAGTGCCTCGGTGACGTCCTTGGCCTGGACCTTGCCGTTCGATACGCCGGTCTTGGCCGCCACCTGTTTGGCGATTGTCTCGGCGCTGGGCAGCGTCTTGCCACCCCACATCTCAAGCCGATAGGTGGCGAACAGTGAAATCGCCGCCACGATCAGGACCACCAGCAGTGCGGACAGCGCGACGACAAGCTTGTCCGGGCCGTGTTTGACCGGGACCACCGTCGCCGTATTGTCCGGCAACGGCACAGGCCTTGGAGCGGGAGCCACCATCAGTGGCGTACCGCAGTTCGTGCAGAACCGGCAGCCCTCCGGCATCCGAGAATGACAATTCGGACAGATCATCGTGTTTCCCCTCTCCCCGCGTCTCTGCCGGGCCTCTTCCCTCCCCATTCAAGCACCAAAGCATCCGACTCTCCAATCGCGTCAGCGCGGTTCGCCCAGTGCCGCTCGTGCCTGCCGTTCGTAATGGTCCACGAGCGGAAGGAACAGCTCGTCGACCGTGGCGATGATGTCCGCTTCGGATAGGGGGCGCATGTCGCGCAGGATGATTGCACGACCGAGTTCTCCGGGCATGCGCAACAGTGATTCCGGCAGTTCGCAGGTGATGTCGCCGCGCGCCCGCGCGTTTTCGACGGCCATCATGATGCTGGGTCGATCGCTCATCATCGTGCGCTCGTAGAGTTCGTGCGCGCTCACTCCGAGCCAGTTGGCGTAGACGCCGAACTTGGCCAGCACCATCACCGCATCGGACTGCTTGCTGTTGAGCTGCAGGAGGATGGAGATGACGTCGCCTCTGAGTGTGCCGGTGTTCGGACGTTCGATGGCGGCATGGCCGCGGTGCTGTCTCATGGCGGCCACGAACAATTCCGTACGATTCGACCATCGGCGGTATAGCACCGGTTTACTGGTATGAGCTCTTGTGGCCACGTTATCGAAGGTGAATTCTTCGGCGCTACAGGTGGACAGCTGCTCCCACGCGGCCTCCAGAATGGCCGCTTCCAAGGCTTTGCCCCGGCGACGTGTCTGCTTCGGCTCGGCGTTCGTTTCCATGGGCTCTTCTCTCCATTCGCGGCATGGGTACTGGGTTCGACACTCGTTCACGCCGACAACTACAAGATACCACGGCGTTTCTTATTCGCGGATATCTATAATCATGTGCGGCTTATAAGAAACGTTCTAGTATCTTAGCGAAGGTCGGATGATGAAAAACACGAAGGACGGGAGTCTGAATCGTTCCCTGATCTGCCTATGCGCGGCCGAACTGGTGATGATGACCAACACCACCGCGTTCAACGTGGCGCTACCGAACATCGCCGAGTCGTTCGGAGCGGGCATGGCGGAGCAGCAGTGGATCGTCTCCAGTTACAACCTCGTGTTTGCGGCCGTGGTGCTGTTGGCCGGATTCCTTGGCGACAGACTCGGCCATCTGAAGACCATGCTTGCCGGTCTGGGCATGTTCGTCGCCGCATCCGCGATTGGTCTTGTGGCCGGGAACGTGCCGGTACTGCTCGTCTCGCGGTCGATCATGGGAGCCGGCGCAGGCGTGGTCATCCCGATGGGGCAGGCACTGCTCGGCATCCTGTTCCAGGGCTCCGAGATGTCCCGCGCCATGACCGCCTGGGCGATAGCCGGCACCTTGGGCGTGCCATTCGGCCCACTCGTCGGCGGAGTGCTCACCGCAACGCTGGGATGGCGCGGCATTTTCGGGTTCGACGGCGTGGTGTTTCTCGTCGTGATCGCCGTCATCCACATGAACGTTCCGCAAACGAATGGGCTACCCAAGGCCCGGTCATTGCATGTGCCGTGGATGTCGGTGGCGATGATGTTCGCCGGATTCACCCTGTTTTCCGCCGGTCTGGTCAATGCGCAGCATGGCATTCTGTCCACAAGCGCCTGGATTCCGATGACGGTCGGCTCCATGCTGATAACGGGATTCGTGCTGCATGACCGCACCTCCCGCAATCCGTTGATGGAGCTCGGGCTGATGAGGGACCCGTCGTTCGCGGCCTGTGCGCCGGCGTTGATGATGTTGAACTTCTCGATGTACGGCATCATCTTCATCATGCCGTCCTACCTGGAGACGGTGTTGCGCCACGGCGCACTGGTGGGAGGGATGCTGCTGATGCCACTGGTCGTCGCATCCATCGTGGGGGCGCGGATGAACGATTGGATCGTCTCACGAATCGGCTCGCGTGGCACAAGCCTGCTGGCCCTGGGATGTCTGGCCGGCGGCATGCTGACAATCGGCGCCGCCATGTGGTGGTCCGGCGAAGTGACGAAGCAATCGACGGTGCTGATCGGTCAAGTCATCGCCGGATTCGGACTGGGCGCCGGCCAACCGGCGATGCTGACCTGGGCCATGGGCCGGGTACCGATCGAGCAATCCGGTGCCGGTTCCAGTCTGTTGACCGTGTTTCGTCAATTCGGATCCATCATCGGCGTGGGAATCTTCGGCAGCATACAAAGCGGACTGTATATGGCGGGATTCCATCATCTCGCGCAATCCGCCGGATTGAATCCGCAATCCGCTGGTTCCGTAACGCTGGACTTCCAGCAGGCGACTGAATTCACTCACGTGACGGGTGAGCTGATACGACAGACGGCTTCCCGCGCCTATGAATCTGCGATGATCGGCAGCTTTGCCGTTGCAGCAGCAATCATTATCGTCACTCTCGGAATCGTCGCGCTGATATCCCATAAGACGTTGCGGTAAAGAAACTCGGCTTGCACAATGGCATTACGTTGTTCTCTAGCGACAACATGGAAAGACTCGCCCCCTATTGAGGGAACGAGCTCTGCATATCCGTCATCAATCAATGAGCTTTAGCCCTATGACGCAGGCGACCAGCCCAATGATGAGCAGAATCCGTATTAGTGAAACGGCGTCCTCTCCGCTAAGCATGCCGTAAACGGCAGTTATTGCCGCACCAATGCCAACCCATATCGCGTATGAAGTACCAATGGGGATGTGTTTCATCGCATAGGAAAGTCCGCCCATGCTGGCAACGAGGCCAATCACAAACACCACGGTGGGAATCAGTCGGGAAAATCCCTTGGAGCGGTCAAGTGCAATAGCCCACACAGATTCACAGATGCCAGAAATTACAAGAACAAACCAAGGCATAACCGTCATACTCCTCATGCATGGCAAGTCTTGTCAAACCGGGTACTTGTCCATCGTCCGGGAGCAACGCTAGCTCTACCTATTACGATAACACAGCCGAAAACAACTATCGTTCAACCCTACCTGCGCGAGGGGTTGAACCGAAACTTACAGTTTTCGGAATGGTGCGATGCCGACTGACGACATCACGCCGAAACCAGTTCGCCATGAGCGGCGTATTCATACGAATGTTCGTACAGATACGTGGGAGAGATGTCGATGTCGCCATCGCACCAAATCAGGATGCCGTGATCGATGCGAAAGTTCTCGAACGCCTTCTCATCCCGCAGCGGGGCGAAGGCGGGAACATCGTCATACATTTCGGTGAAATCGCATAGACGTGTCTCGCCCGTGGAGAACGTCACCAGCATGACATGGTCATCCGTGACACGGGCCGAACGGACCTCCAGCTCCCGGACGGGCTCATCCGCATACAGGATGCCATTCACTTCAAACATGGCAAACTCCTCTCCTCACGAATCATCACGAAAGCGGCTTGATACGGTCGAACGGGCGTCCGGACACGGCTTCGTTCCACGCCTTGTACAGCTCATCCTCATGCAACACGAGCCATGCCGCCACCAGCTTGTACTGCTTGGCAGGAAGGGAACCGGCCAACAGCTCGCCGTCGATGCCGATGGATGCCTTGAAATCGCCGTAGTACACATGGACATGCGGCTTGTGATGCTCGCTCTCGTCCTGATACATCATGCGAACGATGATTCCGAAGAACCGACTCAGCTCCGGCATGCCGCACCTCCCATCCGATACCTCATATGAGGTAAATCTCCATCTTGAGTATATTCCCGCAGCAAGAGCACCGTCGCTGGCAATCGACATGTGCATGGTCATGGTCACACAAAAAGACCCTCATCCCTTAATAAGTCGGTAAGGAAAACGCCTACCCCATCCTGCTGGTTGGACGGAGCAACGGCATCAGCGGCGGCTTTGATCCGATCATCAGCGTTTGCCATAGCGACGCCCATCCCTGCCGCGCGCAACAATGGAACATCATTGAGCCCATCACCAAAAGCGATAACATTCCTCAAATCAGCGTCCAAGCTTTTTGCCCAGATTTGTGAAGCATGCGCCTTGTTCGCATTGGCATTTAAGATTTCCATAACACCGCCACTGGAATCGGTAACCGTAAAGTCCCTACCAATTAGCTCACGGCAACCGTCAATATACTGATCCGCTTTGTAGTCAGGCGTTGCCATGACAAGCTCAAGAACAGGAGCATTTGGAATTGACGACATGCGTTGAGGATTCGGATCACGCAGTATTCCTCCCTGCGCGCGCAGATCCCAAAATGCTTGATCGCAACCGAATCCTTCCTTGTACTCCCACCCGAATCCAGCCTGTGGATATTTATTTTTCAGCATAGCAATAATGTCAACACACTGTCTCTCATCAAGCGGTTCGGAATGAATAACATGGCACGTGGTTGTATCCACAATCTGTGCGCCGTTAGATACAAGAAAAGCGGAAAATAAAGGCAATACCGGTTCTAGTACCTGCTTTGCTAAGCGGAACGGACGCGCTGACGCCGCGGCAAAAAGAACACCAGCATTTTTAGCTCGGTCAAGCATGTTTTGTAATCGAGAAGAGACCTGCTGGTTCTCGTTGAGTAACGTGCCATCGAGATCGGTAACAACGAGAATCGGCAACTTAAGACTCATAACGGCCCCCGTTCGTGCATTACAGCGATGCGCATAATCGCGTCCGGCAAAAAGAGCAATTATAACAGGAATAACCGAGGGCCTTGGAATCATCAGAATTACAAGGCCCTCGACGCTATGAAGCAATCACTTCTTAGACGTTGGGGAGAACTTGAACTCGACCGACTTGCCGTACCGCAACAGCCGTCCATTCCCTCACACTTGCGCAGTAGACGGATAGTCATCCAGGCAGTGAAATCATGTCATGTCAAAAGTCATGTATTTGTCCTCAGACACATTGAATTGAAGCTCGATGTTTGTCGGTCTTTTTCATCCTGCCGTGTTGTGGATATTCAAGCACAGCGCATGATAGTCGATTCGACCATTTGACAGACCGACCGACGGTCTGTATGCTCTGGGGAAGAAAGGAAAGGAGGAGGTCATGGCGAACCATACGCACCACGAGGACACTGAACGACGAATCCTCGATTCCGCGCGAAGGCTCTTCGCCGAGAAGGGCTACGAGAAGACATCCATCCAGGACATCCTGAACGATCTGGGACTGTCCAAGGGCGGGCTCTATCACCATTTCAAATCGAAGGAGGCGATCCTTGATCAATTGAACGCCGATGAGTGGGCCGTCACCTCGCGTCTCCTCGACGAGCTCATCGAGCGTGATGACATGAGCGCGTTGGAGAAGTTGCGCGCACTCGTCATTTCCGCCGTGGACGCCCCCGATCACTTGGATCTCGTTCGATCCCAGCTCGCGCTTCTCAAGGATCCCGCGTTCTTTACCGCGAATATGCGCTTCTGGTCAACGAGACTGCCGGAGTCCTTCCGCTCGCTCATCGACATGGGCGTACAGGACGGTTCGATTCCCACAGCATATCCCGAGGAGGCGGCGCAACTGCTCTCGCTCCTCGGCAACTACTGGCTCATGCCCTGCTTCTACCCCGCCGACCGCACTGACATGGAACGGCGTATCCGCTGCCTCGCCACGATGCTCGACGCCATCGGCGTACCGGTATTCGACGAGACGCTCACCCTACGAGCGGTCAAGGGCCTCACGGCCCTGATGCCAGAGGGGGAAGCGGCGTCCGCATAGGCCGTACCCGGGCACGCTGGTTTGCACATTATGGCGCCCGAGCGAAAGGACGTTTGTGCGTCCTTTGCCGTGGCGCATTTTTTATCACCACAACAGACCGACGGTCGGTCTGAGTGGATGTCCATGAATACCAAGGAAAGGAACTCGATAATGACGAACACGTCCGAATACACGACTCAACCACAAAGCAGCCCAGCCGCAAACCCTCTTCGCGTACGCGACTTCCATCTACTTGTCGCAGGTCTCGGCATATCGCTCTTCGCCAACCTCATGTTGCGGTTCGCCATGTCCATGTGGGTGCTTGACGAGACCGGCTCGGCGGCGGCGTTCGCCTCCATCCTCACAGCGAGTATCCTGCCCACGATCCTGCTCTCGCCCCTTGGCGGCGTGGTGGCGGACCGCATGAACCGCCGGACCATCATGGTGACGCTTGACATGCTCTCCGCCGTAACAGTGCTCGTCTGCGCCATCATCTTTTCGGTCATCGGTTTCAATTTGGCGGCGATTGCTGTGATGCAGGTAGTGCTCGCCGTGCTCGATGCCATGGAGACGCCCACGGTGCAGGCGGCGCTGCCGCAGATGTTCCGCTCCCACGGCGAGGACGTGATGCGTCGCGCGATGGCCGTGGTGAACGTTGTGAACCAGACAAGTACGCTCGTGCCCGCCGTGCTCGGCGGCGTGCTCTACGCGGCGGTGGGCGCCATGCCCATGATGGGCATCACCATCGTGGGATTCGGCACGGCCGCAGTCGTGGAGTGCTTCATCCGGCTCGGCGCCCCCGAACGCGGTGGCGATGGGCGAACCTCCGCCCTGGACGACCTGCGCGCGGCCGGACGTTTCCTCACTCGCGAGCGTCCCCATGTACTGCATCTGGTGTTGATCTGCGCCGCGCTCAACTTCCTGGTGACGGGGTATGCGGAGGTCGGCTTCCCCTACATGGTGCGGACCGTACTGGGGTTCGGCTCCACGGCGTACGGCCTTGCATATGGTCTCGTGGGAGCATCCGGACTGCTCGGCGCGCTCGTCGGTGGGCGGGTCGCGAGGTCGCTGTCCATGCGGCGATTCCCGATGGCAATCGCCGCCTTCTCGCTCACCATCCTGCCCCAGGCGCTCGTCATGGCGCTTCCCTCCGGCGATGGAGTGCGCCTTGCGGTGCTCACGGCGAGCACCTGCGGAACCATGATCGCCATCACCCTCGCGAACCTCATCGCCGTGCCGGCGATCCAGATGGGCTGCCCCGAGGATATGACCGGCAAGGTGATGTCGCTCGCGCTCTCCACAAGCATGTGCGCCCAGCCTCTCGGGCAGATCGCATACGGCTGGGCGTACAGCGTTTATCCAGCGGGAGCGGTTCTGGCCATGACGTTCATGCTGGCCGTTGCCATGTTGCCATTGGTCGTACATGTAGCGCGGAGGTTCTAGGACATGCTCCCCGGCCAAGACCATGACACTACTCGACAATCACTTCTTAGGCGTTGGTGAGAACTTGAACTCGTCCGATTATCCCTTCTCAAGCAGGCTGTCGTTGAGAATCACGGGCGCGCTCTGGATTGCGGGTCGCAGCGCGTCGAGCTGGGAAGCGAGCTTCGCCTCGTCCACCACGGGGATGTCGAGCAGCGTACGGGCCGCGGCATGCAGGTAGTCGTTCAGTGCTTCGATGCGGCCGTCCTCAAGCGGATACGTCGGATCGTTCTCCAACGTGACGTCCAACGCCTTGCGCAGCATCTCATGCTGCGCAACCCCCATGATGACCTCGCACTGGTTGTAAAACGTCATGCGCGAGTTCGACGGCTGACGTTCCTCCAGCACCTTCGGGGTCCACGCACCATGCTCCCAATCGGCACGCATGTCGTTCTTGAACAACGACATGTTGTGATCGAACAAAGGAGCCGGACCGAGGATACGGCCAGTGCGGTTGTCGCGCAGGAACCCGTAGTTGTTGGCATGACGATCCTGATTGACGATGAGCGCATCGAAGACGAGCATCGTGCGCATCGCCTCGAACGATGCTTCCGACACAGCACGGGCAGCCGCGAGAATCTCCGGGAACGATGCGAGCTGCGTAGCCGCATAGAACGGCACGAACGACACGTCCTTTGTATTCATCGACGGACACACCGACGCCAGCTTGCCCTTCCAGCGAGCAATGCGATATTCGACCGCGTTCACACCGAGCTTTCGCGCCAACTGCGAGGCGAGATACTCGGAATACGGCTCTAGTCCGGCGTTCGCATACCCTTCGGAACCGGCCTTCCACAACTCCAATCCATTGCCCGTGTGCCGCCATGCCTTCGGGAACTGCCCGTCCGTTGTCCATTCGCTTGACAGGCCTATCGCATGCTTCTCACTCGACGTGTAGCCTGTGTACGCCACGATGGCAAGCGTCTCATCCAACGGATTGTCATACAGGTTGATGTTTGCGAACTTCAGATCCTCGTCGTCCCGTTCCACCCAGAACGAATCGTTGACCGACAACCCCTTGCACAGGTCGATGATGCCGAGCGTATCCGCGATGTTCAGCCCGGCCTGCGCAAGGATCTGAGCCGCGAACTCACGGTTCTTCGGGATGGTGCGCCGTTCCAGCCAAGCGGTGAGCTTCACATCATCCGGCTCCGGAGCCAACGGGAACGGCAGCAACGCCCGCTTCGACTCATCGAACCAGCGAATACGGGCCTCGACCTTACCGGCCAACAGCCCTTCACCGTACGCGGCATCAAACTGAAGCAGCGGGGTGTCATACAAACGCAACACATAACCGGTCATATCCGCTCCTCCAATCAGATGCCCAATGCACCGTGTCCATCACGATGCGACTCCATACGACAACAACTGAATACAGTATAGACGGGGGCCTTGGAATCACTGGAATTCCAAGGCCCCCGATGCTATCCGGCAATTACTACCTAGCAATCACTTGCTGACATTGAACTTGAACTCGACGATGTCGCCGTCCTGCATGACGTAGTCACGGCCTTCCTGGCGGAGCTTGCCCTCCTCCTTGATCTTGGCCATGGAGCCATCGGCGGCCACGAAGTCGTCGTAGGAGACGATGTCGGCCTTGATGAAGCCCTTCTCGAAGTCGGTGTGGATCACGCCGGCGGCCTGCGGGGCGGTCCAGCCCTTGTGGATCTGCCAGGCGCGCACCTCCTTGACGCCTGCGGTCAGGAAGGTCTGCAGGCCGAGGATGTCGAAGCCCACGCGGGCCAGCTGGTCGAGGCCGGACTCTTCCAGGCCGGCGTCGGCGAGCATCTCACGGGCGTCCGCCTCGTCGAGCTCGGTGAGGTCGGCCTCGAACTGGGCGTTGAGGAACACGGCGGGGGCCGGGGCCACGGAATCGGCCAGCTTCTTCTTGAGCTCGTCGTTGGCCAGTTCGTTGTCGTCCACGTTGAACACGTAGATGAACGGCTTGGCGGTCATCAGATGCAGGTCGTAGACGGAATCCTTGTCGAAGCGGCCTTCGCGTGCGGCCTTGTCGAGCGTCTCGCCGGCTTCAAGGATGGTCTTTGCCTGCTTGACCGCGTCCATGTAGGCCGGCTCGATCTTCTTGCCCCTCAGATCCTTCTCCAGCTTGGGCAGCGCGTTTTCGATGGTCTGCAGGTCGGCGAGGATCAGCTCGGTGTTGATGGTGTCGATGTCGTCGGCCGGATCCACCTTGCCGTTGACGTGGACGATGTCGTCGTCCTCGAAGGCGCGCACGACCTCGCAGATCGCGTCCGCCTCGCGGATGTTGGCCAGGAACTTGTTGCCCAGGCCTTCGCCTTCGGAGGCGCCCTTGACGATGCCGGCGATGTCCACGAAGGTCACCGTGGCGGGCACGACCTTTTCGGTGTGGACCAGCTTGGCCAGCACGGGCAAACGCTTGTCCGGCAATGGTACGATGCCGGTGTTCGGCTCGATGGTGGCGAACGGGTAGTTTTCGGCCAGCACGTTGTTGCGGGTCAGTGCGTTGAACATGGTGGACTTGCCGACGTTGGGCAGTCCGACGATTCCGATAGTAAGAGACATGGTTCCCTAGCTTAGTATTAGGCTTCGATGGCGTCGACGGCCTTGATGACCGCACCGCGGAACGCGCTTTCCTCCAGCGAGGTCACACCCTTGATTGTGGTGCCGCCCGGCGAGCAGACGGCGTCCTTCATGACGCCCGGATGGGTTTCGTTTTTGAGGTATAGCGCACCGACGCCTTCCACCATCTTCGCGGCTAGACGGTAGGCGGTGGCACGTTGCAGGCCGTATTTCACGCCCGCGTCGCCGAGCGCCTCGATATACATGTCGGTGAATGCCGGTGCGCAGCCTGCGATGCACATGCCAATGCCCATATGCGCGGAATCAACGCGTTCGATGAGGCTGATCGATGAGAACAGCCGCTCGAACACTTCGGCTTGCGTGTCGGTCAGCGTGTTGTCGGCTTCGGTGACGAGTACCCCCTTGCCGACGGCCATCGGCGTGTTCGGAATGGTGCATTGGATATGCGCCGCGTTGAAATCGGCGCCGAACAAGTCTCGGTATTTGTCAAGATCCCAGCCCGCCGCGATGGATACGACGAATTTGTCTTCGTCGGCAATCGCGCCGATGACTGGCTTGATGACACTTTCGATTTGGTACGGTTTGATGGCGATGACGACCATGTCGGACGCTGCGACGACTTCGGCCGCGTTGTGCAATGGCTTTGCACCCACTTTCATCGTGGTCTTTTCCAGCTTGTCGTAATGCGCGGCGCAAGCCACGATGTCGGCACCGTCGACGGCGCCGGCTGCGACGAGTCCTTCGGCGATGGCCTGCGCCATATTGCCGTATCCGATGAATCCGATGGTTGGATTGGACATGGTGTCCTCCTTGTCGTCTTTTCTAATGGACGTAATTGTTTTGGATGCGATGGTTTCGGAGAATTTCGGGAATGTCAGAACAGTTCTTCCAGGTCTCCCCTGTTCAACGCCTCGTCGAACAGGTGCTTGAACACCACGGAACCATGTACGCCGTCGTGCTCGAATTCGTTGGTGGTCCAATAGTGCGATCGTCCCACACGGGACAGCGTATCGAATTGCAGACCGGAGTCGACATACATGTCGTCAAAATAGACGGCAGCCTGCAGCGGAACCTCATTGCGAGCCAACTGATCGGCATCGTAAATCGTGCCGAAATGAGTGTCGTCCATAAGCACATCCATGGCTGGTTTGAACGGACGCAACGCACGTTCCTGCTCGAACATCCACGGGAACATGGCCTCGCCGGTGAAATTAAGCGGACGAATGTCACCCGCGAATTCCGGATGCTCGCCGCGCACGCGCTGTGCGGCCCAGCAAATCGGCGCTTCCAGCTCACCGTTGGCGTAGATGAACTCCTGCAACGGCCAATACAGCGGGCGAGATGAAGTCGCATCCATCACGGAAGACAGGAATTCGTCAGACAGTTCCGCCGAGGTCGAGGCCGACCCGTCGCCGTCAAGGAATGCCTGGTCAAGAATCCAATGCACGCGTTCGAAACTCGGCTTCATACCGAAATCGGATCCCAAGCATTGGAAGCGTTCCACCGTGAGCGGATCGCCGTTCGGCAATGTGACCTTGCGCGATTGCAGAATGTCGGCGACGACCGCGGCACGTTCGATATCGATCGGGTAACGCTCGTAGAACTGCTTCGTCTTTGCCGCCATGCGCGGGAACGTATGACGGTACACGTCGGTCGCATCGGCAGGAACATGAGGAATGCCGCCCGTGGTGAAACTGGCGATAACTCCTTGCGGGAACAGCGAAAGATACGTCAACGTCAGGAATCCGCCATAGCTTTGGCCAAGCGTGACCCAACGTGCGCCCCCGAATTCGGTACGACGCAGATGCTCGAAGTCACGAACGATCGAATCGGCGAGGAAACGCTTCAAAAACGCGGCACCGGCCTTGCCGTCGCCATCCATGCCCTCAATCACATGCGTATCGACACGAGACGAACGCCCAGTACCACGTTGATCCGGCAACACCACACGGAAATGCTTGATGGCCTCCTCAATCCAACCATCGGAACTTGGACCGAGCGGACGCGGACCGGAACCGCCGGGACCGCCCTGCAGGAACACGAGCAGCGGCAGGTCGTCATGCACATGTTCGGGAGCGGCGACCACACGGTAGAACAGGCTAATCGATTCGCCATCGAACCCATGACCGGGCTCGTGACCCGTCCAATCCAACGGCACCTTGATGGAACGATCCTCAATATGCAATCCGGGCACGTAGTATTCGCTCAGCAACGTCATGCATTCACCTTTCCTTTGGCGTCATCGGCATATTCAATGCGAGTAGTGACTTTTTGATGGCTTCCATCTCACCCACATGCGGGGACAACCTTACCTCACAAAAGCGGCTTTATCTTACCGCTATTTCATTCCTGCGCATGATGGCGTCACAGCATATCTGGCGCTAGGGTGGAACGTATGTCGAATTTCAAGCAGCGTCTCTTGTCGTGGATGCATGGTCATGTCTTCGCAGGCGATCTCATCATCACGCTTGTTATAGGTGTTCTGCTGTTCGGCGTGACCAGCGGCATCACCTATAATCCGGGATTGCTGTTTGACCTTAAGCCTTCCACGCAGATGGCATGGGAAGCGGCAATGCTTATTCCGCTGCTAATCCGTCGATGGTGGCCGCAGACCGGAGCGTTGCTCTGCGTGGCATTGACCTTGGCGCATCTCATATTTGGCCCCTGCCTGTTGGGCGCCGATATTCTGGCATTGTTCATGCTGTATTCAGTGATCGTCTACGGCAATCCCAAAAACACGAAAGCCTTCATTATTCTGGCGTTGACCATCGGTCTTCTGGCTTCGGCGCTGGCGGCATGGACCATGACCAATGGACCACTGCTCACCGGAGGCAAAGTGCATACATGGAGCAGCTGGAATGACTCAAATCCAAATGGCGTTATGGTCACGGAAGACACTCTCGGTTCCATCTACACAGGAACATCCATATCGGAAGTCGCCGACATGGTGGCGCATTCCATGCTGGTGCTGACGCCGATTTTCGAAGTATGTATCATTTCCACCGTCATTGTAGCGTTCTGGCAGCGTGCCCGTCTGGCAACCATTCGCATGATGCGGGAACGCAATGAGGCAATCGCCGCGCGAGACCAGGATGAACGCGATATCGCCGCGTTGGCGGAACGCGCACGCATCGCACGTGACATGCACGATGTGGTGGCGCACACCCTGTCAATCATCATCGTGCAGTCTGATGGCGGTCGCTATGCAGGCACGCATGATCCCACGGTGGCCAGAAACACCATGGAGACGATTCGACACGAATCGGAACGCGCACTGCATGACATGCAACGTCTTCTGGGAGTATTCGGGGGTTCGCCGCACGCCGATTATAACGATATCGGCAATCTTGTGGAACAAGCGCAAAACGTCTCCCCCGACATTCGAATCCAACGGAATATCACCGGCACCGCCAGCCCGGAACAACTCGGTGAACAAGCCTCGATAGCTTCCTACCATATAGTGCAGGAGGCGCTGACGAATATCCGCAAGTATGCGGGGCCACACGTCGATGTGCACATTAAAGAGTCATGGAACAACGGTTTGCTCACTTTGACCATCGCCGACAATGGTCGTGGCGCGGCAGCCAATGTCGACGGGCATACGCCAGGGTACGGCCTGTTGGGCATGAAAGAACGCATCGAATCAGCCGGAGGCTCATTGCAGGCTGGCCCTCAACTCGGCGGAGGCTTCGAAGTCATGGCCACTCTGCCTTACGGCGGTAAAGAACAGGTAACAGACGAAACCGGCGAACAGTATGCCTCGAAACAGTCCGAATCGTGCAACACAACTGCCATATCCAGCAAAGCGAAATTATCCGACGAAGCAATCGCACCTCACACAGTCGTCAACATATCGGCGCGAATCCCAGATCAACCATCGAAGCAGACGCAGGAAACCAACCAACCAACCGGTCGCGATCATCGTTCGAATGCCCTGCAACATTTGCGCATCACCGCACCCAATCTGCATGATTTGCTCAAATCGTTGAAACTGAAATCCGTAGAACTTGCAAATACATCCAATTCACGAGGACTGAATTGGGTGGAACGTGTTTCCGTGTGGACGCAGCGCCATTATGCGCTCATGGATTCCGTTGGTGCCGTGGCATTGGTCATGCTGCTGAATCGCATGTCGATTACGTTCTTTTTTGATAGTTCACCTCATGTGCAGCTCTCTCATGCGATCGCCGCATGCTGCTTGCTGGCGCTGGCTCTTCGACGCAGGTTCCCCGAGACTTGCGCGCTTATTGTGTTCGTATTGTCGGTTGCGCAATTGGTGTTTTTGGAATCGATTGAGGTTGGACATATCGTAGCGTCGCTGTGTGCGCTGTATTCAGCCGTATTGTATGGGCGTGAACACGCATGGCGTTGGACCGGTCTTGCCGCCGCTACCTGTTCGGTGCTGATGGGCTTGAAAATCGCGGCTTATCAACACGGATACACTACCTTGTTCGGCGCCATCGCCGCTTTTGCAGGCTTGACGAAACCGGTTTCAGTCACTTCAAGTAATACGGCGGCGTTCTTTACCGGCGTTATGTATACGGTTGCAGTGCTGATGCTGTGCGCCGGCATTATGGCGTGGGCACGTTGGGCTCATTCCAGTGATTCAAACGCACTGGTGTTGCAGGCGCGAGAGGAAGCGCTAGTGGCCGAGCAGGAGAAGCAGCGTATTCTCGCGGCGAATATGGAACGTGACCGTATCAGTGCCAGCATTCAGGCTGAGGTCACTGCCACGTTGAACAGCGTGATTAACCAAGCCGTCGATGGTATCCGCATGCTGGATCGCGCCGAAGCACAAGGCAAAGAGCCTACCGCCGACGAGATTTCCACAGCGTTCAAAGCCATTGGAGAACAGGGGCGCGCCGCGCTTAAACGTATGCGCGAACTGCTTGGCGTGCTTCGTGAGACTGGTTTCAGCGATGACGCTCATGCCGGTAGCGCGAGCGAACTACAGTTGAGGCCCGCAGCACCGCTGGAGGAGCAGCTGCAGCGCGCGTCTCGATAGCCGGTTCAAGTTTTCAGGGAGATTTAAGGGTTTGTTTCGCGCTGTGAGCGGAACAATGCCGATAAGGTGGAGAGTATGAGTGAAGAACAGAAGATTCGTGTGGTCATTGCCGATGATCAGGAATTGGTACGTGCCGGTTTCGCCATGGTGATCGGGTCCCAACCTGATATGGCGGTTGCGGCGCAGGCTCGCGATGGTGCAGAGGCTGTGGCGTTGGCGGAAACGCTGCATCCTGACGTGGTGTTGATGGATGTGCGTATGCCCGGCATGGATGGTATCGAGGCGACTCGGCAAATCAGTGCGTTGCAGCATCGCTTTGCTGCCGATGGAACGCAATCAGAAGTCACTCATACCAAAGTGATCATTCTGACGACATTCGATTTGGATGAATATGTTATGGCTGCGATCACTGCCGGGGCTTCCGGTTTTCTGCTGAAAGATACGGAACCGGAAACGTTGTTGAATTCGATTCGCACGGTTTTTCAAGGTAATGCGATTATCGCACCGTCCGCCACGAAACGTCTTATCGAGAAAATGATGGAAGGCGATTTCATGGCTGCGAATGTTGGCGCACATGGAAATTCCACTGCTTCTTCCACTTCTGATTCGACGTACACCGATCCGGAATTAGATGAACTGACCGATCGCGAGCGCGAAGTGCTTATTGAGATCGCGCATGGATTGTCGAATCAGGAGATTGCCGATAAGCTTTTCATCAGCCTGCCGACGGTGAAAACGCATGTGGCGCATATTCTGGCGAAGATCAATGCGCGTGACCGTGTGCAGGCGGTGGTGTTCGCTTACGAAAACCATTTGGTCTGATTGATTTGTTGTTTTGCGTATGCATGATACGCAAAAAGGACTCCTACCATGTTTGTGGCAGGAGTCCTTTTCGTTGTGTTTGCTATGAAGCTTAGGCTTCGGCGAGCGCCTCAACAGGAGGCGTGCTCACTGCCCTGCGTGCGGGGAATACGCTGGCGAGCAATGCTGCCACGGCTGCCACGGCGAGTACGATGCCGTTAATGCCCCATTCGAACGGGAACACCACTTTGCCGTACATACTGAACACCACGTATGCGCCCAGCCAGCCGAACAGGGTGCCAAGTAGTACGCCCGCGATGCCGGATACCAGCGAGATGAGCAGGGCTTCCACCGCAAGAGAGCGTCGCAGCTGGCCTCGGGTCATGCCGATGGCGCGCAATGTGGCGGATTCTCGGGTGCGTTCGATCACTGACAGCGACAGCGTGTTGGCCACGCCGACAAGTGCGATGAGCACGGCCACAGCGATCAATCCCACCAGAAGCATCATCATGGAGTCGATCATCTTCGCCCATACGATGCGTTCGGCGATCGGTCCTGTCACTGTCGCATCAGCGCTCTTCTCCAATGCGGCCTGCATGTCGTTGTAGATGCCGTCAACGGAAACTCCTGACTTGTCAGTATCTGCCTTGACCAGCAACACATGGGTGGCGGCATCGAGGTCACCATTGGTGAAATGGCTTTCATCCACGAATCCGACAGCTCCATACTGTGCGGATACGCGACGGTAGTCGGCTTGGTTTGCTTGCAATGTCAGCGAACGCGTAGTGACGCCGTCCTGGTTCCATTCGGTAGAGAAATCAGCCGTGCCATTGGCGAACTGCAGTTCCTTGCCGGTTTGCGCATTGTATGTTGGCATGAGCACGCTATCACTGTCGATGGAGGCGTTACCCAAGTTGGCACGCATGACCTGCTTGACCTGATCGATGTTCTTCACACCGACCAGCAATGCGGACGTAGGCTGGGTTCCATCCGCTTTCTCCAAGGTCACGGAAACCGCCGGCGCATACAATGTGTCGGACACGCCGTTGATGTCGGCTACATCCTTGACCATTTGCTGACTGATGTCATCGCCCATGGCCACGATGTCGACGCTATAACGGGTGGCGAGCGCACCATTCATAGTCTCTTTGGCGCTAGCGGCACCGGTTGCAATGGTGGAAACCAGGGTGACGCCGATGAGCAGAGCGGCACCGGTTGCTGCGATGCGTCGCGGATTCTTCTGAATGTTGGCGTGCGCAACCGTTGCGGAAGGGCCTGTCAGTGAGGCCAACGCTCCAACGCCCTTCATGAGGGCCGGCATCCAAAACACCGCGGTGACTACCATGCCGAGGAACACCAGTGCGGCACCGGCGATGGCTATGAGCAGAATCATCGTGAATTGATCGCTGTTCGCTTCCTCGCCGCCATTGGTGGCTTGTACCTGCCAGATGGAAAATACTGCCATGGCGATACCGACTACCACCATCAGAATACCGATTATGGCTCGCGTGAGGCTGGAACGACGGTTGTCGGTCAGTTCGATCGGGCGCAATGCCTCCAATGGTGTCACCGCAGTAGCGGAACGTGCGGATCCCAAGGATGCGAGCACCGTCACCACAATACCGAAAAGAATGGGTACGACGGCGGCTTGCCAAGAGAAATTGAATCGCATACCCTCTTGCATGATGTCGCTGACGCACATGCCCCACATGAGCAGACTTCCCAGCACCACGCCAAGCACGGATGCAACGAAGCCAAGCACTGCCGCTTCGGACAGCACGGAACCATACAGCTGGCCTTTTTTCGCGCCGATGGTGCGCAGCAAGGCGAGTGTGCGGCGGCGTTGCGCCACGAGTACTTGGAACGTGTTGGCGATCACCAGTGCCGCCACGAACATGGCAAGCACGCCGAAGCACATGAGGAATGTGGTGACGATGCTGGTTTGGTTGCCGGTTAAGGATTTGATGCTTTCGTCACTGACCTGCTGTCGCGGCATCAGATCGAAATGCTTTGGCAGCAACGCTCTCACACTGTTGATGGTTTTTGCGGATGCGCTGTTTCCATCCAAGGCAAGGTCGAGGTATACCGTTGTTGTTCCGGTGGTGTTGAAATCGTCCGTTCCCTGCATTGCGGCAAGCAGATTGTTGGATCCTACGATCGCACCGCCATAGTACGAGTAGGCGCCGTTCGGGTCGGAGGTGAGTCCGACCACGCGCACGTTGTCCGCTTTGGCTTTGCCATCGGTGCCTACCCCATATTGGGAGGTCAGGCTTACTGTGTCGCCAATGCCGACGTTCAGCTGTTTCGCCATGTCTTCCGGCAGTGCGACTTCGTTGGAGCCCTTCGGCTGGTCCCCTTCCGTAATATTCACGGGAAGCATGTTCTTCTGTGCCGCGGTGGAGATGATCTCACCGCTGATGGTGCTGTCTCCTTTGGAAATGCTGACGCCGGTTTCCACCGAGGCGCGGACGCCGTCGACCCCTTCGATGCCGGCGATCTGGTCGAGATGGAAGTCGCCGACAGTGCTGGAGTACGCTTCGTTGAGTTCCTCATCACTCAAGTCGGAGCTGTTGACGGTCACCGCATAGTTGGCGTTTCCGAACATGGCGGTCAGCCGCCGTGTCAGGGAGTCGTTCATGGCATTGCCGAACAGGAAGGTGCTGGCGATGAACGCCGTGCCGATCATGATGGCGATGCCTGCGGGTATGAGCATGCGCCTGGTTTTTCGCATGAGTTTCAAAGTGATGGACCACATGGTGAATTCTGTTCCCTTCTTCGAATGCTTCTACAGTGCGTTTAGTGGGAATGTCTCGCGGAAGCCGCATTCATTGTGGCGGCTTCGCGTTCCTTCATCAACAGTTCACTCATCTGGTCTGCTGTCGGCTTGTTCACGTCCGCCGCGATCTGGCCGTCGGCGAACACGAGCGCACGGTCGGCGTAAGACGCGGCGACCGCATCGTGCGTGACCATGACGATGGTTTGGCCAAGCTCGTTGACCGAACGCTTCAGGAAGCCGAGCACTTCGGCGCTGGAAACGGAGTCGAGGTTGCCGGTCGGCTCGTCAGCGAACACCAGCTTCGGCTTGGTAATCAGCGCGCGGGCGATGGCCACGCGCTGCTGCTGGCCACCGGACAGTTCATTCGGTCGGTGGTTCAGGCGCTGCTTCAGTCCCAGGGTATCGACGAGCAGGTCGAACCAGGCGTGGTCGGGCTTGTCTCCGGCGAGAGTCAGTGGCATGAGGATGTTCTGTTCGGCGGTGAACATGGGCAACAGGTTGAAGCTTTGGAAGATGAAGCCGATCTTGTGGCGACGTAGCAAGGTGAGCTGCTTGTCGTCCATGCGGGTCAGGTCTGCCCCGCCGAAAAGAATATGCCCGGATGTGGCGGAGTCGAGGCCGGCGAGCGTGTGCATAAGCGTGGATTTGCCGGAGCCGGACGGGCCCATGATGGCGGTGAATTTGCCGCGTTCGAAACTCACGTTCACGCCGCGCAGGGCACGGACCATATTGCTGCCGGTGCCGTAGTTCTTGACCAAGTCGACGGCCTGAATAGCGATGCCGCGCGATGCGGCCGGGTTCTGCACGTTCATAATGCCTCTCCATATTTGGCCGGGCCTTATGCCCGGATGACGATTCCAACTTATGAAGAAATAACGGCGCGCCCCATCGTGCGCCAGACTGAATTGGGCTAGGGGCCACGCGCCGGCCCTCATCCTTGAGGATTATGTCGTCTCAGGTCTCACACTATTCATGCCTCTGCGCAAACAGTGTGAGGCATACAGACGCAAGAAAGCCCGCACTGCATGACGTCAGTGCGAGCTTTCTACTCCTTGAGTCAAGTTATCGGACGGAAGGCACCCCATGCGGCTCGATGATTCGCGATGCACCCCATTAGCATCGCGCCCCTTCTCATCGGGCCGTCAACCCTCCTGTCGACCTCACTTGGCCAAGCCGGAAGCGCGAAGGGCTTCGAAGCCGCCCTTCAGGTCATCGAGAATGTCCTCGATGTTCTCGGTGCCGATGGACAGGCGGATGGTGCCCTGGTGAATGCCCTGGTCCTCGAGCTCTTCCAGGGTCTCCTGGGAGTGCGTAGTGGAAGCCGGGTGGATGACGAGGGACTTTGCGTCGGCCACATTGGCCAGCAGAGAGAACAGGTGCAGATTGTCGATGAAGACGCGAGCCGCATCCTTTCCGCCCTTGATATCGAAGGTGAAGATGGAGCCTGCTCCGTTCGGGAAGTACTTCTCGTACAGGTCGTGATCCGGACGGCCCGGGATGGACGGGTGGGAGACGGACTCGACTTCCGGCACGGTCTGCAGGTACTCGACGACCTTCAGAGCGTTCTGGACGTGGCGCTCGACGCGCAGGGACAGGGTTTCGGTGCCCTGCAGCAGCAGGAAGGCGGCGAATGGAGACAGGGTGGCGCCGGTGTCGCGCAGCAGAATGGCGCGGACGCGGGTCACGAAGGCGGCACCGCCGAGAGCCTCGTAGAAGTTCAGGCCGTGGTAGGAGGGGTCCGGCTCGGTCAGGGTCGGGAACTTGCCCGGCACCTCGGCCCAGTTGAACTTGCCGCCTTCGACGATCACACCGCCGAGGGTGGTGCCGTGGCCGCCGATGAACTTGGTGGCGGACTCGACCACCACGTCGGCGCCGTGCTCCAGCGGGCGGAACAGGTACGGAGTGGCGAAGGTGTTGTCCACGATCACCGGCAGGTGATGCTTGTGGGCGATTTCGGAGATGGCCTCGAAGTCCGGCAGATCAGCGTTCGGGTTGCCGAAGGTCTCGAAGTAGACGAGCTTGGTGTTCTCCTGGATGGCGTCCTCGAAGTTCTGCGGAACCTCCGGGTCGACGAAGGTGGTGGTGATGCCGTCGCGCGGCAGGGTGTGCTTGAGCAGGTTGAAGGTGCCGCCGTAGATGTTCTTGGAGGAGACGATGTGGTCGCCGGACTGGGTGATGTTACGCACGGCGTATTCCACGGCTGCCGCACCGGAGGCGACGGCCAAGCCGGCGGTACCACCCTCGAGGGCGGCGATGCGGTTCTCGAACACGCCCTGGGTGGAGTTGGTCAGACGGCCGTAGATGTTGCCGGGATCGGCGAGGCCGAAGCGGGCCTCGGCGTGGTCGAAGTTGTGGAAGACGTAGGAAGTGGTGGCGTAGATCGGCACCGCACGGGAGTCGGTGGCCGGGTCGGCCTGCTCCTGGCCCACGTGCAGCTGCAGGGTTTCAAAACGGTACTTCTTGTTCTCGGCCATTGGTGTGCTCCTTGCTGTTGTGCTTGGTCGCGAGGTTCTTTTCCTCGTCACCCGCCTGCCGTGTTCGGCGGTTGGCGAGGTGTTGGTTATGAAGGTACGCGCGCCGCACCGTCTGAGGCAAGCCGATCGTTATCGGGGTTGCCTATAGACCCTTATAACCCGTTGGGATCATTGGGCTCAGAGGTGCCATGAACGCTCGGAAAAGTCGTCTCGATACGTGCGACACGCCGGGCACGCGCAACACGCATCGACTACAGTCGGCTTCGTTCGATTCCACCATTCCATCCGATGATTGGAGCAATTCATGGCTGACGTTACGTTGTACGATCGCGACCCGCTGTACATTCCGCGCGTGGCCGCCGTGCATGACATGTGCGGTTACGGCAAGTGCTCGCTGACCGCGGCCATCCCGATTCTTTCGGCCGCCGGCTGCGATGTGTGCCCGGTGCCGACCGCCCTGTTCTCGGCGCACACCCGCTACGCGGTGTTCACCTTCCACGACACCACCGATATCCTCTCCGGCTACCTTGACGCATGGCAGAAGGAGAACGTCGACCTGGATGGCGTGTACTCCGGCTTCCTGGGCTCGCCCGACCAGGTGGCGATCATCCAGCGCCTGTACCGCGAGTACCCGAAGGCCCTGCGCCTGGTGGACCCGGTCATGGGCGACGCCGGCCAGATGTACCCCACCTACACGCCGGAGCTGTGCGAGGCGATGGGCGCACTGGCGGACGGCGCCGACGTGCTCATGCCGAACCTCACCGAGGCCTCGATCCTCACCAAGCGCGACTACCCCGGCCAGGATCTGGACGACGCCGCGGTGACCAATCTGCTCGACGCGCTGCTCAAGCTGGGTGCCAAGAACGTGGTCCTCAAGGGCATCGACCACGGCGACGGCAAGATCGTGAACTACGTGGCCAGCGCCACCACCGGTGCCGAGAACAAGATCGAGCTCGCGCATGACAAGCTACCGTATATGATCCACGGCACGGGCGATGCCTTCGCCTCCGCGCTGTGCGGTGCCGTGCTGGCGGGCCGCGGTCTGGCCGAGTCCGCCGAAATCGCCGGCGAGTTCGTGCGTCACGCGATGGAGAGCACCCGTCACCAGCCCAACTTCGAGGAGCGCGGCGTGAGCTTCGAGCTCAACCTCGGCGAGCTCACCGCCCTCGTGAAGTAAGTCTCCGCTAACTAAATCTCGGCCTTCTCTTTCCGCCCGAGGTTACTTGATCTTGGCTCCCCTCTCTGAGGGGAGCTGTCGAACGAAGTGAGACTGAGGGGAGTTTACGCAATAGAAAAGCTCCCCTCAGTCCGCTTCGCGGCCAGCTCCCCTCGAAGAGGGGAGCCAAGTCCCATCACCGGTTCTTGAAATACTTCAGCAGATGGCTCTCGCGCGTAAGCAACACCGCCACGCACGCGCCGAGCATCACACCCACGACCGCCGCCACCGGCACGCGCAGCAGCGTGTCGGTCAGAGCCGCGGCCTCATCCCCACGATTCTCCAGCCACACCCAAGCCAGCAACGGACTGGCCAGCAGCACGCCCGCCACGGCCCACACCAGTGTTTCCAATGCGATCTGCATGAGCAACGCCGTCTTCGGCACGCCGCAATGCAGCGCGGAAGCCATCTCCAATTTGCGCATCCGCGTGGCGATGTATCCCAGCACCAGCGCCGCCGCAAGCGCGATCCACGGCGCATAGACGGTCAGCCGCATCTCGAACAGAGCCGTGCTGTCCAGCACGCTGCCCTTGGATGTGTTGAGTTTGTAGATCTGCGGCCGCTCCGCCTCGGTTCCCGTAGCGGTGCCTTCACCTGCCAGTCTCAGTAATGATTCGAGGTTTTCGGTTTCGGGCCATGCGCGCACCCAGCATTGGTTGAACGCCGCTTCCGAATCCGCGGGCACCGGTGTCAGCGCCGCGTAGGAGAAGCCGGATTTGCGTCCGTCATCCGGCCAGTCGAACACGCCGGCCACGGTGACGTTGCGACCGTCCTTCAATGCCAACGTTTGCCCCGTCGATACCGCGAACGGAGCCGCCGCCTCCTTCGAGAGCAAGACGCCGCCGGTGAACGTTCCCGCCACATCCACGGATGTGCGCGGCGCAAGGGTTCCGGCACTGACCCCGGCACCCGTCGCCGCACTGGACTCGCTTGCCGCCTGGACGCCGGCACCGCTGCCCCACCCCGTGCCGGTGGTGCTCAGCATGAATACGTTGGCCGCGCCGGGTGTGATCTCCATTACGGGCACGCCGGTGGACGGCAGGGCCGCGAACGTCATCTTCCGATCGGTCTGGCGCACGGCTCCGGCCGCCTGCACGCCATCCAGCGAAGCAAGCCGGTCGCAGGCCGCACCGTCGATACGGTTGTTGTACTCCATGATCCAAGTGGATCCGCCCGAGGCTACGTACTCGTCCGTCTGCTTCTGAATCGCGGCGATGGTGAGCCAGTCGGCGCCCGCCAGCAATGCCATCAGGCAGGCGAGTCCCACGGCCAACGCGCAGGCGTGGCTGGTTCCGGTGATGAGGTCGCGCCATGCCTCCCCCAGCATGCCGGCCAGGCGCATGCGCGGCCGGTTCATCCGTGTCCTGTCACTCATTGCGATTCCCCTGCCCTTGGCTCATGCCCATTGACGGCCGGCGTCTCATCGCGCCCGGCGACCTCGTCGCTTTGCCAATCCCTCAAGTCGATGAGGTCGGTGCAGGCGTCGCGCGTGCGCGGGTCGTGCGTGGCCACCACCACGATCGCGCCGCTCATCGAGAGGTTGTGCAGGTGTTCGTTGACCGTGGCGGCGGTGTTGAGATCCAGTTGCGCGGTCGGCTCGTCCACGAGCAGGAGTCCGGCGTGGGAGGCCACGCCTCGGGCGAGCATGAGCCGTTGTGCTTCCCCGCCGGAGAGGTCTCGGAAGGGTTTGCGCGCCAACGTCGTCAACCCGAAGGCGTCCAGCAGTTCCATGGCGTGCGTTTCGGCGTCATGCCGCCGTTCGCCTCGCGCGATGAACGGCAATGCCACATGGTCGAGTGCGGACCGTAGTGCCACGCCGTGCGGGTTCTGCAGCACCCAGCACACGCGCCCGCATCCGATGCGTTCCACCGTGCCCGTCACCGGTGCGACCCATCCGGCGATGATGGACAGCAGCGTGGATTTGCCCGAACCGGACGGCCCGGTCAGCGCGTACACGTGCTTGGGGTGCAGGGTCATGGTCAGATGCCGGAACAGCATGTCCTCGCCGGTGCGGTCGAAGCTGTGCCCCACGTCCCGCAAGAGCACGCGACGATCCTCGCCGGCAGCATGCTCACTCGAAGAGGAATCCATATCCGCCCGATCATCCTGCGCATCGGCGGTATAGATCGCGGCACGAACCGATGCCTCGGCCCTCCCCCGCCATGAAGGCCACCGGACGTTGCGCATCTCACTCACCGCCTTGAGCATCATGCGCAGTCACGCCGCTCGAAACCGTGTCATCGGCGGGCATTCCACCGGTCGCGGCGCTGCAATGCGCACTGGTCCGCGGGGTCACGTCCACGTGGTCGAACGCCGAGGCACCGTCCACGGAGACCATCGTCTTGCCCAGTTGGGAAGCGACGATGGTGACCGGCACCGGTTTGGCGTCCACGCTCACGCATCCCGAACCGCCCGTGGCATCGTAGACGGCGGATGGCGGCACGCTGAGCGCGGTCAACGGTTGCGCGAGCTTCCAGTCGTAGGACACGTTCAACGTTCCTCCGGCCGATGCTCCGCCGGAGGCTATCGCGGATCCGCCGCCCGCGCTCATCGAACCGCTCTGGTCCGAGCCGAGCAAGGCCAGTCGGAAGGGTGTGGATGCGTTGATCGCAGCCAGCAGTGCCGGGTCAGTGAGCTCAGTGGTTCCCGCGGGCACGGTGAAGGTCTGGTCGCCGATGGCGATCATGCGGTCGCCTGCCACCAAGTCGGAGGCCGCAGCGGGAATCGTGGCCTTGAGCGGGATCGCGGCCGTGGTGAACAGGTCCGCACCTGCCGTGATTTGCCGGCCCACGGCGATGGAGGATTGCTTGACCGTCACCGAATCGGCGGGCAGCCATACGAACGAACCGGGGCCGATGGACCAGCCGCTGTCCGCGCTGATGCGGGCCGCGCCTTCGCTGTCGGCGAGCGCGTTGTAGGCGGCGATGGTGTCCCAGGTCATCCAATCGGAGTCGGGGGCGGCGTATCCGAGCCGGCGCAGCGCGGCGTTGAGTCCGGCCGCGTCGGGTCCTTGCGTGCCGCTGGTGAGGGTGCGGTAGAGCGGTACGTCGGTGTGCAGGGCGAGTATTGGCTTCGCGTCCACGTCGAACACGGTGCCGCCCGAGTAGATGGTGGTTCCGGCGCTGGCGGATGTGCCGGTGATGGTTCCGTTCACCGGCGAGGTGACGGTGGAGGATTCTCCCAACGCTACGGTGAGTGCCACGGAACGTGAGTCGTCGAACTGGGTGGACGACACTTTCACCGTGGTCGCCTTGGTCGTGGAGACCAGTGAGGGCGGGATCTGCGAGCGGGTCAGAAGGAATCCGCCGCCGACTCCCACCGCCAGCATCACCAGTGCGAGCAGCACCACGATGGAGACCGCCACGCCGTTGCGGGCTGCCCGCTGTTCCGCGCGGTTTCGTTTGGCGGCCGCACGGGCTTCCTTCTTGCCGTTGCCGGTCTGCGTCCTGTCCATGATGGGCTCCTTGATGTCGTGAAGTCGTCGCGTCGCATCGTTGCGGCGTCACTGGTTCATCGGGTCGGTCTGGCATTGCCAGAACTGCGTGGCCTTGGCGGTGTCGTAGTTCGGATTGCGGCTGCCGTCGTCGTTGTACTCCATGTAGATGTTGTAGAACTCGTTCCACTTGCGGATCTTTTCCGCTATCTGCTCCTCGCTCAGTCCTTGCGAGCTGCTGACTTCCATGTCCAGGTATTCCTGTTCGGTCAACGGCTTGGGCAGCAGGTCGTGCGTCTTGAGGCATTCGTACGACGCCTTATGGAGCGCCTCGGCGTCGAGGTTGTCCGGGTTGCCCTGCATCGCGTCATACATCGATTCGACGTTCCACAGATCCGTCTTCTCGGCGCATTCCGAATTCTTCTGGTTCATCTCCTCGTCGCTCAGGGCGCTTTCCCGCAGCCGGGCGAGCTGGCCTTTCGTGGCGACCAATCCGTAGGGAGCCAAGCATTGGTTCTGTGCGTCGAGTATTTCGTTGAGTTCTGCATCGGTGATTTGGCAGTCCTCGAGGATGCGCTTGGCCAGTTCGGTTTTGGACTGGTCGTGCGCGCCCTTGAATTCGCTGGCGTACGGTCCGGTGAAGTCCGGTGCCTTGCAGGTCACGGAGGTTTGTTTTGAGCCGCTGCCCGCCGCACCGTTTGCGTTGTTCGCCGGCGCCCCGCACGCCGCAATCAACAGGACCAGTGGGATTGCTGCGGCCGCAACCAGACGACGGGCTCCCCGACAGCCCGATCGCCTGACACTGCTCGCCTTCGTCGCCTTTCCGTTCATCGCCCCTCCATCGTCCATGACGGACCTCCTTGTCACGATTTCAGCTTAGGCACGGCATCCGCAAAGCCCGCAATCCCCCTGTAGTCCGCAGGACTACGCTCTTGTTCGCCGGCCCCGAGCGCAGCCCATAGCCTGAAGATATCGAAACGGACATCGAGGTCCGAGGAAAGGAACGATGCACGATGAAGCGCCCGCAAATCACCAAGGTCGCCGCTCCTCTGCTAGCCCTCGCGCTGGCGTGTTCCACCGCCGCATGCACCGGTCCAGCATCCACGCCACAGGCCGGAGCAAAAGCCGAGCCGACGTTCTCCGGACCATGGGCCGAGGACTTCCGCCGGTCCTATGACCAAGCCCGCGAAACCGGCAACACGTTCGCGCAGGATGTGCTGCGCGACGAGCGGATCACCGAGGCGGAGGCCACGGAGGTGGCGAGCCGGTACCAATCGTGCATGGCGGATGCGGGATTCGTATACGACTACGTGTATCCGGATGGTTCCGCCCAGATGCAGGGCGGCGATATGGGCGACGCCGAGCAGCAGCGGTTCAATGAGCAGGACATCGTCTGTTCCAAGGAATCGGGCCAGTTTTTCATCACGCACCTGTACAACGCTCTGGTTCAGGATCCGGATGGCGAATTGCGCAACCGCACCGTGGAGGAGGTACGTCAGGATCTGGCGGAATGCCTCAAGCGCAAGGGTGCGGTCGGCCCGGAGTTCACCGCGGAGGATGTTCCGATCGTCGACGCGGACGGCGAGGAATACTTACAGTTCAGTCAACAGTTCACCAACCCCGGCGGCAAGTACTACAGCGAGCAGAACTACGAAAGCTGGATCCAATGCAATGACGACCCGCGTAAGTGAAAACGCCGGCCCTGTTGGCGGCCGGCGTCGATCATCATCCACACGCTTCGAGCTTCTGCCGATACCCTGTATCGGCACGGCGGGCCTCGGAGAACGGGCCGGTGCCCTCTCGGCTGTCCCGATCGTAGTCATCCACGGTGTACGACTGCTCCACCAGTCCTTCGCGCACATAGCAATCGACGATGGTCTGCCGGATGTCGGCGCCGTCGTTGTTCGGATTGGCCTGCACGGCGCTGGCCAGCTGCCATATGGTACGCGCGCCGTCCCGGGTCTCACAGGTCTGCAGGTCCTGGTTCACCGACCCGCCCCAGGCCGAGGATTCCTCCTGTGTCATGCCGCTGGGCGGATGCACGCTCATTGAGCCGAGCTCGCCCATATCGATGGCGTCCTTCGCGTATCCGTAATCGGTCAGGCATTGCACGATGCGGTCATTCACTTCGGCGAGTTCGGCCTGGGTGATGACGCCATCCTCCAGTATCCCCACGGCGAAGCCGTCGCCTTGCTCCTTGAGTTGCGCACGGGCTTGTTTGAGTTCCGCCGAATAGTGCGCGTTGAGATCGTATCCGTCTGCCGTTCCGGCGGCCGAACCGTCTCCCGCATTCGTGGCCGGTCCCGCACAGCCTGCCAGCATGCAGGCCATGCCAACCACGCACAGTGTCGTGAGCGTCACCGCTGCCAGCCGACGCTCCGCTCGTTCGCCCTTCATGCCCAGCCTCCTTGCCGTCTCGCCGCGCCCATGCGCCGCTTCACCGTCAACCGTACGGAAAGAAGCCGCCTATGTCGCGGATGGACGTCGTCCCCAGGATGACAAGGAGCGTCCGTGGCACATCACCGCTGCATATCACCTAATGCGGCGGGATGGTCGCTGCCATATGCCGCCAATGGCTCGATCCACCGGTAATCGGAGTCGATGGCACACTGGTCGATGACGTCCGACTGCTGTTCGCTGCTCATGGACCCGCGGATCGACACCACCGTCTGCCCATTGGTCTTGCCGTTCTCATCCACGAACGGCCGGGACTGCAGGCCGTAGACGGACAGGCATTGGTTGTACGCCAAGAAGACCTCGCTCCGTTCGTCGTCGGTCACCACGCCGTCCTCCAGCACGTCGCGCCCCACTTCGGTGTGCAGGTTGTTCCATGCGTTGAGGAATTCGTATTTGTGCGGTCCGGTGAAGTCCGGATGTTCGCTGGTCGTGGGCAGCGGATCGTTCGCGCTCGTCTTCGCATTTGACTGCACGTCCCTCCATGGTTCGGGCAGGAGCGAGACCGCAACCGTCACGGCGATGACGGCGAGCGCCAGTATTACGGCCGCTGTGGTACGCCACCGACGACTGCCTTGTCGCCGCATCCAGCTGGTGCGGTTCTTGTTCGAATCCGACTCCGGGTGCCGCATCTCGGACGACTCGGCCGTGCCAGCATCCGCGAATGTCTCATCATCACGGTCGATTCGCTCGGCATCCATGACCCGTTTCATGATGCACGCCCCGATTTCGGCCGGACAGCTCCTGTCCCGGCGGGGATGCGCGCGTACAGCACCCAGTCGCCGTCCTCGGCGCTGGTATTGAGTTCGCCGCCGAGCCGCGTGATGATGCGCCGGTGCATCGCCAGTCCGCTGCCGTGCGGCTTGAGTCCGGCGCTCCTATTCGCCGGCATGATCGGGTTGGTTTCCATGATTTCGATGGCGTCGTCGCCGTACGTGACGACGCACCGGTACTCGCCTTGGGCCGGACCCATGTGCCGGGTGATGTTGGCCGCGATCTCGCCGAGAAGATCGGCTGCGGCCTCGATCGATTCGTCCGTGCAATCCTGCGGCATTTCGCCGCGCGATTCGATGGTGCCCGCGAATCCCAACTGCCCGAGCTTGGCCCTCGCGTCCCGTATCGCCGTGTCGATCGCATCTTGATGCCGGCCGACGCGGGGCGCGGATTGCCCGGTTCGTTCGGGCTGTTCCAGCAGATCGATGACATGATGAATCTCATCCAGTACGGCCAGGGCCTGGTCGTTGACGAACTGCCAGTCCTGACGCTCAGCCTGATGTTCCGCGTCGTCGCCGATACGACGCAGTTGCCGTTGCGCAGTCAACGCGATGTACGAGAGTCCGCCGCTGGCCGAGTCGTGGATACGCGAGGCCAGTCGCGTGTTGCGCTGCAACGTATCCAGCTGCCATTGTCGGCGTTCCAGCACCATGGCCTGTTCGCGGATCTCGTCGCGCTGCCGACGCCAGCGAAAGGACATGCCGCCCATGGTGGCGAGCGTGAACATGCCGATGTAGTTGACCATGCCGATCCATGTGGCGGACAGCGCATTGAACGTGTTGAGCGCCACCGGTATGCATTCGGCGAGCGAGACGGTCAGGAGCGCCGCCACGGCCACCGGTATCGCGCTGTCGTACCCGATGATCGCGAGCGCCAGATACGCGGCCCACAGCGGGTTCGGACCGGACAGGTCGAGCACGAACAGTCGCGCCACCACGGTGACGATGATGAGCCAGCCGGAGATGCGAGGCAGGAAGGGCGAGAGCAGGATGCCCACCACCGAAAGCCCGGAAAACAGGAAGTTCAGCGGATAGATCGGCGGGATCACGGACCATTCCACCAGCGTGGCGGCGAGCGCGAACGCGGCGATGGCCAGTCGGAACCAGTGCGCGCGCAGCCAGCGGAACGCGGCCGCCGGGCCGCCGGACGTGATTGTCGGTTCCCCGAATCTGATTCCGGCGGCCGCCGCGGGCCCGTTGTCCCGGCCGACGCGCCCGTCCTCCCCGCTGGGAGCCGATATGCCGGCGTTCATCGTTCGCCTTCCGAGGCGCCGGTCCACAGGGCCACGGCCTGGCCTCGCGTGGTGACGCCGAGTTTGCGGATGGCCCGTTGGAGGTACGTCTTGACGCTGGATTGGCTCAGGTGCATGTTCTCGGCGATCTGCTCGGTGTCCAGTCCTCGCGAGCACAGGTTCATGGCTTCGGCCTCGCGATCGGAGAGCAGCAGTTGCCGCGGCGTGTGCCGCCCACCCAACCTCGCGTGGGCCGTCGCCGCGGTCTCGAATCCTTCGCCCCAGGTACCGCCGGCGGCTACGGTGCGGATGGCCTGGATGATCGGCGTCTCCACGGATTTGGGCACGATGCCCTGCGCCCCGGCTTCGGCTGCCTTCGCCGCATACACGGCCAACGAGAACGAGGTGACGGCGAGGATCATCACGCGCGCGGTCTCGGTGCGAATGGTCTTGCACACCACCAGTCCGGACAGTTCGTCCATGGACATGTCGGTGAGCAGCACGTTGGGGCTGGTACGTGCGTCCAGGCAGCGGGCCACCGCGTCACGACCGGAGGTGGTCTTCCAGATGACGCGCGCCTCGGGCATGAGTTCGCCAATGGACCGTTCGAGGAACGCCAGGGAGAATTCGTCGTTGTCCAGTAGCCCGATGGTCACGATGGGGCGGACCGTCTGGGTCGATTCGGTTTCGTCTTGCATATGCCGCTTCCCCTGTGATCGCCATGATCGTATAGCGTTGACTCCAACCGTATCACCGCACGGCAGGACTTCACGGCGATTCCTGTCGTCCAGAAGACTACATATCCGCAAACCTTCCTAACAAAAGGTGGATAACCGCGGTTCCGTCCACACGCTGTCCACAACACGCCAAGGCGCGTCATGTTCTCCACATTCACCGTTCGTACTTGTGTCCGAATGCACGCGCCCGGCACAGTGGAATCATGAATGCCATAGCCACAGAACCGCCGCCTTCCGCCCCGTACCGTTTCCACCGGGATATCCGCCCGACCGCCCCGCGTCCCTTCGACTGTCCGGGCAATGCTCCGCACACCGACTTCAATTCCAACGACCGGACCGGCACCGTCGCCGGTTATCGGCAACCTTCATTGGACGTTCCCGACGCCGGATCGTCCTCGCCTCTGGATCATCTCGCCGCCTTGATGGGCGACCGCACCATGAGCGCCAAACGGTTCGGCTCCCTCGGCGAGCAGTACGCAGCCAATTGGTTGGAAGCCCAAGGATGGGTCGTGTTGTCTCGCAACTGGCGCACGCGCTATGGCGAATTGGACATCGTCGCGCTCACTCCCGAACGCATCGTGGCGTTCGTGGAGGTGAAATCCCGCCGCAACGCCCAGTACGGTGTGCCGCAGGAGGCCGTGACGCCCGCCAAACAGCGCAATCTCAGACGCGCCGCCTGCGAATGGCTCGTCGACCGTCGCAATCGCGTACCCCATGCCGGCGTGCGGTTCGATGTCATCACCGTCGTGATGCATCTGGGCCGCCCCTCGGTGCTTCATATCCCCAACGCCTTCTGAAATACGGAAAGGAGCCACGCATGGCCATCGGCAGAACGCTCTCGGTCGGACTGGTCGGGCTCAAGGCCTTCATCGTGCAGGTGCAGGCGTTCATCAGTCCGGGCCTCCCCTACTTCAACATCATCGGATTGCCGGACACGAGCCTGTCCGAGGCCAGGGAACGGGTGAAATCCGCCTGCCACGCCTCGGGATTCGTCTGGCCGCAGACGCGCGTCACCGTGAACATGAGCCCGGCGGCGATGCCCAAGCGTGGCTCCTCGCATGATCTGGCCATCGCGGCCAGCGTGCTGTGCGCCGCCGGCGCGATCGGGCATGACTGTCTGGAGGACACCATCATGCTCGGCGAGGTGAATCTGGATGGCTCGGTGCTGCCCATCCACGGGTTGCTGCCGATCATGCTCCATGCCGAGGAACGCGGCATACGCAAGATGATCATCCCGTACCGCAATCTCGAGGAATCGGCCATGGTGGACGGCATGGACGTGATCGGCGTCAGGCATGTGGGCGAACTCATCGAACTCATGGGAGGCAACGCCACCTATACCATTCCCGAGCTGATACTCGCCGATGACGAATCCGCGGAATCATCGCCGTCCGCAATGCTCTCATGCGGCGATATGAGCGAGGTGCTGGGCCAGGAATACGCCAAATGGGCGTTGCAGGTGGCGGCGGCCGGCGGCCATAATCTCATCATGACCGGTCCTCCCGGCGCGGGCAAGACCATGCTGGCTTCACGATTGCCCGGCATCATGCCGCCGCTGGCCGAACCGGAGCAGCTGGAGGTGGCGTCGATCCGTTCCCTGTGCGGCACACTGCCCCAGTACGGCATCACGGATGTGCCACCGTTCGAGGCTCCGCATCACACCGCCACCACGGCGGCGCTGGTGGGCGGAGGCAGCGGCATCGCCATGCCGGGCGCCATCACCCGGGCGCATCGGGGCATCCTGTTTCTCGATGAGGCGCCGGAATTCTCGGCACGGGCGCTGCAGACGCTGCGCGAACCGTTGGAATCCGGGTATGTGGCCTTGTCACGGGCCAAGGGCAGCACCTACTATCCGGCACGATTCCAACTCGTCATGGCCGCGAACCCCTGCCCGTGCGGATACTATTACGGCACCGGCGAGCGCTGCACCTGCAAGGAGAAGGATTGCACGAAGTATTTCTCCCGCCTGGTCGGGCCGATCCTGGACCGCGTGGACATCCAGTTGGCCGTGCCGCCGGTCTCCCGCATAGCGGTGCGCAACGAGACTCCGGGAGAGTCCAGCGCGCGGATCCGCGAACGGGTCATCGAGGCCCGGATGGTGGCCAAACGCAGGTTCCAGGAGTTCGGATGGACCTGCAACGCGCAGGCCTCAGGCAACTGGCTGCACGCGAACACGTCGTTGAAGGCCATGGAACTGGTGAACCAGGCACTCTCCAATCATCAGCTCACGTTGCGTGGCGCAGACCGGGCCATGCGCCTGGCGTGGACGCTTGCCGACTTGAACGGCCGGTATTCGCCCACCGAGCAGGATGTCCATCAGGGTATCGAGTTAAGGACGAGGATGTAAATGACCGATCATCATAAGACTCAGACGGCTTCCCAATCCGTCGATTCAGCTGCATCCGCGTCTCCTGCCGATACCGCCGCCTCCGTTCTCCCAGGAGTTCCCGTTTTCTCCGGCAGCACCGGCGGCTCCGAGACTCCCGCCGGCACCGCACGCCGGGCGATTCCCTCCCCTTCCGTCGACGCCCTGTACCGGGCCGCGCTCACCTTCTGTCTGGATGGCACGGATGTGATGATGTACGCCACACTCAAGGGCGCGGGCAGCGCGGAATCGTTGTGGCACGCGCTGGCGCAGTCGCATCCGAGCCATCCCTCCGAGGTGTCCGGGCCGGCGTTGGCGCGCATCGACCGCATGTTCGTCAACGGCATCACCCGATGGGGACGAAGCGTCACCGCGGACATGATGAAGACCTTCCGCGCCTCCCTGTCCTCCTGGCATAATCGCATGCGCGACCTGCCCTCACAGGACATCCTGCATCTGGCCGATTGGTTCACTGCGGACGGCACGATGTGGCTGATCGGGCCGAACCATCCATGCTGGCCGCACCAGTTGGCCGATCTCGCGATCCGCTCCGACTGGGCGCCGCCGCTGTGCCTGTGGATCCGGGGCGATCCCCGTGCGTTGACGAGCTGCGCCAAGCCCATCGGCATCGTGGGTTCGCGTGACGTGAACGAGTATGGTCGTTTCGTGGCGCACACCGTGGCCGAGCAGGCCGCGGCCGCCGGCCATCTGGTGGTGTCGGGCGGGGCGATGGGCACGGATGCCGCCGCCCATTGGGGCGCGTTGAACGCGCTGCACGGGCGCAATCCCGCGAATGTGGGCAAGACCGTGGCCGTGTTCGCGGGCGGACTCAACCATATCGGGCCGATGCGCAACCGCACGTTGTTCGAGCGTATCGAGGCGCAGGGCGGCGCGCTCATCAGCGAACACTGCCCGGATACGATTCCCGAGGCGAGGCGTTTCCTGCTACGCAACCGCATCATCGCGGCATTGTCCTCCACACTGGTGGTGGCGCAGGCTCGACTACGTTCCGGAGCGCTCAACACCGCGGGCTGGGCGTGCGAGCTCATGCGCGAGGTGTACGCGGTGCCCGGAGACATCAACCAGCCATCCAACGCCGGCTGCAACAAGATGATCAGCGACCATCGCGCCATACTGCTGTGCGCCGCCACCTCCACCGACGACATCTGCCATGAGCGTCATCAGCCAATCATGGCGGCATGCCCCGGCTTCGCCGTGAAAACCGAGGATGCGCACGACCGGCAGGACGATGCGGCCACAACAACACCTGCCGTCGCTTCCTCATCAGGCGATGCGGTCTCTTCTCCCGCAAGCAGTGCCGCCAAGGCCGGTTCGAGGGGCGAAGCAGGCCGGTCTCCCCTAGGACGGTCCGGCACCGGCGGACAACCCACCTTGGCCCAGGCTGCGGCCTCTCCCGCCCGCACCCGCGCGAAACCCGGCTCCTCCGGGGTTCGCAGGCAGGTGCCCGATCTACGGGAACCCGCCGATGCCGAAATGCAACTTCCTCCCATCGACGTGAGCACCTTGCCCGAACCGCAGCGGCTGATGGTGGGTCTTATCCGTGAATGCCGCAGACGGCATCTCATCGTCACGCCGGATGCCCTGCTGAAGGTGGCCCACGAGCTGGCCGACGACGAGATCCCGGATATCGGCACCGTGCTGAGCCTGCTCGGCGCGCTGGAACTCAAGGGGGTGGTCGATCGCAAGGCGGACGCCGCCGCCCTAAGCAGCCGCGTCCGCTGATCGGCGGTTGGTGCCGCAATCACGGCACGACAATCACGAACCGGCCTTCACAGACCAATCCTTCGTGTATCGGCTTCGTATACCAGTCGGTCATGCCGGTTCTCGCATATCAGTCGTTGCGACCTGTCTCATGTCGTCAAGGCCACTGTTCGGCGGGTGTGCGAGAATCGAGACCATGAGTCCGAAACGTTTGGAAGATATGTATGATGCGGTGATCGTCGGCGCCGGAGCGGCCGGCCTGTCGGCGGCGTTGGGGCTGCTCAGGTCCCCTGAGATCGAGGATCTCAAGGCGCAGGGCGTGGGTCCGAAGATCCTGGTGGTCTCCAAATTGCAGCCGTTGCGTTCGCATACCGGCTCCGCGGAGGGCGGCATCGCGGCCAGTCTGGGCAACGTGGAGCCCGACGACTGGCATTGGCATTACTACGACACCATCAAGGGCGGCGACTGGCTGGTCGATCAGGACGCGGCCCGCCTGCTCGCCGAATACGCGCCGGAGACCGTGATCAACCTGGAGCGTCAGGGCGTGGCGTTCTCCCGTACCGAGGACGGTCACATCGCCCAGCGCCGGTTCGGCGGCCACACCCGTGATTTCGGCGGCGAACCGGTCAAGCGCGCGGCCTATGCGGCGGACCGTATCGGCCATCAGATCCTCCACACGTTGTGGCAGCAGTGCGTGGCGCAGGGCGTCGAGTTCGCCGAGGAATGGTACGTGACCGATCTGGTGCTCACCGAGGACGGTTCCCAGGCGGCCGGCATCGTGGCTCTGGACACCCATACGGGCAAGGTCCAGGCCGTCCACGCGCGCAATGTGCTCATCGCCACGGGTGGCGCGGGCCGGCTGTTCCATACCACGTCCAATTCGTGGGATCTGACCGGCGACGGCATGGCCTTGGCCCTGTCTGCCGGCCTGCAGCTCGAGGACATCGAATTCGTGCAGTTCCATCCCACCGGACTGGCACATACCGGTATCCTGCTGTCCGAAGCGGCCCGCGCCGAAGGCGGCGTGCTGCGCAATGCGGACGGCGAGGCGTTCATGGAACGCTACGCGCCCGAGCACCGGGACTTGGCGGCCCGAGACGTGGTCTCCCGCTCCATCATGGCGGAGATCGACGCCGGCCGAGGCGTCGCGGACCCCAAGGATCCAAACGGCCCGAAGGACTGCGTCTGGCTGGATATGACCGGCATCGCCCCCGAACGCATGGCCGAGGCACTGCCGCAGGTGGTCGAAACCATCGAACAGTATGCGAACCTCGATCCGGCCAAGGACTGGGTGCCGATCAAGCCCACCGCGCATTACACGATGGGCGGCATCCCCATCACCACCGACGGCGAGGTGTACCGCTGGAACGAATCGGACGACAGCGACCTGGCCAACGCCCATCCGGAATGGCTCATCGACGGTGCCCTGCCGCCGTCCAGGACCCTCGGCGATCGCGTCGTCGTCGACGGCCTGTTCGCGGCCGGCGAATGCTCCTGCGTGTCCGTGCACGGCGCGAACCGACTGGGCGGCAACTCGCTGCTGGACGCCTGCCTGTTCGGCACGCGGGCCGGTCGGACCATGGCCGCGCGTATCGCCGAGAATCCGGTGGACTCCCCCATGTCGGACGATTCGGCCGATGATGCGCTGATCGAGGCGGCCGATCAGGCCAAGGACCGTCGCGCGGCGGAACTGGCTGATCTGCTGGCCGGCAACACGGATGCCTCCGGGGACTCCGACGGTGACTCCGACGCCGAAGCGGCATCGGTCAACGGCAACCCGTACGAGCTCATGGCCCGTCTCGGCTCGCTCATGGACCGTGCGCTGGCCGTGCGCTGCAACGCCGAATCCATCGGCGCCGCAAGCGACCAGCTCGACAGCGCCTTCAGGCCCGCGGCGGAAGCCCTGCGCGCGCGCAGCGATACGGCCGCGTTCAATCAGGAGATCACCGCCATCTGGGAGGTCCGTCACCTGGTCGAGCTGGCGGGTGCCGTGCTCGCGGCATCGGGCGCACGCGAGGAATCCCGCGGCGCGATGTACCGGACCGATCATCCCGAGCGCGACGACGAGCGGTTCCTCGCCCATTCCATGATTCGCCTGCTCTCCCCGGAAGAACGAGACCGTCTGCACGACGAAATCGCCAAGGCCGGCCAAAACGAGCCAGCCCCGGCTTTTGCCGCGCATCCTATCTCCTGGCAGCCGGTGCACATCACCGACTACCCGCCCAAGAAGCGCGAATACTAGCGGATACGGATACCCAGCGGGCTCCCCTCACCGAGGAGCCCGCTCCCTTTGTCCGGCCGGCAGGGAAACGGCCGGCTCTTGACACGAATCCGCAACGGCACGAACCCCGCCCAGGGCTTGTGGCACAATAGGTTGGCTGATTATTGGAACTTTGGAGGCAGATGATGGCTGAGGCGAACAACACGACGGTTACCCTGCAGGTGCATCGTTTCACGCCGCGCGCCGAGCGCGCCGAACGTGCACGCGGCGGCAGCCCGTTCGCCCGCAAGAGCTCCCCGTTCGGCGGCGGTTCGGATTCCGCCGCCCGCCGACGCCCGCGCGGCAAGCAGTGGGTGCAGGAATACACGATTCCCGCCCGCCCCGAGGACACGGTGCTCGATTGCCTGATGACCATCAAACGCACGGTGGATCCCACACTCGCCTTCCGTTATTCCTGCGGTCACGGCATGTGCGGTTCGGATGCCGTCTCCATCAACGGCACCCCGACCCTGCTGTGCACGGCGGCCATCCGGGATTGGGCCAAGCAGCCCGGTGCCCTGCCGCAGG
Source organism: Bifidobacterium sp. SO4 (assembly GCF_018555355.1). Taxonomy (NCBI): domain Bacteria; kingdom Bacillati; phylum Actinomycetota; class Actinomycetes; order Bifidobacteriales; family Bifidobacteriaceae; genus Bifidobacterium; species Bifidobacterium sp. SO4. The sequence goes on from NZ_JAFEJP010000004.1 coordinate 193,188, forward strand.
TGGACGATGAGGGGTTCCGTCACATCGGGGACGAGACCGCCGACGGCAACACGAATGCGGAGGCCGAGGCCTCCGCGGATTCCATGGACGACGCGGCCGCGCATGGCGGTTCCCTCGGCGTCATCGAGCTCGCTCCCCTGCCCGGTTTCCCGCCGCAGCGCGACCTCATCGCGGATATCGACCCGATGCTGGACCAGATCAGGAAGCTCACCCCCTACCTTGAGGCGGACGGCGTGCTGGCCACCACTTCCGAAGGCAAGGTGGACGTGTTCGAATACCTGCAGCACCCCGATCAGCTCGCCAAGTACGAGATGTTGAGCAACTGCATCGCCTGCGGCGTGTGTGAAGGCTCCTGCCCGGTGTTCGCCGGCGGCGACGCCTTCATCGGCCCGGCCGCGCTGATCTGGTCCTCCCGGTTCATCAATGACTCACGCGACGCCAAGGCCATGGACCGCATGGACGCCATCGATACGGCGGACGGCGTGGCCGCCTGCCAGTCCGTGCGTGCCTGTTCGCGTCACTGCCCGCGCGGCATCGATGTGGGCGAGGAGATGTGGCAGATCGTGGCCAAGGTGCGCGAACGCTGAACATCGGTTTCCGCTTGACGGCCGGATGGTGGCAGACTAGAGCGTAGAACCACGGACGCATCGCCTCCCGCATGGCCGAAGAGGGTCGGAGACGACACAGAAGGAACAAACGAAGGTTATGGACAAAACGCAGTATACGAATCTTGCCAAGGCCTGGGAATTCGCGGAGGAGCATGCCCGCGAACAGGAGCCGGACGCCATCGCCGACGCCCGCGAGGCGGCCGACAAGAACGGCCAGCTTCAGGGTCCGGCCGCCCAGGCGCGTCTGCTGAACCTTCTGGTGCGTATGGCCGGCGCGTCCTCGGTGATCGCCGTGGGCACCGGCTCGCTGGTCGAGACCCTGCAGCTGGTCCGTTCGCTGGACGGTGCCGGTCAGCTGACCGCCGTCGATTCCTCGGCGCAGGGCATCACGCTGATTCGTCGCGCCTTCGCCGTGCTGCAGGACACCACCGACACCTCGCTGCGTGCTGTGAACGCGCCGGTCAGCGTGTTCCTGCCCCGTCTCAACGCCAACGACTACGACTTCATCATGGTGGCGGGAGACCCGGAGAACTACGCCTCCACGTTCGCTCAGGCCTCCCGTCTGCTGCGTGCGCACGGCACCATCGTGTTCACCGACGTGCTGGCATTGGGCTCCGAGCAGGGCGGCGTGCTGGATGCCGCCGACCGCAGCGACAAGGCCGTGGCCATGCGCGAGCTCATCGCCACCGTGGAACAGGACGAGGGCTTCGTCTCCACGCTTACGTCCGACGGTACCGGCATGCTCATCGCCGTCAAGCGCTGATCCTCCGGCGACTGTGATTCATTCAGGGGCTCTTCCTCAACGGCTTCAGAACGTTGGGAAGAGCCCCTGTTGTTATGCCCGGCTTGCGATGATTGCGCTGGTGGCGATATCCACGGCCTCGTCCGGACTGTCGGTGAGTGTCACCAGATGCGGGTCGATGGCGGAGATCATGCCGTGGTCCGAGACCGGACCGTTGAGCCAGTCGAACAGTCCCTGCCAGTAGTCCTTGCCGTACAACACCACGGGCATGTTGGCGACCTTGTGGGTCTGCACGAGCGTCAGGAGCTCGAACATCTCGTCGAGCGTGCCGAAGCCTCCCGGGCAGATGATCACGCCGGAGGAATACTTGACGAACATCGTTTTCCTGACGAAGAAGTAACGGAAGCTCATGCCGAGGTTCACCCACTGGTTGAGTCCCTGTTCGTGCGGCAGCTCGATGCCCAGGCCCACCGATTTGCCGCCGGCGAGCGCCGCTCCCCTGTTGGCGGCCTCCATGACGCCGGGGCCGCCGCCGGTGATGACGGCGATGTCCCGCTTGGCGATCTGGCTGCCCATGCGGCGTGCGGCCTTGTACACCGGGTCGGTGCGCGGGGTGCGGGCCGAGCCGAAGACGGCCACGGCCGGCCCGAGTTCGGCGAGTGCGCCGAAGCCGTCCACGAATTCCGATTGGATCCTGAGCACACGCCAGGGATCCATGTGCAGCCAGTCCGTGTCCGCGTCAGGCTGCAGGAGGTTGGCGGTGGTGTTGTCCGTCGGGATCATCGGCCCGCGCAGTATCACGGGACCGCGATGGTATGTGTCGCCCAACGGCGAGGCGTCCTGCGACACGGTCTGTTCGTCTTGTTCGGTGCCCATGACGGATTCGGCGTCGGCAGGAGCGTTCGTCACCGGGCCGGCCAGTAGATCCGCCACCGGGCCCTTCGCCGGTTTCGCCGACGACTTGGACTGCTTCGCGCCGGTCTTCCTGTTGTCGTTCTTCTTGGCTTTCTTCTGTTTCTTGGCCATGGTCATCTCCTTATGATTGCGGGCCTACTTCGCCGCGTGCGCGAACCGTTTGGACTGCCGGCTCAGCAGGATGCCGGAGACCAGCGCGGAGATCAGGGAGCCGACCAGCACACCGAATCGTGCTTCGGCGGACAGTTCGGCGTTCGTGTACGCCAGCGAGGCGATGAGGAAGGATACGGTGAATCCGATGCCGCAGGCGCAGGCGGTGGGGATCATGTCCCGCACGCGCAGCCCCTTGGCCATCTTGAGGCCGCCCAGGTGCGTGGACAGCCAGGCGGTGGTGATGATGCCGAGCGGCTTGCCCACCACCAATGCCACGATCAGGGCGATCACCAGGGGCGAGAGCATCAACGCGGGCGTCAGCTCCTCGAAGTGCACGCCGGTGGCGAACAGGGCGAAGATGGGCAGGGCGAGCAGGGCGGAGAACGGCTGGAGTTTCGAGGCGTACCGTTCGGCGCGCGGCGTGGTCTCGCCGTGGATCTCGCGCGCCGGGGTGGACAGGCCCACGAGCACGCCGGCCAGTGTGGGGTGGATGCCGGCCTCGAACATCATGACCCATGCCAGGACGCCCACGACGGCCACCACGGCCCATGGCACGCGCTTGAGCTGCACCAGGTACGCCCAGACGCCGGCGCACACGGCGATGCCGATGAACCAGTACCAGGCGTTGACCGAGGAGAAGAACACGGCGATGAGGATGATCGCCAGCAGGTCGTCCACGGTGGCGAGCGTCATAAGGAAGGCGCGGATCGAACCGGGCAGGCCGCACGCGAACAGGGCGAGCACGGCCAGCGAGAACGCGATGTCCGTGGCGGTGGGCACCGCCCAGCCGTGCGCCATCTCACCGAACGGGATGCTGCTGCCGGTGGTGGTGAGGATCAGGCTGCCCGTCTCCCCCGGTCCGAACCGGGAGAACAGGGCGATGACCAGCATGAACAGGATGGGAGGCGCCAGCATGCCGCCCACCGCGCACAGCATGGGCACGGCGGCGGCCTTGGGGTTGGAGAGCGATCCCGTGGTGAGCTCCTGCTTGAGTTCGAGTCCGACGGTCAGGAAGAAGATGGTGAGCAGGCCGTCCTGCGCCCAGTGGCCGATCGGCAGGTCGATGTTCGTGTATGGGATGCCGATATGCGTTTCGGCGATGGTTTCGAACAGGTGATAGGTCAATGGCAGGTTCGCGGCCACCAAGCCGATGAGCGCGAAGCCCAGCATGATGAGGCCGGCGGCGCGGTCTGAGGCGGCGAGCCGCCTGATCGCGGCCCATGCGCCTCGCCTGGTACCGGTGGTCTTTCCCATCGCCGTTCCTTTCGCCGTCCGTTCCCGTGACGATCGGTGTTCGACGATCGTCCCTGTGAAATACGACTATCCATAGTACGGCAACGGCCCCGAACGGTTACGCTCGGGGCCGAGCAGCGTCCGCCGGTTTCCCTGTTAGTTATCGTTACCGTCGTGCGGCGAGCGCGCGGTCGACGTTGTCCAGCACGCGCTCCAGCAGGGCGGTGGGGCATGCGAGGTTGACGCGCTCGAAGTAGTCGCCGGAGCGGCCGAACAGGGAGCCTTCGTCGAACCAGACGCGGGCCTCGTCGCGCATGAAGTCGCGTAGCGCCTCCGGGGTCTCGAAGCCGAGTCCGCGGCAGTCGAGCCATGCCAGGTACGTGCCTTCCGGTTCGATCAGGCGCACGCCCTCCATGCGGGCGGCGAATGCGCGCAGCACGGCCACGTTGCGTTCCAGCACGCCCAGCAGCCCGTCCAGCCACGCCCCGGCATGGTTGTAGGCGGCCTGGCAGGCCACCAGGCCGAAGTGGCTGACCGTGAGTCCGCCGATGTTCTCGGCGGCCACGTCGAAGCGGCGCTTGAGCTCGGGATCGGGGATGATGGCGTTGGAGCACAGCAGACCCGCGAGGTTGAACGTCTTGGTGGGCGCGGTGAACTCGAAGAGGATGCTCCGGTACCGCTCCCCCAGCGTGCCGAACATCGTGACCGCATGGCCGGGATGCGCGAAGTCCGCATGGATTTCGTCGCACAGCAGGTAGACACCGTGTTCGAGGCAGATGTCGCCGATGCGGCGCAGCTCGTCGGCGGTCCAGACGCGGCCGACCGGGTTGTGCGGGTTGCACAGGATCAGGGCCGTGCAGCGCGGGTCGGCGGCCTTGGCCTCCAGGTCGTCGAAATCGATGCCGTAGCGGCCGGCGGCCTCGTCCAGCACGAGTTCGTTGTCCAGGATGGTCAGGCCGTTGTGTTCGGCGGCGAACGTGAAGGGGTAGTAGACGGGCCGCTGGATGATGACCTTGTCCCCCGGATGGGTGACGGCGCGCAGGGCGGTGTTGATGGCCGGCATCACACCGTCGGACAGGCTCACCCACGTGGGGTCGATGTCGTATCCGTGGCGACGGCTCATCCAACCGGTCAGGGCGGCGAAATAGTCGTCGGTGGCGTAGTCGTAGCCGAACACGTCGTGCGTGGCGGCCTCGACCAGAGCGTCCACGATTTCCGGCGCGGGCTTGAATTCCATGTCCGCCACGGACAGCGGGATCACGTCCCGGCTGTCCGGTCCCATTTCCGCTTCGATCTCATGCCATTTGATGGACGTGGAGCCATGCCGTTCGAGGATCGTGCTGAAATCGTACCGGTGCTGACCGCGATCCTGTTCCGCCTGCGTCACTGCTCTTCCCTTTCCTGCTGTGAGAACCAACCCGCCTCATCGTAGCGGCGGATTGTGTCGAAATTGGAAAAGCCTCGAAAGCATTTCGCTTCCGAGGCTTTATCGTGCGCGAGACAGGATTCGAACCTGCGACCTGCTGATCCGTAGTCAGCTGCTCTAATCCGCTGGGCTACTCGCGCATACCACTGTTGTCCCCGTGGTTCGGGAGTGCGCGAGACAGGATTCGAACCTGCGACCTGCTGATCCGTAGTCAGCTGCTCTAATCCGCTGGGCTACTCGCGCATGTTGTCGTTCAAACAACTCGATTTATAATACACGTCATTCAACGCTCTGCAAGTCGGGTGCCCATACGGCGTGTCGCGTTGGAATCATGCGGTTTTGCGATGTTCGAACGTCGCTCCGCGCATTGCCTCTCTCAATAATTTCGGGCTGCTTTTTCCTTCCACGGACGCCTGGTCCACGATCACCTGCCGCACGTCCTCCATGCTGGGCAGCTGGAACATGGTGTCCTGCAGCGTGCGTTCGATGATGGATCGCAGGCCGCGCGCGCCGATGCCTTGCGCGATGGCCGTGTCCGCGATGGCATGCACGGCCTGCTCGGTGAATTGGAGGTCCACGCCGTCCACGGCGAACAGTTTGCGGTATTGCTTGACGAGCGCGTTGGCCGGCTGGGTGAGGATCGCCGCCAGATCGTCGGCGGTGAGTTCCTTGAGCACGCTGATCACCGGCAGTCGGCCGATGAACTCGGGCAGCAGGCCGAATTCGGCCAGATCGTCGGCATTGACCTGTTCCAGCAGTTCGTCGTCCTTGAGGTCGGCGTCATGCCAGTTCGCCCCGAATCCGCTTTCCCTACGGCCCAGACGTTGACGCACGATGTCCGTCAACCCCACGAACGCGCCGCCGCAGATGAACAGGATGTCGCGCGTGTCCATCTGCACGGTCTCCTGCTCCTTGTGCTTGCGCGTGCCCTCCACCGGCACGGAGGCGATGGTGCCTTCCAGGATCTTGAGCAGCGCCTGCTGTACGCCTTCGCCGGACACGTCGCGGGTAATGGAGGTGTTCTCACCGGATTTGCGGGCGATCTTGTCGATCTCGTCGATGTAGACGATGCCGTGCTGGGCCCGCGCCACATCGCCGTCGGAGGCCTGCAGCAGCCGCTGTAGCACGGTTTCCACGTCGTCGCCTACGTAACCGGCCTCGGTCAGCGTGGTGGCGTCCGTGATGACGAACGGCACGTTCATCACGCGGGCCAGCGACTGGGCGAGGTACGTCTTGCCCACGCCGGTGGGGCCGAGCAGCAGGATGTTGGATTTGGCGACTTCGACGTCGGCCAGCGGGTCGTTGTCGCGGCGTCGCGAACGACCGGAACGACCGGCTGTGGCGCGGGCGGGCGCTTCGGCATCCAGGCCGCCGGCGAATCCCGCGTCGCCGTACCCCATCGCGTCCGGAACGACTCCGGCGTTTCCCGCGCGTCCGGCGGCACCCGCGGCACCGATGCCTCCATCCTGTCCGTTGAGCCGTCCGGCGTCCTCGCGCAGCTCCATGTTGACGCGCTTGTAATGGTTGTACACGGCCACGGACAGCGCTCGTTTGGCGTTCTCCTGGCCTACGACGTACCGGTTGAGATAGTCGAAGATCTGCGTGGGTTTGGGCAGGGTCAGCGCGTTGACCTGGGCGTCCTTGACCCGTTCCTCGGAGATGATCTCCACGCACAGGGCGATGCATTCGTCGCAGATGGAGGCGTTGGGGCCGGCCACGAGCTTCCTGACCTGATGCTCGGTCTTGCCGCAGAACGTGCAGCGCGGAATCTCCTCGTTGTAGCTGACCACACGTCCCATGTGCATCTCCTTTGCCACGCTGCGCGATTGTCCCGGTACGGTCCTTCAAACACAATACCCCCGGCCATTGCCGGCCGAGGGTATTGCGGGGCGCGCACGTGCGCGAAAGGGTTGTCCAGAACTACTGGCGGTGCTCCAGCACTTCGTCCACGATGCCGTATTCCTTGGCTTCGGGGGCGGTCAGGAAGGTGTCCACCTCGATGTCGCGGCGGATCTTCTCCACGTCCTGGCCGGTGTGCTTGGCGAGCGTGTTCTCCAGCCATTCGCGCATGCGCAGCATCTCGCGGGCCTGGATCTCGATTTCGGTGGCCTTGCCGAAGCCCTGGTCGATGGCCGGCTGGTGGATGAGCACGCGGGCGTTGGGCAGCATGAGGCGCTTGCCCTTGGCTCCGGAGGCCAGCAGGATTGCGGCGGCGGAGGCGGCCTGGCCGAGGCACACGGTCTGCACGTCCGGCTTGATGTACTGCATGGTGTCGTAGATGGCGGTCATGGCCGTCATCGAGCCGCCGGGCGAGTTGATGTACATCATCACGTCGCGGTTCGGGTCCTGGGACTCCAGGACCAGCAGCTGGGCCATCACGTCGTCGGCGGAGGCGTCGTCCACCTGCACGCCGAGGAAGATGATGCGGTCCTCGAACAGGCGGGAGTAGGCGTCCTGCGTCTTCATGCCGTACGGGGTCTTCTCCACGAACTGCGGCATGACGTAGCGGTTGGTCGGCATCGCGGCGGCGCGGGCCTGGGCCTCGGCGCGCACGGCGGCCGGCATGAAGCCGACGACGCCCTGGCGGCCGGCCAGGCGCTCGGCGCGGTCTACGAACTTCGCTTCTTCACTTGCCATGGTCACTCCCCCTTGCTGTCGTTGCCGATGGTGTCCGGCGTGGTCACGAGCTTGTCCACGAAGCCGTAGTCCAGCGCCTCCTTGGCGGTGAACCAGTGGTCGTACTCGTTGTCGCGGTAAATCTCCTCGACCGTGTGGCCGGTCTGCTCGGCGGTCAGCTCGGCCATGGTCTTCTTCATGTCCATGATGAGCTCGGCGTTGATGCGCACGTCGGTGGTGGTGCCGCCGATGCCGCCGGACGGCTGGTGCATGAGCACGCGGGCGTGCGAGGTCAGGTAGCGCTTGCCCTTGGTGCCGGAGCTCAGCAGGAACTGACCCATGGAGGCACACATGCCCAGGCCCACCGTGGCCACGTCCGGCTCGATGAGCTGCATGGTGTCATAGATGGCCATGCCGGCGGTGATGGAGCCACCCGGGGAGTTGATGTACAGCCAGATGTCCTTCTTCGGGTCCTCGGCGGCCAGCATCAGCAGCTGGGCGCAGATGCGGTTGGCCATGTCGTCCTTGACCTCCTCGCCCATCCAGATGATGCGGTCCTTCAGGAGGCGGTTGAAAATCGGGTCGACGGGGCCGGCCGGAACGTCATCGCCCGCCATGACCGGTAAGGTCGCAAAGGTATTGCTCACCTTGATTCTCCTTAACTCATAACTCGAACATTGTTCAGACTACCGCCTCGAAGCGACTGGAAGCGAATATTCGCCTGTATTTTGGCGGCCAGCGTAGGAGCTCGCGTTCACTCCTCCATGGCATCGAGCACGTCGTCGATGAGCAGCCGGCCATGCGAGCCGTCTCCCTTCAGCCGGGGGAATCGTCGCTCGGCATTGGCCGGGCTCGCTCCGGCCGCACGCGCCACATTCGATTTGCTGGCCCCGTGCGCCACCGCTTTCTCGGCGAGGCGATCGACCAGCGAGTCGGATACCTGGCGCATCTGTTCGGCGACCCACAGCTGCGCCATGTCCTGGCTGAGCCCGTAGTCCTCGACCAGTTCGCTGGAGGCCTCCTGGATGGCCGCCCACAGCACCATGAACGGCTTGCGGTAGTAGGCGATCCGTTCGTTCAGCGGTTCGGCGTCGAGCGCCGCCAGCGCCTTGCGGTCCTCGGTGTTCTGGGACATGCGTCACCTTTCGTTTGCACGTTTTCCGGCTCCCCGCTCTGAGGGCTGAGCCGTAACAGCGGACAGTCCAGTGGACTGTCCGTAGGCGAAGTGAGCGGCTTTGCCGCGAAAGCTCTGAGTAGCAGAGCTGTCAGCGACAGCTGACTGAGGGGAGCTCTTCCACACGTGGCTCCCCTCAGTCTCACTCCGCTCGAGGCGGATTCTAGTGGTGGTTGCAACACCTGTGTTGCTGTTTGATTTGGTGGTGTGATCGTATCATGCGGCGTTAATCAGGTCGAGGATGGCCTCGGAGGGTTTCCGGAACCCGAGCGTCTTGCGCGG
>NZ_JAFEJP010000005.1:0-157031 GCF_018555355.1 Bifidobacterium sp. SO4
CACGCATTACTCACCCGTTCGCCACTCTCACCAAACAGCAAGCTGCTTGGATCCCGTTCGACTTGCATGTGTTAAGCACGCCGCCAGCGTTCATCCTGAGCCAGAATCGAACCCTCCACAAAAAAAACTTGCAGAAAGCATCCGAATAGATGACTCTCAAAAACAAAATTGACAAGCAATCCTTTTAAGGAAAAGGACACACTCACAAAAACCACACCCCAATTCAACCCCTCCCAGGGAACCCAACAGCACAAACACCATCAGGCTTGAGGCATACTGGCAATCATTGACTATAAAGAAGTAGTACAAACACGCTCTTGAGTTCTCAAACCACCACCACACATCCACCGAGCAACTCTCTGAAGCAGAGAACCACTCGCTGAGCGGCAGCAAGAGATAAACTTACACGGTCATTGCGATTCGTGCAAATCAAGGCGCGCAAGAATCCAAGGAATCGGCTTTATGGCGCGGTTCCTTCGGCGTGTCGCAAACAGCCTTCGAACGCTGTTCTGATATCAGAATATCCTTCTTTGCGTTGCTGGGGAGTAACACACTCACCTGTTCATCGGCATGTCACGAGAATTCATCGTTGGTTCACTGACTCCGGTTGCTGTAATGACACCGATACCGAATATGAATCGATAACTTGGATACTTCTGCAGCCGCGATGTTCCGCAAGTCGTTGCCGACACATCGGGAGATGGGCATGCAAAGGCTCAGTCACATCAAAAGGCTCTGTTAAACCAAGATTGACATGAATTCCACCGGACTACCCCTCAGTCGGCTCCGCCGACAGCTCCCCTGACAAGGGGAGCCAAGAATAAGGGGGGGCATGTCAATCTTGGTTTAACAGAGCCATGCAAAAAAGGGACTTCCCTTGATGGGAAGTCCCCTTTAGGTAGCTATGCAGCTAGAGCCTTACTCAGGCCAGGGTGTTCGGATCGACCGGAACGCCCGGGTTCATCGTGGAGGTGATGGTCGCCTTGGTCAGGTAACGGCCCTTCACGGTGGCAGGCTTGAGACGCTTGACCTCGTCGGCCACAGCCTTGAAGTTCTCGTCCAGAGCGGCCTCGTCGAAGCTCATCTTGCCGATGAGGAAGGAGAGGTTGCCGTTCTTGTCGACGCGGAACTCGATCTTGCCGCCCTTGATGTCCTTGACGGCCTTGGTGACGTCCATGGTCACGGTGCCGGTCTTCGGGTTCGGCATGAGGCCACGCGGACCGAGCACACGGCCGAGGCGGCCGACCTTGCCCATCATGTCCGGAGTGGCGACCACGGCGTCGAAGTCGAGGAAGCCGCCCTGAACCTTGGCGATCAGGTCGTCATCACCGACGATGTCGGCGCCGGCCTCGGTGGCCTCGGTGGCCTTCGGGCCACGGGCGAACACGAGGACCTTGGCGGTCTTACCAGTGCCGTGGGGCAGATTCACGGTGCCGCGAACCAGCTGGTCGGCCTTGCGCGGGTCGACGTTCAGACGGAACACAGCCTCGACGGTCTGGTCGAAGTTGTAGGAGGGCATGCTCTTGAGCAGAGCGATGGCCTCGTTGGCGGTGTAGAGGTTGTTGCGATCGACGCGCTCAGCGGCTTCGCGGTACTTCTTGGAACGCTTTACCATCTGTCTATCTCCTTATCAGTCCGTAACCGTGATGCCCATCGAGCGAGCGGTGCCCTCGATGATCTTCATGCCGGCCTCGATGTCGCGAGCAGACAGATCTTCCATCTTGGTCTCAGCGATCTCGCGAACCTGCGCCTTGGTGACCGAACCGACCTTGTGGGTCAGCGGGTTCTCGGTGCCCTTCTCGATGCCGGCGGCCTTCTTGAGCAGAGCCGCGGCCGGCGGGGTCTTGAGAACGAAGGTGAAGGAGCGATCCTCGTAAACGGTGATCTCGACCGGGATGACCTGACCCATCTTGTCCTGCGTCTGGGCGTTGTACGCCTTGCAGAAGTCCATGATGTTCACGCCATGGGAGCCGAGGGCCGGACCCAGCGGCGGGGCCGGGTTGGCCTTGCCTGCCTGAATCTGCAGCTTGATCAGCGCTGAGACTTTCTTCTTGGGAGCCATATTATGGTTCTTCTTTCTATAACGCGGTTCAAATGGTCGCCGTCGGCGGTCCCGCTCCCATCATGCGCGGTCTTGACTCGTTATTTTTTCCGTACATGGCAAGGGGTTGGTGCCGCGGGCGGTCTCCTCCCGCAACTTATATTGCTGTGCTGTGCTAGCGGGTCTTCCCTCCAGACACAAGCTTTCCTATTATGCGGAAGCGAGTGGACAAATATGACGGGGCGAATGGCGTGGAGAAACGCGGTAAGGATTAGGCTCTGTTAAACCAAGATTGACATGAATTCCACCGGACTACCCCTCAGTCGGCTCCGCCGACAGCTCCCCTGACAAGGGGAGCCAAGAATAGGGGGCTGTCAATCTTGGTTTAACAGAACCAAAGATTAGTAAGGAATCGGCCTGCGATGCTGCTTTGTCCGCAGCTTGGAGGCTGCTCTTCTTCTCTCCCCAGTCCGCTTCCGCGGTCAGCCCCTCGTCAGAGGGGGCCAGGTTGAAATAGCAAAAAGCCCGACCACTGGGTCGGGCTTTAGAAAGGTTCTGAAATTCGTCGGCGCGTGCGGAGAACGCCGTCCGAAACCGAAGGCGTACGAAGGTACGTCGAGGCTGAGGAAAGGCGTTATACGCTCTGCTGACGGGAACTGACGTGCAATGATGCGTGCGACTTCAAGGCGCACCGAAGGAAGCGGTACAAAGGTACCGCGACTGAGGAGCAACGCGGAAGGCGCTCCATCATTGTGCGTCAGTCGAGCTTTTGGACCTGGTTGAAGCCCAGCTCCACCGGCGTATCGCGGCCGAAGATGGACACGAGCACGGTGAGCTTCTGGGTGGTGGGCTCCACATCGGAGACGACGGCGGCCATGGTGGCGAACGGACCATCGGTCACGGTGACCTGATCGCCCACGGAGTAGGAGACCTCGACGGTGCGCTTCTTGGCGGCGGCCGGCTTGTCGCCAGCGGCCTTGAGTGCCTCGGAAGCAATCATCGGAGCCATCATCTGGACGACTTCCTTGCGGGAAAGCGGAGCCGGATCCTTGGTGGGGCCGACAAAGCCGGTCACACCTTCGGTCTCGCGGACCACACGGCGGGCGTTCTCGTCCGGCCACATGCGAATGAGCACGTAGCCCGGCACACGCACGCGGGTGATGACCTTCTTGCCCTTTTCGGTGTGCTTTTCGACCTCTTCCATGGGCACCTCGACCTGGAAGATCTGGTCTTCCATACCGAAGGAGGCCACACGGGACTCGATGTTGGTCTTCACACGCTTCTCGTAGCCGGAGTAGGTGTGCAGCACGTACCACTTGCCCTCAAGGGTGCGCAGGGACTTGGAGAATTCGTCGACGGCCTGCTGACCGGCATCGGTCTCTTCGGCCTGCTCGGACTCGTTGATCTCGGTGTCCTCATCGTCATCGAAGGAGACGACGGGAGCGGCCGGAGTTTCGGCAACGGGAGCTTCAGGTTCAGCGGAACCTTCGGTTTCAGCCTCGGCTGCAGCGGCCGGCTCGGCCTCGACAGCCGGTTCTTCGGCGGCAGGAGCTTCGGAAGCTTCAGCAGCGGGTTCCTCGGTGGGCGCGACGGCGTCGAGGTTCTCGAGATTCAGTTCATCACTCATGCGTTGTCATTCACCTTCAGGTTGTACGGATCAGCCGAACACCCAGAGCACGAGCTTAACCAGACCGAAGTCCATGCCCGTGACCAGGGCCATCAGCAGCAGCACGAAGATGAACACGGCCAGAGACCAGAAAAACAGTTCCTTGGCAGTGGGGGTCACGACCTTGCGAAGCTCGTCGACGATCTGCTTGATGAACAGACCGATACGCATGAAGACATTCGGCTTGACTGCCTTTTCACTGTTGCTCGTCTTAGCCATTCCTGTACCTCGCGTCAGCTACTTGATTATCGAAAGACTTGGCAGGGAAGGCGGGACTCGAACCCACAACCTACGGTTTTGGAGACCGTTGCGCTACCAATTGCGCCACTTCCCTAGGTGAAATCCACCTCGGCGTGCATTCCGTAGAGAACGCTTCGCCATGGCGAAACCGCCGAATCGACATATTAGCGGGTGCCGCGGATTATGGCAAATCGCGTGTTGGATGAGCGGGCCGAGAAACGTTGCCGAATACGCGAACAGCCGCCCGGCACAAGGGCTGAGCGGCTGTGGTGATGCGTGGAGGCATCGGCGTGTCTTATAAAATCTATTCGACCCATTCCTTCATACGACGCATGCCTTCGGCGAGGTCTTCATCGGCGAGGGCGTAGGAGAAGCGGAGGTAGCCGGGGGCGCCGAAGGCCTCGCCGGGGACGGCGGCCACATGGGCCTCGTCCAGCAGGGCGGCGGCGAAGTCGGCGGAAGTAGCGCACACGGTGCCGTTGGGGCCGAGCGGCTTGCCCAGCAGGGCGGTGATGTCCGCGAAAGCGTAGAACGCGCCGGTCGGGGTCGGGCAAATGACGCCCTCAATGTCGTTCAGGGCGGCCACGATGGCGCGGCGGCGCACGTCGAAGGCCTTGCGCATCTCGTAGATCTCGTCCAGCGAACCGGACACGGCGGCCAGGGCGGCGCGCTGGGAGATGTTCGCCACATTGGAGGTCATATGGCCCTGCAGCTTGGTGGCGGCCTTGGCCACCGCGGCCGGGGCGATCATCCAGCCCACGCGCCAACCAGGCATGGCGTAGGTCTTGGCTACGCCGTTGAGCACGAGCAGCTGATCGCGGCATTCGGGCACGGCGGCACCGATGTAGGTGGTGTGGGCGTCGTCGTAGTTCAGGTGTTCGTAGATCTCATCGGAGATGATCCAGATGTGGTGCTCCACGGCCCAGCGACCGATGGCCTCCACGGTCTCCGGCTTCCACACGGCGCCGGTCGGGTTGTTCGGGGAATTGACGATGATGGCCTTCGTGCGCTCGGTACGGGCGGCCTCCAGGGCATCCAGGGACGGCTCGAAGTTCACGTCGGCACCCGCGAACACTTCGACGGGCACGCCGCCGGCGAGCTTGACGGCCTCAGGGTAGCTGGTCCAGTACGGGGTGGGGATGATGACCTCGTCGCCATCGTTGAGCAGGATCTGGAAGGATTCGTAGACGGCCTGCTTACCGCCGTTGGTCACCACCACCTGGTCGGGGGTGATCTCGTAGCCGGAGTCGCGCAGCACCTTGGCCGCGATGGCCTCGCGCAGTTCCGGCAGGCCCGGGGTGGGCGTGTACTTGTAGTTCTTCGGGTCCAGGCAAGCGTCAGCCGCGGCCTTGACCACGTTGGCGGGAGTCGGGAAGTTCGGTTCGCCGGCGCCGAAGCCGATGACGTCCAAGCCGGCGGCCTTCATTGCCTTGGCTTTGGAATCGACGGCGAGCGTAGCGCTCGGTGCCACATTGTTGATACGGTCGGAGAGAGTCTGCCAATCAGCCATAGTCATGGTGATTATGGTAGGACTACCGCGCGAGAAAACGCCAGGGTCACACGAGGACGAGGTTGTCGCGGTGGACGAGGGGGTGGGCGTACTGGGGGCCGAGGAATCGCTTGAGCTGGGCGGTGTTGCGGCCGAGCATCTGCGGAATCTCCTCGGAATCGAAACCGGACAGGCCGCGGGCCAGATGTTCGCCGGATTCGGCGTCCACCCACACCGGATCGCCGGCGGAGAAGTCGCCGTGGACCTCCAGCGCGCCGGCGGCCAGCAGCGAGGCACGGCCGCCGCGAATCGCCTCGGCGGCGCCGGCGTCGACCACGATGGAGCCGCGCGGGTCGGCCGCGAAGCCGATCCACAGGCGACGGGCGGAACCGCGGGCCTTGACGGGGGCGAACACGGTGCCCACCGGGTCGCCCATGAGCGCGGGACCGGCGTTCGAGGCGCACGTCAGCACGGTCGGGATGCCGGAGACGGCAGCCACGCGGGCGGCCTCCAGCTTGGTGACCATGCCGCCAGTGCCCACTTTGGAGCCGGAACCGGAAACCTGCACGTCGCCCAGAGCGTCGATGACGTTCGGCACGTATTCGATACGACGGGAGCCGGGTTGCGAGGGCGGCGCGGTGTACAGCGCGTCCACGTCCGTGAGCAGCACCAGCGCCTCGGCACGCACGAGATTGGCCATGAGCGCGGAAAGGCGGTCGTTGTCGCCGAAGCGGATCTCGTTGGAGGCCAGCGAATCGTTCTCATTGATGATGGGAATCACGCCGAGGTCCAGCAGACGGTCCAGCGTGCGTTCCACGTTGCGGTACTGGGTGGCGCGGATCGTATCCTCCGCGGTGATGAGGATCTGGCCCACGTGGATGCCGAAACGGGCGAACGCCGTCTCGTAGCGGGCCATGAGCAGGCCCTGTCCCACGGCCGCGGTGGCCTGCTGGGTGGCCACGTCCGTGGGACGGGAATCGAAGCCGAGCGGGCCGAAGCCGGCGGCGATGGCGCCGGAGGAGACCAGCACCACGCGCGCGCCCATGAGCCGCACCTGTGCCAGGGCGGCGGCCAGCGCGTCGAGTTTGCCGGGGTCAAGGTGACCGCTCGGCTGCGTCAGCGAACTGGAACCGACCTTGACGACGATGGTGCCCGCGCCGGCGATGGCCCGGCGGACTTCGGCTTGACTCGGAGTGCTCATGGTTCCTCGATTATGTGCGTCGATTGTTTCGCGAAGGTGGCGGTTGAGGCTGTACATGTTGACTTGGACTCCCCTCAGTCACGCTTCGCGTGCCAGCTCCCCTCAATGAGGGGAGCCGAAACTACTCGTCCGAATCCTCGCCGCGGCCGAAGAGACTGGTCTCGTCGTGACGGTCGTCGTCGATGGACGGGTCGGCCCAGTGACCGGCCTTGCGTTCGGCCATCATCGCCTCGCGGACGGCGGCGCGCGCGTCCATCATCTCGTGATACTGGGCGCGGCGTTCGGAGTTGGAACGGCGACGGGAACGCGGGTCCAGCTCCTCCAGGCGGAGGTCCTTGCCTCGGGTGCCCAGGTTGGAGCCGTCCAGCATTTCGGCGCCGGCGGAGATGGTGGGATCCCAGTCGAAGTCGACCATGCGGTCGCCGCGGCCGATGCGCACCTCGTCTCCCGGATGCGCGCCCTTGCGGCGCAGTTCATCCTCCACGCCGAGCTTGGCCAGACGGTCGGCCAGGTAGCCCACGGCCTCGTCGTTGTCGAAGTTGGTCTGCATGACCCAGCGCTCCGGCTTGGAGCCAAGCACCTCGAAGAAGACGTCGCCGTTGCCGAGCTCGCGGCGTTCCACCGTGAACTCCAGCGCGTTGCCGCCTTCGTCCGCACGACGGGAGCGGCGGGACGAGGACTCGAGCGGCTTGATGACCACGCGGGCCTCCTCCTCGGCCTGCTCGCGGTTGGCCACCTCCTCGCGCATCTCCTTGACCAGCGCGGACAGCGCGAAGTTGAGCTCCTTCAAGCCCTCGTGCGAGGCGGTGGAGATCTCGAAGACCTTCAGTCCCATGGCTTCGAACTCCGGGCGTACGAAATCGGCCAGTTCCTTGGCCTCCGGCACATCGACCTTGTTGAGGATGATGAGGCGCGGACGTTCGGGGATCGGGATGGCGCCGAGCGGCAGCTCCAGCTTGTCCGCGTAGAGTGCCAGCTCCTTTTCGAGTGCCTGGTAGTCGGACATCGGGTCGCGGTCCGGCTCCAGCGTGGCGCAATCGATCACATGGGCGATGATCTCCGTGCGCTCGATGTGGCGCAGGAACTCCAGACCCAGGCCCTTGCCCTCGGAGGCACCGGGAATCAGGCCCGGCACGTCGGCGATGGTGTAGCGGGAGTCGCCGGCGATGACCACGCCGAGGTTCGGGACCAGCGTGGTGAACGGGTAGTCGGCGATCTTCGGCTTGGCGGAGCTCATGGCGGCGATCAGGGACGACTTGCCCGCGGACGGGAAGCCGACCAGCGCCACGTCGGCGATGGACTTGAGCTCCAGGATCACGTCGCGTTCCTCGCCGGGCTCGCCGAGCAGGGCGAAACCGGGGGCGCGGCGGGTGCGGTTGGCCAGGGCGATGTTGCCGAGGCCGCCATTGCCGCCCTGTGCGGCCACGAAACGGTCGCCCTCGTGCCTGAGGTCGGCGAGCTGCTCGCCGGGGTGCTTGGGGGCGCCCTGCGCGCCTCGGGCGGTGAAGATGACGGTGCCGCAGGGCACGGGCAGGATGAGGTCGGCGCCCTTGGAGCCGTCCTTGTTGTCGCCCAGGCCCATGGTGCCGCTGCCTGCGGTGCGGTGCGGCATGAAACGGTAGTCGAGCAGGCTGGTGGCGTTGCGGTCCGCCACGAAAATCACGGAGCCGCCGTCTCCGCCGTTGCCGCCGTTGGGGCCGGCGAGCGGCTTGTACTTCTCACGACGGATGCCGGCCGAGCCGTTGCCGCCGTCTCCGCCCTTGACGTGGACGGTCACGCGATCTACGAAATCACTCATATGGTTAACCTTACAAAAAAGCCGCGTCCTTACGGGCGCGGCTTTACAAGCTGATGATGAATCGTTCAGGCGGCGATCACGTCAACGACCTTGCGGTCACGACGGACACCGAACTTCACGGAGCCGTCGGTGAGGGCGAACAGCGTGTGGTCCTTGCCCATGCCGACGTTCTGGCCCGGGTGGAAGTTGGTGCCACGCTGGCGAACGATGATGTTGCCGGCCACGACGGCTTCGCCGCCGAACTTCTTCACGCCGAGGTACTGCGGGTTCGAATCGCGACCGTTGCGAGAGCTGGACGCACCCTTCTTATGTGCCATGATCCATGGTCCTTTCTATGACTCAGGCGATCGCCGTGATCTTGACGGCGGTCAGCTGCTGGCGGTGGCCCTTGCGACGAGCAACGCCGGTCTTGTTCTTGTACTTCTGGATGTTGATCTTCGGGCCCTTGGCCTCGTCATCAACGACCTCAGCCTTGACGGACACCTTAGCCAGATCGGCGGCGGCCAGCGTGACGTTGGCGCCATCCACCACGAGGGCGACCGGGAACTCCACGGTCTCACCCTTCTTGGCGTCGAGACGATTCACGAGGATGGTATCGCCAACCTCGACCTTTTCCTGATGGCCACCGGCCTTCACAATCGCGTACATAGTAATTCCTTTTATGTTTTGGAAAGCTTGCTTGCCCAACGCGCACCGAGCCTGCGGTCAGACACCGAGTTTCGAATCTACACCTACACACGGACGAAATCAAATGATTTTGTTCCGCGTGTCAAGCGCAACACACCAGCTCCTGCGCCGGTTCTTCGGCCGGGTTGGCCGGGTTGGCGCCGACCCGATGCCGCAGTCCGGCACCGGCTGATGCCGGACCGTTGCCGGCTGGTGTGTTGCGACCGTCAAGACTTTAGAAGTTCAGGGTTGGTTCCATGGCCCGCCACGCGGGGCCGGACTCAGGCCGCCTCCCCCGCGTTGTTCGCCGCGACCGCGGCGGCGGCGATCTGCGCCAGCTTGGCCTTGACATCCGGGCTGGAACCAGCCGGTTCGGGGGCCGGCGCGGTGCCGCGTCCATGCTTGTTGGTCTTGACGAACGGGTCACCACCCCTCAGGGCGTACGGATCGTCGTAATCCGCCGAGACCGTGGGCTGGTCGTGGAGGATGAAGCCGCGGCCCTTGCAGGTGGGGCATTCCTCCGAGAACGCCTCGACCAGACCCTGGCCGATACGCTTGCGCGTCATCTGCACGAGGCCGAGCGAGGTGACCTCCGCCACCTGATGCTTGGTGCGGTCGCGTGCCAGGCATTCGATGAGGCGGCGCAGCACCAGGTCGCGGTTGGCGGGCATGACCATGTCCACATAGTCGATCATGACCATGCCGCCGATGTCGCGCAGGCGCAGCTGGCGGGCGATCTCCTCGGAGGCCTCCAGGTTGCAGCGCGTGACCGTCTCCTCCAGGGACTTGCCCTTGCCGATGAAGCGGCCGGTGTTGACGTCGATGGTGGTCATGGCCTCGGTGCGGTCGATGACGATGGAACCGCCGGAGGGCAGGTAGACCTGACGCTCCATGCCCTTCCTGAGCTGGGAGTCGATCTGCCACTTGTCGAACACGTCCTTGCCCTCGTGCTCGGCCGGGTCCCACTTCTCCAGCTTGTCCTTGAGATCCGGGGCCATGGTGTCGAGATATTCCTCGATGCGGTCGTAGACCTTGTCGCCTTCCACGATGAGCTTGGAGAAGTCGTCGTTGAAGATGTCGCGCACCACGCGGATGGCCACGTCCGGCTCGCCCTGCAGCAGCTTCGGGCGACGGCCGTGCCAGAACTCCTCGCGCTTGGCGTTGATGCGCTCCCACTGGCGCACCAGCGATTCGAGGTCCTTGACGATGGCGTCCTCGGAGGCGCCCTCGGCGGCCGTGCGGATGATCACACCCATGTCCTTCGGGGCGATCTTGGAGACGATGTTCTTCAGGCGCGAACGTTCGCGCTCGGACAGCTTGCGGCTCACGCCGGTCATGCCGCCGGAGGGCACGAGCACCAGGAAGCGGCCGGCGAGCGTGACCTGGCTGGTCAGACGGGCGCCCTTGTGGCCGATCGGGTCCTTGGTGACCTGCACGAGCACCGGATCGCCGGACTTGAACGCCAGCTCGATGCGGCGCGGCTGGCCTTCGAGGCGGGCGGCGTCCCAGTTGACCTCGCCGGCGTACAGCACGCCGTTGCGGGCCTGGCCGATGTCCACGAATGCGGCCTCCATGCTCGGCAGCACGTTCTGCACGCGGCCGAGGTAGATATTGCCGACGGTCTGGACCTCCTGGATGTCGGAGACGTAATGCTCCACGAGCACGTTGTCCTCGACCACGGAGATCTGGGTGTGATGGTCGCGTTCGCGCACCACCATGAGGCGGTCCACGTTCTCGCGGCGGGCCAGGAAGTCCTGCTCCATGAGCTGGGACTGGCGGCTGCGTTCGCGGCGGTTGTCGCGGCGACGCTGCTTCTTGGCCTCGAGACGGGTGGAGCCCTCCACGTCCGTGATCTCGTCGATGTACTGCTGTTTGCGGGAGCGGCGGATGACCTGCTCGCCGTTCTGGTCGTCGGCGTTGTCGCCGCCCTTGCCACGGCGACGGCGACGGCGACGGGTGACGGTCTGTTCCTCGTCATCCTCGTCACGATCCTCGCGCCGGCGGGAACGGGCGTCCTCGTCGGTGTTGGTCTCGGCGTTCTCCTCCTCGCCGGACGCGGACGCGGCCTCGCTGCGGGAGCCGCGGCGACGGCGACGGCGACGGGTACGGCCGGAATCGGCCTCATCCTCGCCATCCTCCTCGGCGATCGGGTTGTAGACGATGTCGTCCAGCTCGAGGTCCTCCTCGATCTGCTCGACTTCGGCGGCGGCACGGCGCTCCTGGGCGTTCAGACGGCGGGAACGACGGGAACGACGCGATTCGGAGGCGTCCGCGGACTCGTCCGAATCGGACTGGCCCTGCTGGCTCTGCTGACCCTGATCCTGGTTCGCGGAGGCACGACGGCGGGTGCGGCGGGAATCGGATTCCTCGCCTTCGTTCTCGTCATGCTCGTCGCCGGAGTCCTGATCGTCACGGTCGTCACGCGCGGGACGCTCGGCACGGTCGTCGCGATTGGCGCGACGGGAGCGGCGGCGGGACGGACGTGCGGAATCGTCGTCCTCATCCTCGTCGTCGGCGGCACCATCGCGGGAATCACGGCGGTCGTCCGCACGGCGGGAGTCCTCATCGGACTGGCTGCGGGAGCGACGGGAGCGGCGGGACGGACGCGGCTCGTCATCGTCATCGTCGGTGGCGGCGGAATCGGTTTCATCGCCGTCATGCAGGGGTGCGGCGGGCAGCACCGGCTCTTGGAAGAGCAGAGAGGTCATCGGCTTGGCGCGACGGGGCGTGTCATGGCCGCCGATCGGCAGGGAATCGACGGCGTCCAGCAGACGCTCGTCGGCGGAATCCTCGTGGTCGCCGCGGGAGGCGCGATCATCGCGGAAGTCGCGCTCGTCATGCTCGTCGCGGAAATCGACGGAACGACGGGAACGACGGCGAATCGGACGATCCTCGTCGTAGTCGTCATCGAACGCGGCGGCACGACGGGAGCGGCGCGACGGACGCGGCTCGTCGTCATCCTCGAAATCGGCGGCGCGGCGCACACGGGAACGGCGGACCGGACGGATATCGGCCTCGTCATCCTCGGCGGCACGGCGAGACGGGGCGTCCTGAGCCGCGGAATCGTCCTTCGTCTGGGCCTGGGTGATGACGGACAGGGAGGGGGCCTCGAACAGGGGCGCGGTGCGGGCGGAATGCTCCTGGACCTGCAGCTCGAGGGAGGCACCGGCGGCACCGGCGCCACGCACCACGCGGCGACCGCCACGACGGCGACGCACGGGGGCGGGGGAATCGGCCGGCTGGGATGCCGAGCTTGCGGAGGAAGCGGCGTTCACCGTGTTTTCGGCGCCCGCGACGGCCTCGGAAGCGGCATTGGATACGGTTGAATTATCGGTTTCGCCGTTGACGAAACCCTCACGGTTGTCAGTGGGCACAATGCTCCTCGCGACGCGCTGCATCACGGCGCCATCCAGGCCTGTACGCATGTCACACCGTGCTCTCACCACGGCCGCGCGGTTCCGCGCTTGCGTAGAGGCAACTTCGTCTCAAGTCTGTCCTGCGAACGGCGGACACCGGCGCTTGCGTTGTCTCACTTTCGAGAGCCGCAAGGGGATCGACGCCATCTCGCACGCTGACGGTCATGCAGAACCGCCGTCTTTCAGTATGCCACACTTTTCGACGGCGACGTGCCCGGCCCCGAAACCCCGGCCGCGGGAGCGTTCACACGAGCCAGGCGAGCAGCAGGTCGGCCAGCAGCGTCAGGTCGGATTCGGGCACCTGCTCGTCGTGCTTGTGGGCCAGCAGCGGGTCGCCGGCGCCGAGATTGACGGCGGGGATACTGAGCTGGGAGAAGCGGGCCACGTCGGTCCAGCCGAGCTTGGCCAGCGGCTCGCGGCCGGTGCGTTCGCGGACCAGTCGGACCAAATCCTGGGCCAGCGGGGCGGCGAGGCCCGGACGCGCGGACGGCGACTCGTCCTTCATCTCGATGCCGTAGCCCCCGAAGACACCGCCGGTGGCCGTGTGCTCGCCATTGCCGAGTTCGGCGCCGGCGTCCGCACCCATCATCAGGGCCTTGGCCTCGGCCAGCGACTTGTCCGGCGCGAAACGGTAGTTGACGTGGACCCGGCACTCGTCCGGGATGACGTTGGTGCCCTTGCCGCCGGAGATGAGCGTGGCGTTGAGGCCTTCGCGGTAGTCAAGGCCGTCCACGTTCACGGTGGCGGGCTGGTAGGCGTTGAGGCGGTTCAGGATGTCGGCGGCCTTGTGGATGGCGTTCTCGCCCATCCATGCGCGGGCGGAGTGCGCGGCCATGCCGTGGGTGATGACGTCGAAGCGGATCGTGCCGTTGCAGCCGCCCTCGATGCCGCAGTTGGTGGGCTCGCCGATGATGGCGAACTCGCCCTGGATCCAGTCGGGATGGGCTTCGACGACCTTCCTCAGGCCGTTCTTCTCGGCGGCGACCTCCTCGTGGTCGTAGAAGACGTAGGTGAGATCCACCTTGGGCGTGGTCTGCGGGGTACGGCCGTCAAGGATGGCGGCGAGGTAGAGCATGACCGCGTCCGAGGCCTTCATATCCGTGGCGCCGCGGCCCCACAGCACCCGTTCGCCGGGGTGCGCCTCGGCGATGTCCTCGCGGATGAGCGGGTCGCCGGGTTCCAGCCAGCGCGGCGGGAAGTTGTCGATGACGGGGACCGTGTCGATGTGGCCGGCCAGGATCACGCGGCTCGCCTTGCCGAAGTCGGTGGAGGCCACCACGGTGTCGCCGTGACGGCGGACAGTCAGGTGGGGCTGCCGCTTGAGGAAGGCCTCGGTCTCGTCGGCGAGGGGGCCTTCCGCATCGGAGACGGAGAAGTTCTCCATGATCTGGGTGAGCAGGTCGGCAAGCTGTTCGTCCCGGGAGACGGCTGGATTCAGGGTAATCGGCTGGGTATTCGTCATGCCCACCAGCGTACCGCGCGGGCGGCGTGCGCCCCGGCAAGGCCCGGTACTTGAGATTTGGCCGCCGAAATCATGCAGGTGTGCCACACTGGGGGCGGAAAGCAGGGAGGAATATGACAGGTCTGATCAGCGCCATGCAGGGCTTCTGCGTCATCGGCATCGTGATCTTCGTGGGATACGTGGCGGCGCGTATGCGCATCGGCGGCCCTTCCGCGCAGATGGTGCTCAACCGGTTCTCGTTCTTCGTCTCTAGCCCGTGCCTGATGTTCGCGATCCTGTCCAAGGAACCGATCTTCGACATCTTCCATCCTTCGATCATCGTGGCGTTCCTCTCCGCGGTGCTGGTGGGCGTGGTGTTCCTGATCCTGAACCGGATGTTCTTCCATCTCAAGGCCCCGGACGCCACCATCGGCGCGCTCAATTCGCTGTACCTCAACTCCAACAACATCGGCCTGCCGGTGGCCACGTACATTCTGGGCAACGGCGCGCTGGTGGCGCCGATCCTGGTGATGCAGCAAGCGCTGTTCACGCCGATCGGCCTGACGGTGCTGGACGTGACCACCAAGGGCAAGGTCTCGATCAAGGAGATCGCCAAGCAACCGCTGCACCAGCCGCTGCTCATCGGCTCGCTGCTGGGCATCGTGGTCTCCGCGCTCAACGCCAAGCTGGGTTGGTTCCCGGTGCCGAACTTCATCTACGACCCCATCAACATGATCGGCGAATCCGCGGTGCCGATGATCCTGATGGCGTTCGGCATGTCCCTGCACGGCACCAAGCCGCTGCAGAAGAAGGGCGACATCCCGGCCATCTTCACGGTGGCGGTGCTGAAGAACATCGTGATGCCGATCATCGCGTTCCTGCTGGCGTACTTCGTGATGGGCTTCCGCGGCGCCGAGCTGTACGCCTGCGTGGTGCTGGCCGCCCTGCCGACCGGACAGAACGTGTACAACTACGCCGCCCGGTACAACGTGGGCCTCACCTTCGCGCGCGACGGCATCCTGTTCAGCACGATGACCAGCCCGGTGTTCATCGCGATCATCGCGTTCCTGCTGAGCTGAGCGGCCGCGGACGTTTCTTACGCACGCAGGGCGATGAGGCGGGCGATGTTTTCGGCGGCACGGGCCAGGTTGGCGGGGCCGTCGGCCAGCGCCTTGTCGAGCGTGACGGCGCCGGGCACGATGCCGAACACCGCGTCGATGCCGAGTCCGTAGAGCTGGTCGATGCCCTCCCCCACGCAGCCGGCGAACGCGATGACGCCGATGTCCGGATTGCCCTGATGCGCGGCCTGCGCCACACCCATCGGCGTCTTGCCGTACTGGGTCTGGAAATCGATGCCGCCCTCGCCGGTGAAGCAGTAGTCCGCGCCCTCCGATTTGGCGGCGAGCCCCACGGTCTCGGACACGATCTTCACGCCGGAGCGCATCTGCGACTTGGTGAAGGCGAGCAGGCCCGCCCCAAGGCCGCCCGCCGCGCCGGCACCGGGCGTATGGGCCACGTCAAGACCGAGCTGGTCGTTGATGATGGCCGCGTAGTAGGCCAGGTTGGCGTCCAGTTGCCTGACCATGTCCGGCGTGGCGCCCTTCTGCGGTCCGAACACGGCGGAGGCTCCCTTGGGGCCGACCAGCGGATTGGTCACGTCGGAGGCGATGAGGATTTCCGTTTCGGCAATGCGAGGGTCAAGACCGGAGCTGTCGATGGTGACAAGCCGGTTGAGGAATCCGCCGCCGCGCGGGATGGGATTGCCGTCCGCGTCGAGGAAGCGCACGCCGAGGGCTTCGGCCATGCCGGCGCCGCCGTCGTTGGTGGCCGAGCCGCCGATGCCGATGATGATGCGGCGGGCGCCGTCGTCAAGGGCCGCCTTGATGAGCTGTCCGGTGCCGTAGGTGGTGGTGACGAGCGGGTTCTTGGTGGAGTCGTCCACGAACTGGATGCCTGATGCGGCGGCCATTTCGATGACGGCGGTGTTCCCGGAACCGAGCACGCCGTAGGCGGCGCGCGTGGAACGCTGGAGCGGATCCAGCACGTCCGCATGACGCAGGGAACCGCCGGTGGCGTCCACGAGCGACTGGACGGTGCCTTCGCCGCCGTCCGCCATGGGGACCATCACGTATTCGGCCTCGGGGAACACGGCGGCGAGCCCTGTGCGGATGGCTTCGGCCGCCTCGCGTGCGGTCATGCAGTTCTTGAACGAATCAGGTGCGATAACGAACTTCATTGTTGGTTTTCCTTGCTTGGTTTGGCCAGCCGGCGCCGATGCATCTCCGAGAGGACTACCCCTCAGTCAGCTTCGCTGACAGCTCCCCTGACAAGGGGAGCCGCGAAAGCGACACCGGATTGGCGATTTTCTTCCGGATGGAATACATCCTCTTAGAACAGGCCGGTGGTCAGGCAGGCCACGGCGGTCATGGTCAGGCCCACGAGGCTTTCGAACGGCACGGACTTCATGCGCTCGCCGACCGTCATCTTCATGGACTGTCCGGTGACGTGGAAGTAGTTGCCGTGCGGCAGATGGTCGATCACCGTGGCGCCGGCCTGCATGGTCACGGCGGCGGCCACCGGGCTCACGCCGAAGTCCAGGATCGAGGCGCCGAACGAATTGGAGCCGAGGATCACGCCGGTGGAGGTGGACGCGGTGGCGGCGGCCATGAGGATGCCGGCCAGCGGGGCGAGCACGGAGCCGGACACGCCCCACGCCTTGATGAGGTTCACGATCTGTGCGGACAGGTCGGAATTGGTGATGAGGCCGCCGATGGCGCCGGCGCCGATGAGGATGAGCACTACATCGGTCATGCGGCCGATGCCGGCCTTGGAGTAGTCGAGCAGGTGACGGCCCTTGCCCATGGCGAACAGGCCCACGACGGCGGCGAACGGCAGGATGTACATAGCGTCCACCTGGAATCGGGTGAGCAGTTCGATGTTCAGCACGTTGCCGATCGGGTTGACGAGCAGCAGCGCCACGGCGATGACCGGGGCCACGAGCGCACGCCCGATGGACGGCAGGGAGGCGTCGTCCGCGGCGTCGTTGGCGTCGACCTCGGCGGCGGTCGGCGCGGCGCCGCGGCCACGCAGCAGGGTGGCGAGCAGCACGGCCATGGCCAGGCCGCAGACGGCCGGAACGAAGCTGCCGATCATCACCGAGGAGTGGGGCACGTCGAAACCGGAGGCGGCGGCGATGGCGTTCGGGTTCGGGGAGATGATGTTGCCGGCCTTGCCTCCGCCGGAGAGGGCCACAAGCAGCGCCACCTTGGAGATGCCCAGCCGGTTGCCGACCTCCAGCGCGATCGGCGCCACGATGAGCACGGCCACGGGGATGAATACGCCCACCGCGCAGATGATCATGGTGGCGAGCGCCAGCGAGAGGATGGCGAATCGCTCGCCGAATACGGTGACGATGGTCTTGGCGATGCGGTTGGCGGCGCCGGATTCCATCATTACACCGGCCAGCACGCCTGCCGCCAGCACGCGCACGATGGTGCCGACCACGCTCTGGCCGCCCGCGACGATCACGTTGACGGTCTGGGGCAGCGTCGCGCCGCCGATTACGCATCCGACCACCGCGCCGAGCATGAGCGCGTACGTGGCGTTGAGTTTCTTCAGAATCAGGACGATCGCCACGGCCAGGCCCAGCAGGGCGGCCCACCAAGCGATAGCGACACCTTCCACCATGGTGAATCTCCTTTGATCGTGTATGTGTGGATGGTCCCAGTATCGCGTACCTCGCCATATCCCAACAACCATCCTCGAACCAGAAAATCCCATGGTTTCCCCAATACCGTCTGTTACCGGTACCATGTCAGGAGAAGAGAAAGCGAACCCGCCAATCGAATGGGACCGCTACGCGAAGGAGCGCGAGATGGACATCGACCCGCACATCGCCACCACCATCGTGGAGAACATCAAGGGCGTGCTGCAGCACGACATCAACTTCTTCAACACGGAGGGCCGCGTCATCGCCAGCACCGACCCCACACGCATCGGCACCGACCACGAGGCGGCGCTGCTGGCAGCACGGACCGGCCGGATTGTGGCGGTGGACGCCGAGCACCCGTTCGCCGGCGCGCGCGACGGCATCAACGTGCCGGTCATGCAGGGCGACACGGTGATCGCGGTGGTCGGCATCACTGGCGAGCGCGCCCGTGTGGAGCCGTTCGGCAACGTCATCAAGAAGATGACGGAGATCCTGGTGCGCGAGAACCTGGAGCAGGTCTCCCGGTTCGACCGCCGCATGATGATGACGAATCTGACGAACCTGCTCATCGCCCCGCAATCGGATGCCGCGCCCATCGGATATCTGGCCACCACGCTCGGCGTCGATCTCGAACGACCGCGCATCGTGGCGGTGGGACGGCTGGAACACGGGACAGGCGGCGATGCCGGCGCCACACAGGACGGCACCTATGATGCGCTGGACGCGCTGCTTGGCGGCGATGCCGAGCAACTGTACACGATTTACGGCGGCGAGTACCGCCTCCTGCTGGACGCCGCGCGCTTGACTGCGGATGAGACTCGTGACCTGCTCGTCCGGTTGGGCGACGCGGCGGCGCGCATCAACGGCAGGCGGCTGGCGTTCGGCATGGGAGACACGGCCCACACCGTGGCGGAATACCACCGCTGCTACCGGCAGGCCCGCACGGCGGCGTTGTGGTCCGTATTCGCCGGAGACCGTGCGCGAACCGGGATGGCGGACGCATCGGCCGCGGGCGCCATGGACACCGCCGGCGTCGGCGTCGATGGCGGCGTCAACACCGGCACCACAGCGACGCAAGTCATGGCCTACGACGACATGGGCATCGGCCTCGCGCTATGCTCAGTGCCCGACGACACCGCCGCGCGATTCGTCCGGAATGTGTTCGACGGGCTCACTGAGGAGGAAATCGATGAAGCGGACGCCGTGTTCGACGCCTACACGCGGCACAACGGCAGCATCTCACGCACCGCCGAGGAGCTGTTCCTGCACAAGAACACCGTGCAGAACCGATTGAACAGGATCACCCGACTCACCGGCTACAATCCACGCGAGCTGGCCGATCACACCACTTTGGCCACCGCCTTCACGCTGCGCCGGCTCATAGGCATGGCAGACAGCAGGATTCGATAGCATCGCCGCTCACGGAAAAACGCGAGGCTACTCCCCCAGCCGGAAGTCGCGCAGGGAGTCGAGTACCGGATAGGCGGCGTCGGCGGGCAGCGGGGTGCGGGCGCAGGCGTTGAGGCCTATGGCGTGGGCGCCTGCCGCTAGCGCGGAGGTGACGCCGCTGGCGGAATCCTCGAATACCAGGCAGTCGTCGGCCGGCACCCCGGCCAGACGGGCGCCACGCAGGTAGGGCGCGGGATCGGGCTTGTGCGGAATATCATCGTCCCCACTGACGATACCGACGAACATGCCTTCCGGCGCCGCGGCCACCACGCGCGAGGCGAGCGAGAACGGCGAACCGGTGACCAGCACCGAGGGGATGCCGTGCCGACGCAGCTCGGTCAGCACATCCCATGCGCCCGGCGTCCACGGCACGTCGTCGCCGTACATTGCGGTGACATCCGCCACCAGAGCGGCGATGATCACGTCCGCGTCGAGCCGCACGCCCGCCTCCTGCAGCACCTTCGCGCACACCGGCAGCGGCGCGGCCGTCATCCTGAGACTCAACCCCTCGTTCCAGACCACGCCGTTCGATTCAGCGCAATGACGTTCGGCGGCCACCCACAGCGGGTCGGAGTCGACCAGGGTGCCGTCCAGGTCCCACAGCACGGCCTTGGGCGTCCATGCGATGGAACCACGATGCTCATATTTCACTCGGCACACAGCTCCCCCATTGCGGTCTCCGATCGATCACCTTACAAAGCAAGTCGGCTCTGCTGAACCAAGATTCGACATCAATCCCATGGATCCATCGATCTTGGTCCAACAGAGCCTAACCAATCAGGCCGCGTGCAGAACCGTCTGGTACACCGGCTGCAGGGTCACGGACTCCAGTCCCGCCGTCTGCTGGTCGACGTTCTCCATGCGGGCGGCCATCGCGGATTCCACGTTCACGTTCGCGCCTTCCTTGATGGGCGTGATGGTGAGCACCAGCTGGTTGCGGTTGTCCTCGAGCTGCTGCACGTATTCCTTGAGTCCGATCTCCCACACGTCGCCGTTGCAGAAGTTGTCGTCCACCAGGGTGCGGCCGCACCACAGCCAGCCGATGTCGCCCGAGTAGCGCACGCGCAGGCGCATGTCCTCCACGCCGTCGGCGGCGAGCAGGTCGTCGGGCAGGTCGATGACGTAGCGCGTGTCGGACAGCTTCCGCACGACGGGCTCCGCGGCGACCGGCTGGTACCGTACGCTCTGCTCGGCGAGGAAACCGGCGGGATAGGAGCTTACGGCGACGTTCGGCCGAGTGGATTCCACGACGATTCGTCCGTCCAGTTCGTAGACGGCGGCACCGTCGTTGACGATGCTGGGCCGGGCCGGATCCTGTGCGACCGGATCGCCGGCGAACACCAGCGCCTTGCCGCCGATCACGGTCATCGCGTCGGCCTTGGCACGGCTCAGGCACACGATGTCCACCGCGTGGCCGGCCTCGTCCGAAATCGGGAAGGATTCCATATCCGCATCCGCCGGTACATGATGCACGGTGCCGTCGGCGAAACGGAACCAGCAGTCATCCATGCCATCGGGCCTGAGGAACACGAAGGTGCGGTGTGCGGCACCGGCAGGGGCGATCACGGTGACGGGCTGCGCGGTGGCGGCGGTCAGCGTGACGCCGTCGAGGTCCATGTTGAACGGCAGGATGCAGTTCTCGTCGGAGGCCAGACCGATGCCGTCGAACCGCACGGTTTCGCCGGAAGCCAGCGTGACTTCGACCGATTCGCCGTGCTTGGCCGGCATGCTGGCGTGGTCCTGGAAGTTGTTGAGGAACACGAAGCCGCGTTCGCCATCGGTGCGCACGCACCAGCGCAGGGTGTCCATGTCGGTCGGGGCGATCGACTCCTGGCCTTCCGGCACGGCCACACCCAGCGGGCACAGACGTTCGGCAAAGGCCAGCGCGAAGTAGTGCACGGCCTTCATGCGGCGGTAGGATTCGCGCGCTTGACCGAATTCGCCGAGCGCCGCCTGGAAGTCGTAGGAGATCTTCGGCAGCTGGCTTTCGTTGAGGTAGATGCCGTCGCCGATCGGGTTCGAGCCGCCCTGGAACATGTAGTAGCCCAGGAAGTTGCAGCCGGAGGCCATCTTGATGTTGGACATGGCGTCCACGGACTTCATCGGCAGCACGAAGCGGTAGTTGTACGAGCTGAACATGCCGCCGCCCATCTCGCAACAGGCATACGGCTTGGTTTCCGGCTCGTAGGTGGGGGCGAATTCCTCGCCGCGCGGGCAGTCGTTGGAGTGGAAATCGCGGTACACGTATTCGTCGGTGACCGGATGCTCGCCGGGACCCGCGTAGAACAGCCACGGGCGGTATGCGTAGCCGCCCCACAGCGGCAGCACGTCGTCGGGCACCGGGGAGCCGCCCCAACCGGTGTTGGTGTAGAACGGCACCGAGATGCCCTCCTCCTCGGCGATGCGGCGCAGGGCATGCACGTAGGCGAAGCCGTCATGGCCGCCGGGCACCCATTCGTTGGTGATGCCGGTGGTCATCTCCCACGGGGAGGAGGAGTGCATGTACTCGTTGTCCAGCTGGGCGGCGACGATCGGACCGCCGTCCTTGAAATACAGGCCGTCCAGCTGTGCGGCGATGTGCGCGTACAGGTCGCGCACCTTGTCCAGGAAGCCGGGATCCACGGAACGGACCTCGTACGGCTTGCCGTACATCCAGTCCGGGATGCCGCCGTTGCGCACCTCGCCGTGGTCGAACGGGCCGAGACGCACGATGACCTTGAGCCCATGCTTGGCGCACAGCCGGATGAACCGGCGAATGTTGCGACGGCCGGTGAAGTTCCACTGGTTCTCGTGCTCCTCATGATGGTTCCAGAACACGTAGGTGGCGATGACGTTGATGCCGCCGGCCACCATCTTGGCGAGCTGCTCGTCCCAGCGCGAGGGGTCCATACGCGAGTAGTGGAACTCACCGCAGACCCCGTAGAACGGCTTGCCGTCGAAGGTCATGTAGTAGTTGGTGAAGTCCACGGCGGTGCCGTCCGGAGCCACTCCCCAATCGTTGCGGGTGATGGAGAAGGGGGTGATGGCCTTCGGCGTGAAGCCGGTCAGGTCGAGGGTGTTGGACATGGGTTTTTGCCTTTCGGAGATAAGAAGCATGAGATGGGAGTGGCGGGAGCAACGGATCGCCTCTGGCCCAGCAATTACGGACTCGCCTACGGCGAAGAACGAAACGAAGTTTCGTTAGTTCGCTTACCGCGTCAGTCCCGCAATTACGGACCTCGCTACGCGAGGGCTCAATATAACCTTCGCTCGGCTATCGCCTCGCTCAGGCTGAGCCTACGAACAGTCCACTGGACTGTTCGCTTAACGGCTCAGCCTTTTACCGATCCGGCCACCAGGCCGGCGACGATCCACTTCTGGCAGAAGATGAAGAAGAGGAACACGGGGATGAGGGCAATGGTGGTGATGGTCATGAACAGCGGCCAGTTGGTGCTGAACTGGCCCATGGCGTTGAACACCTGCAGCACGAGCGTCTGCTTCTCGGTCGAGGAGATGTAGATGTTCGGGGTCATGAAGTCGTTCCACGTCCACATGGTCTCGAAGACCACCACGGTGACCAGGATCGGGCGGATGAGAGGCAGCACGATCTGCCAGAAGATGCGGAACGGGCCCGCGCCGTCGAGACGTGCAGCCTCGAACAGTTCCTGGGGCAGGCCGCGCATGTACTGCACGATGAGGAAGTAGCAGAACGTGGCGCCGGCCAGGTACAGCACGATCAGGCCGAGCAGGGTGTCCACCAGGCCGAACTGCGCCTCCATCTTGTACTGCGGGATGAGCAGCGTCTGTCCGGGGATCACGAACGAGAGCATGAGGAAGGCGCCGATGCCGGCCGTGAGCCTGCTGCGCTTCTGCACCATGCCATAGGCGGCGAGCGCGCCGATGATGACCATGAAGAACACGCCCACCACGGTGACGATCAGCGTGTTGATGGTGGCCTGCACCACCGGCAGGTTCTCCAGCGCGTAGGCGTAGTTCTCAAGCGTGAAGTGCGTGGGCAGTCCGAACGGGTCGGCGGCCATGTCGCCCGAGTTCTTGAAGGTGTTGACCACCACCACATACAGCGGCACGGCGCAGATCAGGGCGATGGCGATGACCACCACCGAGCGGATGGCGGAGCGGATGCGTTCGCGCTGGCTCATGGACAGTCCGTGTGCGGCGGACGTCGCGGGGGAAGTCTGCTGCATTGTCTGCTGTGCGGTCATGACAGCCTCTTTTCGATCAGCGAGGTGACGATTTGCTGCAGTGCCACGAGAATCACGCAGCACAGGAAGAACATCACGCCGAGCGCGGATCCCACGCCGTAACGGCCGGAGCCGATACCGGTGACGATGATGGACTGGGTGACGGTGTAGGTGGCGTTGCCGGGGCCGCCGGTGGTGAGGGTGAACGGAAGATCGTAGACCTTGAGGCCGCCGGTCAGGAGCATGAAGATGGAGACGCCCATGGCGGGCACCATCTGCGGCAGGGTGATGTGGACGAACTGCTGGCCGCGCGTGGCGCCGTCCACCGAAGCCTGTTCGTACAGGTCGGCGGGGATGGCCTGCAGATAGGCGAGGTACAGGGTGGCGTGCCAGCCGACCTGGGCCCATACGGCGATGAAGATCACGCAGAACTTGGCGAGCGCCGGGTCGGACAGCCACGGCACCGGGCTGATGCCGAGCTTGCCGAGCACCGTGTTGACCGCACCGGTGCCGAGCGGGGAGAAGATGTACTGCCAGACCAGTCCGAGCACGGCCATCGATGGCACCGAGAAGAAGAAGAACAGGGAGCGGGCGAAGTTGCGTCCGAAGAACTTCCGGTTGAGCGTCACGGCCAGGGGCAGGGCGATGGCGGTGATGAGCACGGTGGTGGCGATGGTGTAGAGCAGGGTGAATCCGAGGCCGGCGAGCAGGGTCTGGTCCTGGAAAATCGCCTGGTAGTTGGCGATTCCGACGAACTTGGCGTTGGCGAAGTCATAGCCGTCGTAGTCGGTGAGGCTGAAGACGATGCTCTGCAGGAACGGGATGAGCACGATGACGATGTACACCGCGAGCAGCGGGAGGAGGAACCTCACCGAGGTCAGGTTCTCCACGAGGTTGCGGCGCTTGCGATCCTTGGCGTGGATGGCTTCGAGGTTCCGGTCCAGACCGATGGCCCGGGCCGGGGCCGCGCCCGCCGCGGAGGAGGCGGACGCGGAGATCATTGCGGTTGCCTGTGACATGTCGTTCACCTTCAGGACAGCGTCTTGAGCTTGGTGTCCAGGTTGGCGGTGGCCTGGGCGGGGGTGATGGAGCCGAGAGCCACCTGCTGCAGCTGGGCGAAGGTCTCGGCGCGCAGGGCGCTACGGCCGCTGGTGGGCCAGCCGAGGGTGTTGAGGTAGACGTTGCCGGTCTTCAGGTACAGGTCGTACGGCTCGGTGAAGGTCGCGTCGATGTCCGGCGTGTAGTTCTTGGTGGCCGGGATCAGGCCGAGGTTGTCCTGGATGAGCTTGAGGCCCTCCTCGGAGGAGAGGAAGTCGAGGAAGGATTCGGCCGCCTCGAGCTTCTTGCCGTCGATCTTGGCGTTGATGGCGTAGCCGGAGTCGGCGGAGCCGGGG
This sequence comes from Bifidobacterium sp. SO4, assembly GCF_018555355.1. Lineage (NCBI taxonomy): Bacteria > Bacillati > Actinomycetota > Actinomycetes > Bifidobacteriales > Bifidobacteriaceae > Bifidobacterium > Bifidobacterium sp. SO4. The sequence continues at coordinate 24,692 of NZ_JAFEJP010000005.1, forward strand.
GCGAACGGCGTATCGCCCTTGTGCAGCATCGGCATGCGGCCGAACGCGAAGTTGATGCCGGCGTTCTTGAAGGTGTTCACATCCCAGTAGCCGGAAGGCATCACGGCGAGGCGTCCGGCGGCGAATTCGGAGCGGACCTGGTCGTCCGCGAGGCCGGTGACCTCGGAGCCCATCACGCCGGCGTCGAAGAGCTTGGCCCATTCCTTGTAGTACTTGGTGTAGCTCTTGGCGAACGTGGAGTCGCCGTCGCCGATCTGCTGGTCGATGCTCTTGGACTGCTTGGAGGAGTCATAGCCGATCCAGCCCTCCACCAGAGCGCCGAGGCCGGCCTTGGGCTCAAGGTAGGGCTTGTCCACTCCGGCGTCCTTCAGGGCCTTGAGCATGTCGATGAACTCGTCCCAGGTCTCGGGGATGGTGTCGTAGCCGGCCTTGGCGAGCAGGTCCTTGTTGTAGGCGTAGGCGTTGGTCCATGCGGTCACGGACATGCTGTAGACCTTGCCGTCGATGGTGGATTGCGCCTTGTTCGTGTCTCCGATGCGGTCCATGAACGATTCGTCGGTCAGGTCCTTGGCCACGCCGTTCTTGACCAGGTCGTTGAGCTGCTCGGGCGGGGCCACGTAGACGTCGGCGAGCTGGCCGCCGGAGATGCGGGTCTGGAGCGTCTGCTGGTAGCCGGCCTGGGCGCCGTTGGTGGTGCTGAACTTGATCTTGATGTCCGGGTTCTTCTTCTCGAAGGCGTCGATGATCGGCTGGTACAGGTCCTGGGTGTTGTTGGCGAAGAACGAAAGCTCGGTCTTGCCGGAGGCGGAGCTCGATCCGCAGGCGGCCAGGGATGCGATCATGGCGACGGCGACGCCCGCACCGATCAGTGATTTCAGGGACTTCATGGGAGGTTTCCTTTCTTCAGGGCGAGCTCGCGCCAGCCCACCGGCATTGGTGGGTTTCGCATGCCCGTCAACAGTTATGGATTTCTTGAGGGGAATGACTGCTGTGTCATCCCTCTATGTTGTTGTTTGTTGATACTATCGTATGGCTGTTTTTGATGTGTTTGTTTGCTTTTCCTGCTTACGAATAGTGAAAAATTGCTTTTGCATTATGGGAGGGGAGTCGGCCTTTCCGCTATTGCGTGCGTTCATGGCATGTCTCCTTCGCTTGCCGAATCCCAATGGGCCGGGCATCCGACATATCGGGAATGGATGACTCCAGTATCCCGCCTTGATCCTGTTCCGACAACTACTTGCAGACCATATATTTGCCTGGTTTTCTGCATTTGACTGTTACGGAGACTACCCCTCAGTCGGCTTCGCCGGCAGCTCGTCCTGCAATTAAGGACGAACTTCGTTCGCAGTCCACTGGCTCGACTGTCGTCTCGCACATCGCCTACAAACAGCTCCGCTGTTTGTTTCACGGCAATGTCCTGACAAGGGGAGCCAAGAATGGGGGATGCGTCAGACTTCGGGCAGCACCATCATAAAAAGGCCGGTTCCCCTCGGAGGTGGGGAACCGGCCGAAATCAGACGCGCGGGCGGTCACGAGGGCCGCAGACGCCTAGCTTGCACGGAGAGCGGTCGGGCGCGTCACAGCACGTGACGGTTGGCGATCTCGTCGGCGAACAGGTTCGCCTGGATGTGGCTCGGGTCGAGGCCCAGGGCGTCCCGCAGGAACTCCGCGGCCTTGGCCTTGTCGCCGTTGCCGATGTTGGCCAGCGCCATGAGGTACAGGCAGTGGATGCGGTTCATCTTCGTGTAGTCGTTCTCGAAGATGAGGAAGTCCGGCAGCGAGACGGCGAAGTAGTCGATCTTGACCTTGTCGTCGAGATGTTGCTCGCCGTAGTCCAGCAGGCGGTAGAAGCGGGCGTTGGCGGGGCCTTCCTCGCCGAGCGCCTTGTGGGCGAGACCCTGGAAGAGGATCATCTCGGCGGGCTGGTCGTTGTAGTACATGGCGCCCTTCACCTCGTCGGGGCCAATGGTGGCCTGGCGGAATTCGGCTTCCGCGGCCGTCTCGTCGCCGAGGTGGCGCTCCACCACACCGAGGTAGTAGTGGATGTCGTTGTCCTTCTGGCCTTCGAGCTTGCCTTCGCCGAGGTTGTGCGGGTAGGACAGGGTCCGGGTGAGCAGGTCCTTGGCCTTGGCCCAATCGCCGGCGGCCATGGCGTCCTTGGCGAGCAGGGTCAGCGCGATGCGGTACTGGCCGGTGATCTTGCCTTCGCCGCCCTCCCACGGGTGGAAGCGGCGCTGGCCCATGAGCTCGTAGGCCTTGGCGTAGTTGCCGGTCTGGTTGAGCACGGTCAGGTATTCGATGTACAGGTCATCGCGTTCGGCCACCACGTCGAGATGCTTCTCGAACTCCTCGAGGCGCTGGGCGTAGGTCCAGCCGACCTTGCGGTGCAGCTGGTCGAGCTCCAGGAACACGCGGGCGTCGGATTCGTCGAGGCGGTAGGCCTCCTCAATCTCACGGCCGGCGGAGGCTGCGTCGCCGCGCTTGTTGTAGTAGGCGAGCGCCAGGTTGCGGTGCACGGTCGGGAATTCCGGGTCGCGGTCGCGCGACTGCTCCCACAGGGCGATGGCCTTCTCGGCCTGGACCTTGTCGTAGTATAGGCAGCCGAGGTAGTACGGGGCCTTGGCGCCGTCCACCACTTCGATGGCCTTCTCCAGAGGCGCGATGTCCTCCAGCTTGTTCGGGAAGCAGTAGTCGCTCGGTGCGGCCTCGGCGGCCTCGAACGCGGCCTTGGCCTCGGTGTCGCGGCCGAGTGCGGCGAGGTAGTAGCCCTCGTAGTACCTGACCATCGGCTTGGTCTGGTCGGCCTTGGCGAGTAGGCCCAGGGCTTCCTCGTAGGCGCCGAACAGGGCGTAGTCGCGTGCGGCCTGCAGGTAGTTCTCGTGGAAGCCGCGCATGAGGCCGGCGAGTTCGGCGGGATCGGCGCCGGCGATCACGCGCTCGTTGCCGGAGACGAAGTCGAACTCGTCGATCTTCAGGTTCTCGGCGAGCGCCGCGGCGGCCTCGTCGGTGCGGCCGAGCCTGCGCAGCACGTACGCCTTGAGGGCGCGGGCCTTGATGTTCATGGTGTTGCGGGTCAGGGCGTTGTCCACGTACTCCAGCGCGTCCGCGAAGTCGCCGCGGCGGGCGGCGATGGCGGCCATGTAGAAGAAGGCGCGCTCCTTCTGCGTGTCGTCCCAGGTGGCCTTGAAGAAGGCGTCGAAGGCCTTGTCGTACTCGCCCTGGTAGAAGAGGGCCAGGCCGAGGTTGTAGTGCGGCTCGGAATCGTACGGCTGGGTGTTGTGCTTGGTCAGGCGCTTGATGGCGGTGCGGAAGTGGGTTTCGGCGCACTTGAACACGCCGCGGCGCAGCTGCAGGCGGCCGTAGGCGTTGTTGATGCGGGCGTCCTCCGGATCGCGCTTGAGGCCTTCGAGGTAGTACGGGTCGGGCATGTAGGTGGCGTGACGGTACTGCTCCAGGTGCAGGCCGGCGAGCAGCAGCTCCTCGTTGGTGGCGATCTTCTCGGGCTCGTCGGCGGCCTTGGCCGGCTCCGGCAGCTTCTCGATCTTCTTGGGCTGCGGGGTGTAGTCGATGAGGACCTTGCCGTCCGCGTCGGCCACGGTGGCGGTGATTTCGGTGGCCGGCACGTCTCCGGTCTCGAATTCGGCCCTGACGATGTCGTTCGGGCTGATGGTGCCGGTGTAGGAGTACAGCGTCCGGCCGTCCTTGGTGGTCACGGTGACGGTGGCGTTCTCGTACACGCTCGTGGCGTATACGGTCACGCGACCCTGGCCGGCCTTGAGACCCTGCGCTTCGATGCCTTCGGTCTCGCCGGCGGCGCCGAACGTGTCCTCCGGGCCGATCTCCAGGTTCACTGCGGCCTTGATGGAGGCGTTCTTGACCTGGCCGACCTGCTTGTACGGCATGAAGTACTGGGTGAAGGTCTTGCCTTCGTACGGCTTGAGCCAGGTGAAATCGGGCTGGTTGTCCGTGAAGACGCCGGTCATGAGCTCCACGTACGGGCCGTTGGCGTCGGTGAGGTTGCGGTCCCAGGCGCGGCCGAAGTCGCCGTTGCCCCAGGTCCACTGCTTCTTGCCCGGGGAGACGTGGTGGTCGGCCACGTGCAGGATGCCGGCCTGCTCGCCGAAGTCGTAGCCGCCCACGAAGTTGTAGTCGGAATGCGCGGCCATGTAGGAGGTCGGCACCGGCACGTTCTTGTAACGGCCGATGTCCACACCCTCGGAGTAGTCGTGCTTGTAGTAGGTGCCGGTGGCGATCGGGTAGCGGGAGACGTCGCGCTTGCCGTGGTCCATGACGGCGATGACGTCCGGCGGCATCACGGTCTTGGTGTGCTGGTTGACCGGAACGGCCGGGTTGGCCCACCACAGGAAGGTCTGCGGCAGCGAGGTGCCGTTGTACAGCTGCGCGGAGATCTCGATGTACGCCTTGCCGGGGTGCAGGGCGATCTTGGTGATGACCTGGGTGCCGTACATCTGGTCGGTGTCGTGGCACAGCACGGCCTTGCCGCCGTCCGCCAGCTCCTCGACCTTGTAGTCGACCGGCAGGTAGGTGGTCGGGCGGTGGTGCTGCGGCCAGTTGAACTCGATGCCGCCGGAGATCCACGGGCCGGTCAGGCCCACGAGGGCGGGCTTGATGACGTCGTTGCGATAGACGAAGTCGTAGCCGTTGGTCTTGTCCTTGGCATACTGGATGCGGCCGCCGAGCTCGGGCAGCACGGTCACTTCGAGGTATTCGTTCTCGATGATGACGGCCTTGTAGTCCTTGTCGTGCTTCTCGTCGCTGATGGTCTCGATGACCGGGTACGGGTAGACACGGCCCGAGCTGCCCTGGTAGACGCGCTTCTCGATGAACTCGGGGTTCTTGTCCGCGGCGCCGATCTCGTAAGTAGGGATGGTGATGACGGTGTCTGTGATGGTGACGGCCATGATGTGCTCCTCCGTTGGATGCTCATGCTGGTTACGTAATGTGTAATCCATTGATTACTTGCTTACAGACTAAACCTGTTTTTCTGCGCATTCTAAAGTTTTCCTGCCATGTCATAGAGAAAAATTGCGCATGCCGAAGTCTTGCGGATTCATTATGATGAACACAATCGGACACATCGCCGAGCGGGTCGAGGACGGCCGCGCGGCGTGAGAGGTTGGAGGCACCCATGAAACCTGCGGAGCACAACATCGACAACGCGGACTCGGAGTTCTACATCTACACCCCCAGCAAAACGGCGTTGAGCACGTTCCTGTACCCGCTGCGCGCGGGACTGTTCCATTACGAGGCCGGCTACCGGCAGGAGCGCAGCTCGTTCGACAGTTTCCTCATCATGGCCCTGCGCAGCGGATCGTTCACCGTCCGCACCGATCAGGGCGAACAGCAGGCCCGGAAAGGCGACTTCGTGCTGCTGGACTGCTACGGGCACCACTCATACGGCACCGACGAGGACAGCGAGGTGCTGTGGCTGCATTTCGACGGCACGATGGCGCGCGCCTACTTCGACCTGATCAACGGCAAGCTCGGCTCGGTGTTCTCGCTGCGGGATCCGAACTACGCGCTGACCAGGATGTCCAATATCTACGAGACGTTCCATACGGCATCGCGCGTGAGCGAGGCTCAGATGGCGAAGTACATCACGGACATCCTCACCGAATTCGCAATGGCCGCCTCCGACAGCGACGCCACCGTGCAGCGGCAGCCGCACGCCATCGAGGACGTGCTCGCCTATATCTCCAATCATCTGAGCGACCCGCTGCCCATCGACGAACTGGCGGCACGCGCGTTCATGAGCGAATACCATTTCATCCGCGTCTTCAAGAAGAAGACCGGATACACCCCGCACGCCTATATCGTGGACGCGCGCATGCACGCCGCGAAGTACCTGCTCATCAATTCGGACATCCCGCTGAAGCAGCTGTGCGAGGAGTGCGGCTTCACCGACACCAGCACGTTCTGCGCCGCGTTCAAGCGCAAGAACGGCGTCTCCCCCATCGAATTCCGCAGGCAAAGCGAGGTGGGACGATGACTCCCATGACGATGCGCATCGGCAATGCCGGCGACGGTGCCGAACCCGGCATCAGCGCGCAAGTGACCGATTACGGGGCGCGTCTGATGTCTGTCGTCGTACCGGATCGCGACGGCAATCCCACGAACGTGCTGCTGGGGCCGCCTTCGGCGGGCGACTACGAACACGACGATTGCTACCTGGGCGCGATCATCGGCCGCAACGCGAACCGCATCGCCGGCGCACGGTGCGCCATCGGCGGCAAAACCTACCAGCTGTCAGCCAACGAGGGCACCAACAGTTCGCACAGCGGGCCGGACGGCTACGAACATCGCCGCTGGACCGTCATCGAACATGGGCGGGACTCCATGACGCTGGCACTGACCTCGCCGGACGGTGACCAGGGATTCCCGGGCACGATGGATATCCGGGCCCGTTACGGCGTTGCCGGAAACGCGCTGGACCTCGTCATCGACGCGGATTGCGACCGGACCACCATCGCCAACATGACCAACCATGCCTACTGGAACCTTTCGGGCGAGGGCAGCGGGAACATGCTCGATCAGGAACTTCAGATCTTCACCGACCGCTTCTGCCCGACCGATGAGCGGTTCATTCCGCTGCCCCATGCCCCGGTCGAGGGCACGGCGATGGATTTCCGTACGCCGCGTGTCATCGGCGAGGCCCTGCGGTCGGGGCTCGATGCGAGCGACGCCCAGATTCTTGCCGCACGCGGATACAACCATGCGTTCGTGTTCGAGGACGCCGCAGGGCAACTGCCGGGCGCCGCCGCACTTGAGCCGAGCCGGTTGGACGGGAGCAAGCCAGACGAACCGGGCCATCCTGATGCACCAGATGCATCCGGCGCATCAGGCAGCCCGCGCAAGCCGGCCAACGGCAATGGACTGCGCAAACTGGCGAGCGCGTACAGCCCGCGCACCGGCATCCGCATGACGCAATACGCCGACGCCCCGGCCGTGTTGTTCTACAGCGCCGGATTCATGGACGACGTTCCCGGCACCAGCGGGCACACGTACGGCCCGTCGGCCGGCTATGCCCTGGAGCCCGGCTTCGTGCCGAACTCCATCAACGACCCATCCGAGCTCTCCCCCAAGCTGCCCGCCGGACAACATTATCGGCTCCACATCCGTTGGGAATTCACGGTGAATGACCGTTCCACGCATCAGCCCACCCCTGCCGTAAAAGATTAAAGAACGGACGGACACCGCCAACGTGGACGGCGACGGAAGCTGGAACCACATAGGTCCGTTCGGCTAGACGCCCGAATCCGGCTCCTTATACGGTGGCCACAAGCGTACCAACACCACCGGCAAAGGAGCCCTCATGTCCTCATGCTCCGACGATGGAACGTATGACAATCGTCATACACCAAGGTATGATAATGAAATACAACTCAACATCGAGATACATCCGCATGCACTGCAGGCGCATCATCTCACCAGGGAACAAATCGAATCCGCATTCGATACACGCCTTGGACCGGCAAGAATTCGATGGCGTGACCACGCGACGGACCCGCAGCGATGGGCGGTCATAGGATTCGACCAGCATCGCCGGCCAATCGAACTGGTTTACGTGAAGACGGCGGACTCAGAGCCGCTCGTCATTCATGCGAACTATCTCACCAAAGGATTCTTCACGGAATGGAGCCGAGCATGAAGCAGTACATAGCCGAAGATGGCACACCGATTACCGACAATATGGTCGACCGCTGGGCGCAGGAGGCTGAAGACGGCTTCCCGAATTCGACACTCACACGGGAGAACGACCCGTTCCCTCCAAGTCGAGCCGATATGAAGGCACACACCATCCGTATGCCGGAAGAGCTGTGGAAACTGGTGGAGGCGGCGGCTCAGGCCAAAAAAGTCACACCAAGTGAATATACCCGACAGGCACTAGGGCAAAGTCTCGCCCAAGCCGGGCTCACCCGCGATCAGAAAATCCTCATCTACGCGCAAACGCATCATCTGACGAAAGAGGAAGCCATTGATGAATTACTGGATAAAGCACTGGCATGAGTAATCGACCGTTCCGGCGCTGATTCGATCAGGCCACACGGAACGATCGATTACTCATTGATTGGCAATTTGCCCGGCAATCGCCAGGCAATGCAACAGGCCTACTTGGCCACGTATGCGCCGGCCAGCTCGTCCAGGCGGGCGGCGAAGCGGGGCCAGTCGGTCTTCATGGCGGTCAGGAGCTTGCGGTTCGGCACGTCGTCGATCGGCACCCAGCAGATCTCCTTGCTTTCGTCGTCGTTCGCACGCGGCTCGACATGGTGGCCGGGCTTTTCGAACGCGAAGACGGTGGTGTACGCCCACGGGCCGTGGTCCTCACGGTAGGAGCCGACCACCTCGATGTCCTCGGGGGTGATGTTCGCCTCCTCGTAGCTTTCGCGCAGCGCGCCCTCGATGGGCGATTCGCCGTCCGCCGTGGCACCGCCGGGGATGCCCCACGTGCCGCCTTCCGCACTCCATGCCGCACGGTGCTGCATCACCACGTCCGTCACCTTGCCGGTGGCCGGGTCGCGGCGGGCCAGCAGAATGCCGGACGCGCCGTTGGTGCCCCAATGCTTGCGGCCGCAGGCGCAGTCCACCCAACCATCGCCGGGCTGGTGCACGTTCTCCACGGGCGGCAGGTTATCCTTGCCCGCCGCCGGGATACCGGCCGCATCCGCCGCCTCGGGCGCGCTTTCGCCGCGCTTGACGTTCCACAGGTCGGTCCAGTCCACGCCGAGTTCGCGGGTCAGCTTGCGCAGGAGCGGCAGGCTGATGCCGATGATGCCGTGCGGGTCGCCTTCGATGCCGTCGATGAACGCACCGCCGAAGCCTTCCAGCGTGAACGATCCGGCCACTTCCAGCGGCTCGCCGGTGGCGATGTACCGTTCGATGTCCTTGTCCGTGAAGTCGCCGAACTTCACGACGGCGTGGCTAGCCCCGCGCGCCACGCGACCGGTGGCGAAGTCGATGACGCAGTGGCCGGTCCACAGCTCGCCGCTGGCCCCACGCATCCTGCGCAGGCGTTCGCGCGCGACTTCGGCGCTGTGCGGCTTGCCGTAGCATTCGCCGTCCAGCAGGAACATCGAATCACAGCCGATGATGAGCGGGCCGACCGTGGCGCGCGTAAGTCCCGGCTGCATGGCGATGACGTTGGAGATGGGTTCGGTGACGGTCGGCATATCCACGCCGGAGAAGTCACGGGTGGTGGCGATGCGGTCCTTGGAGTAGTCGATGGCCTGGGTTTTCTCGGCAGCGGCGTTTGGCGTACCGGAGCCGGGCTCGGCGGCCTTGGCATCCTCGGCCTGCACCTCGGCGGCACGCAACGGGTAGGCGATCACACGTTCGCCGGTCGCGGCGGCGGCCGACGCGGCCACATTGCGGTAGGCGCGGTGTACGGCCTGCGCCTTGGCCTCGGCCAGGATCATCACCCGCTGATCGACGGTCAGGTCATCGACCGTCACGCCGGCGGTCCGGGCGGCGGACTCCAGCGCGGCGGGCTCATCCACATGCGAGACGCGAATCGTGGGGCAGATGCCGGCCGCATACAGCACATCGCGGCGCGGCTTGGACTTGGACGCAAGAATCAGCGGAATGGACATTCAACCCTCCTGGCTTAGGTTCACTACCTTGCATTGTATGGATTGGCGCGGGCATTGGCCCTGGCCGCATCCTTACATCTTCGACACGCCCGGGTGAAGTTCCGTGCAACGATTCGCGAGCTTCGCACGTATATACCTGTGAACGCGACGAAAGGGAGACGGTCATGGGTTGGTTTACGGCGGCACGACGAGGCGGAGGCGGGCGTAACGGTACATCCGCCGGAACCTCCAAAGCCGCCGATGCCGCCGACGGCCGAGCCAACGCACATGTCACGTCCGACGACACAGCCTGGCCCGCCAGAGCCACCGGCACCGTCAATGCCTGCGACGAAACCCATGTCGCGACCGACGAGGCTACCGAAACCCGCGCCGCGACCGATCGTCGTCTGATTCGCGCCATCGTCAGCCATGGTTCGCAGGAGGCGGCCGACCAGCTGGTGCGCGCGTATTTCGATGACGTGTGCGCTTTCATCTGGCGCACGACCGGCGACCGCGACCATGCGCTCGACCTCACGCAGGAGACGATGATCGCCGTCCTACGGGCGCTATCCACCTACGACCCCGCCAAGGCGTCGGTGCGCACCTGGATGCACGCCATCGCCTCACGCAAGGTGATCGACGCGCGGCGGGCGCAACGCATCACGATCACACCGTTGGACCCACAGCCCAGCACCGGCGCTGGCACCGGAAACGGTGACATCGTTGGCAATGCCATCGCCAACGGCACCGCCGAGCCCGTCGCCGGCACCAAGCAGGCGCGGGATCCGGCCGAATCACAGGCCGACGCCGACCTGCTGACCCGAATCGAGACGTTCGTCTCCCGGTTCGACGCCGGCACCCAGGAGATTTTCCACCTGCATACGGCCGCCGGACTCACGTTCCCGCAGATCGCGCAGGCCCGCGGCGAGCGCACGGAGGCCGTGAAGGCCCGCTACTACCGACTTATCCAAGCGATTCGAAAGGAGTTCGGCGATGAACGAGCAGACTGATCGCAACATCACCGCGGATTCCGGCAGCCGCCCATACAACGGCGTCCACACCGTCAACATCACTGCGGACACCATCAACCGGGCCGCCGACCGCGGTGACTTCGACCGTATGGAATCCCGCATCATGCGGGCCCTAGCGGCACGTACGGCAGCCGCGGCCGCTACGGATGAGCCCAAGTTCGGGGCACGCACGACTGCCGGTACAGTCAATGCCAGCGTTGCCACAGTGCCGTATGCCGGCCATACTGACAGCAATACCTCATACGATGCCCTCGTTACGCACGCGACCGCCCCGCACAATGCTCCGGAGAACACATCGGCGGACGAAGCCGTCAACACTGCCATCGCCAACGCTTTGGCAGCCTCGCCGCTACGCCGCGAACACGCGATCGCAACGGCGGTCCAAGCGGGAGTGCCCAAGCGTGTCACCCTGTGGTCCACGCTGCGCGAGGCGCGCGGATCCCTGCGCCTGCGGGACCTGTTCTTCGGCGCATGGGACTGCGTGGCCGTGGCACTGGTGATGACCGTGGCCGTCTGGCTGATCCCGTTCCTGCGGATACTGTCCGACGGCGCGCGCGTCTTCACCGACCCTGGCATCCTGTACGCAAGCATGTTCCTGACCGCACCGTTCATGTACGAGGCCACGCATCTGCTGGTGCGCTGGCGCGAGCATGAGCAGCGAACCGACGAATTGCTGCGCACGATGCGCTGGTCGTTCGTCCGCCTGTGCGCGCTGCGCATGCTGGTGGTGGGCGCGGTGGCGGCCACGTTCATCGTGGCGTATGGACTGTGCGTCAACGCGGTCGGCATGCAGATGGGATTCGTCGGATCGAACGGCATAGCCGGTGTGGCAGGCCTACCGAATGCAACCGAAACGACCGGATTCGTCACGGCGGCAAACGCCCCGATCTCCCGGTTCTCGCTGGCGACGTTGCTGGGCGTGGCGTTCAGCGCGCTGTTCCTCTTCGGCATCGCGCAGTTGACGGCGGACGTTCGCTGCCGATGGCCGTGGACGATGGCCGTGGTGCCGGCCGCATGGGTGGCGCTGGGCGCGGTGCTGCTGGCCTGGCACGACGTACTGACTCCGCTGCTGACCGGCCTGCCACCGACGGTCGCGCTGGTCACCGCCGTGGCGACGGGCATCGCCTACTTCGCGGCGATGAACCGATTCGTACGCCTCTCCCCCGCCGTCGCGCGGTTCGCCTGATTGCCACGTCTGACTGCGCCAAAACCAGAATTGGCTCAATACCTTTAACTACCCCTCAGTCGGCTCTGCCGACGGCTCGTCCTGCAATTAATGACGAACTTCGTTCGCAACTTACTAGCTCGACTGTCGTCTCGCACATTGCCTACAAACAGCTCCGCTGTTTGCTTCACGGCAATGTCCTGACAAGGGGAGCCAAGAAAAGGTGCGGCTCGCTTCCACCCGAAAGGATCTACCATGCTCACTGTTGACAACGTATCCAAGAAACTGTCCGGCAAAACCATCCTGCACGACATCAACCTGGAGTTCGACCACGGCGTCTACGGCCTGCTCGCCCCGAACGGCGCGGGCAAGACCACGCTGATGAAGCTCATGACCACGCTGCTCTTCCCCGACACCGGCGCGATCCGGCTGGACGGCGAGGACATCACGGCCCTCGGCGAGCGCTATCGCGGCCAGGTCGGCTACCTGCCGCAGGATTTCGGCTACTACCCGAACTACACGCCACGCCAGTTCCTGCGCTACATCGCCGCGCTGCAGGGCATGCCGCGCGCCGGGCTTGGCGAACGCATCAATACCCTGCTGGACATGGTCGGGCTCGCGGATTCCGCGAACAAGCGGATGCGAACGTTCTCGGGCGGCATGATCCAGCGCGTAGGCATCGCGCAGGCGCTCGTGCATGACCCGCGCATCCTCATCCTCGACGAGCCCACCGCGGGCCTCGACCCGAAGGAGCGCGTGCGCTTCCGCAACATCATCCACTCGTTCGCCGCCAATCGCATCGTCATCCTTTCGACCCACATCGTCTCCGATCTGGAAACGATCGCAGGACATATCGTGATGCTGCGCGACGGCACGGTGTTCGCCAACGCCGCGCCCGCCGACATCTGCAAGTCGATGGAGGGCAAGATCTACGAGGTGCCGGCGGACATGCCGCTGACCGGCGGACAACGATTGCTGTCCGAAGTGCAGTACGGCGGCGTGACGCGGCTGCGCATCTACTCGCCCGAGCCCATCGCCGGAGCCTCGAGTCTGCCGGTGCCGGGCATCGCGCCCACCGGCCCGGTCGCAGTGGCACCGAATCTCGAAGACGCTTTCCTGGTCATCTACGGAGGCTGAGATGAGCACGTCACGACCCGCACGGCACGTTCGACTCCAATCGGGTGTCAGCGTAACGGACTTGACCGCCGCCAAGACCGCAGCCGCCGGCGCAACCCGAACCGCCCTGCATCCCCTGCGATTCACCGGCACCGAGCTGGTCAAAATCGCGCGACTGCCGTTGGTGTGGGCGTTCGTCGCCGTGTTCGCGATGGTGAATCTCATGCTGGCCGCGACCGTGCCTGCGAACACCGTCGCGCTGCACAATTACGCGAGCGCCGTCGCCGTGACCATCGGCGGCAGGACCGGCACCGACTTCAGCCGGAAGCTTGCGCAGGTCGATACCGGTTCCGGCGAGTCCGGCAACGGCACTGTCGCCGACATCACCAACGACACCGCTGCCGGCGGCACGGCGACCGGCGTGCCTGCCGCAACCAACACGTCTTCATCCCAGTCAGCCGCCGGCACCGACGATGCCACTGTCGACAGCCCGGCAAACGACGCATCACCCACCGACGCAATCGTTATCACCGCACGAATCCCCGCCGATTCCACGCTGACGGACGACGAACTGCACCGGCAGCTCACGGCCGTCACCGCGGGCGTGACGAACACGCTCGCCTCCTACGATCCGTCGCCCATGCGCGATGCGGTGCTCGCGCAGGTCGCCGGTGATCCGGTGGCCACCTGGCTGATGCAACGCAAGTACGATGCCTACGCCGCTCGCGTGACGCATCTGACCGCAACCGGAGCGGCGATGGACCTGGCGGCCGGGACGGCCACCGATGACACGTTGCTGCACTGGTCTCGCATGACCGGCTATCTGTTCTTTGAGACCTGCGCTCTGGCGGTGCTGCTGATGGCGTTGGCGCTCGGTTCCGAACGCACGTCCGGCACCGAGCAGCTGTTGATGACCACTCGCACGGGTCGGCGGCTCACGGCGCCGAAAATCGCAGCCGGACTCATCGCCTCGACGGTGGCGTACCTGCTGCTCGTGGCAGCGATCGTGGTGCCGTATCTCATGGTGTTCGATGTGCGCGGCGTGTGGAGCGCGAGCGTGTCCAGTCAGTTCAACACGGTGTTCGGGCAACAGCCGTTCATCACTTGGTGGGATCTGACCATCGGACAGTATCTGTTCGTGAGGCTGGCGCTGGGGTTGGCGGTCACGTTGTGCTTCGCGCTGTTCACGGCGGTGTTGGGATTGCTGATCCGCAATACGTTCGCGGTGGCGGGCTGCGTGGGCGTGGCCGTACTGCTGGTGATCGGACTTGTGGGTGCAGCGCATTCGCTGGGATTGCCGTGGCTCGCGTGGGTCGGCGGGTTCAATCCGGTGGGCGTACTGCTGCTGCGTGAGCAGTGGTTCACCGAACTCGGGCTCGACGCGCCGACCGCGTTCTGGGAGACCGGCGTGACCGCATGTTCGCTGGCGTATCTCACGGCTGGCGTGCTGCTGGCGCGACGTTCGTTCAATCGTAAAGACCTGAAATAGCAAAGGAGCCATCATGACATTGTTCGCAGCGGAGATGCGCAAGATCTGGCGCCCGCTTCCCGTACTGATTCTCATCGCGATGGGCGCGCTGTGGACGTTCGTCGGCATCCTGCCGGCCTTCGACGACTACACCGCCACCGACCGCGTGGCCTGGACGGCACTCAATCTGTCCAGCGAGCGACGGCTTATCGACCGTTACGGCCCACTCACCGACAAGAGCACCATTGACAAGATGAAGGCGGACATCCCACGCCTCGAAAAGCAGGTGACACGCGATATCCAGATGCACCCGACCGAAGCCAAGACGCTCGGCATCAGCGACTTCGCCGGCTATGAGCGCTGGCACGACTCGATTGCCAGCGGAACGTTCTACCCCACCGGCGCGCCCAACACAATCACCGATGGCAGGACTTCGACCGGCGCGAGTACGGCCGAAAGCGCCGCCATCGACGCCGCCAAGCGGGCGAAGGACCCGACCGAGCACATGACCGAAGAACAGCAACGCGCGGTGGGCGAGGCCGACCGAGTCATCACCCAGGATTCCGAGGCGTTGCAGGATCTGTACAACATCAGCCTGCTGATGAGGCATTTCCCCATCACTCAGGCCGACGCGCAGCACAATCTGACCAATTCGGTGGAGATGCTGCGGTCCACTGCCAGCACCGATCACCCGATCACGGCATTGCAGAAACAGTTCGAACACGATTACCGGGCGGAGGCGGAGAATGGCTGGTCGGCCGCGATCTCCGGCGGCTGCGCGACCACGGACATCACCGGCAAGACGGTCACGAACGAGACCGACGGCGAGTCGAACGGCAATGGCGGGACCGGGACCGGTGATGCCGCCAACGGTGCGAACGGCAGCGACGGGAACAGCAAATCCGGCACCGCAGACGACAACGGCACAAATGACAACGGTTCCAGCGCGAGCGGGACTGGCGATGCCGGCGCCGTGGACGCCAGCGGTTCCGAATCAGCAAACGATAGCAGCAACGGCGATGGCACCGCAGACTACGCCCAGCTCGGCACCGGATGCGACCCGAATGACGCCTCGCTCGGTTCGCAGTCGTACCGCGTGCCCGGCACGATGCCGAAGGCCGTGACCGAGCGGCTGGCCCGTTACGCCGCGGACCCCGGCCGATCCAGCTACATCCAGTACAACGTGGTGGAAAAGACGTGGACCTATGCGGCCATGGTCGCCGTGTTCTCGGTAATCGCCTCCGCCGCGATGACCGTGCCGGTGATGGTGCGCGACCGCGGCCGTCGCATGACGCAGCTGCAGTGGGCCTCGCGCTCGGGCCGTGCCGGGCAGCATGCGCGCGTGGCGGCGACGGCGTCCAGCTCGCTAATCATCGGGCTCGTGTCGCTGGCCGTGTTCGGCATTCCGTTGGCGGTGATGCTACGTGACTTCCTTGCCGTGCCGGTGCTGAATCTCAACTCGAACGTGAGCGTCGCCGGAATCTCACTCGAATCTCTGTTTGGCGCGCCGATCGTGCCATGGGCCTATTGGACGTTCGGACAGTACTTGGCGATCATCAGCGCGACGGTGCTGGTGCTGACGCTGGCGATTACGATGGTGGGCGCGTGGCTGTGCCGTTCGATGCGCTCGATCATCCGGATGCTGCTGGTGATGGTGCCGCTGCTGTCCCTCGTGCTATTGCCATCGCGGTTCATCTACTTCCAGAACATGTTCCTCATGGGCAACTGGTTCACGAACCGACTGACCGTGCCAGGGCTGGAGGCGTGGATGCCGTTGGGCGTGCTGGCGCTGTCCGCGGCGGCTTGGATGTTTTCGACGTTCCGGCTCGGTCGCCGCGAACTGTTGATGAGCTGACCGGCTGCGTCGGTTCTGCAGCCGGTATGAACCAATGCCGACCGCTGTACATCAACGCCAGCCGACACCAGCCGATGCGAACCGTCACTAAGTATGCGGCCCAACCATGGCTCCGCATACTTAGTGAGGTTTTACAGAGCAAAACAGACACTATGTATGCGGATGCTTCGTTCAGCCGCATACATAGTGTCTGTTTCGTGGTTGTTCAGCAGTAAGAGGGCCGATAAGGAATCACTCCGATCGGACTCCCCTACCGCCGTTCGATCTCCACGCCCTTGGTGTTGATGGGCAGGTGCAGCACGCGCCAGTGGCCGGATGCCAGCTGGGTGGCGGCCACTTGGTCGATGGCCTCGCGTGCGTTGCCGTAGTGCAGCACAAGCACGCACGGGCCGGCACCGGAGACGGCGGCGGCGTAGCCCTTGGCACGGAACAACTCGATCAGTTCGGCGGACGGCGGCATCAGCGGCGTGCGATACGGCTGATGCAGTCGATCCTGCGTGGCCGTGAATAGCAACGCATTGGCCTGCGCGGCCGCGGTGGCGAACGCGGCAGGAGTCACCTGACCGGCGCCTGCGCCTGCGGAGTTTCCGCCCAGCGCATCGGCGCCACCCTGGGCCTCGGCCTGTGCCAGCACCACCGGGTTCATCGCAGCCGGCAGCAGACCCACACGGGACACGTTGTACACCGCGTCCTTATGCGGCACTTCCTTCGGCAGCGCCTGGCGCGCCTTTTCGGTGGACAGCTCGTAGTCCGGCACGAACACGGCCGCGGTGATGGCCGGGTCGACCGGGTAGTTGACCGTGTGGAAGCCGCCATGCAGCGGTTCGCCGCCGGGGATGGCCACCGAGCCGACGCCTTCGGCGGTGGCGAAGTCCCAGGAGACAGTCAAGCCGCCGAATACGGCCGGAGCCACGTTGTCCGGATGGCCTTCGATCTGCGCGGCCATGTCGAAGATGGCCGGACGGTTGAGCTCGCCGGGCTGGGCGAAGGCCGCGGCCGCCGCGATACCGGCCACGATGGCCTCGGCGGAGGAGCCCATGCCGCGGGCCTGCGGAATGTTGTTGGTGGCCTCGAGCGTGAAGCCGAGACGTCCCAGGCCAAACGTGGCGCAGGCGCGGCGGAAGGTGGAGACCACCAGATGGGTTTCGTCGCGCGGAAGCGTGTCCTCGCCCTCGCCGTGGATGAACACGTGGGCGATGCCGTCGGCGGGGTCGGGGTTGAGCGTGAAGGTGAGCTCGTCGTGGTAGTCGAGCGCCAGGCCCACGGTGTCGAAGCCGGAGCCGAGGTTGGCGGACGTGGCGGGCACGCGCACGCGCACCTGTGAACAGATTGGATTCATGGTTGTTCCTTAAAAAAACGAGCTCCCCTCAGCCTGCTCCGCAGCCGGCTCCCCTCTGTGAGGACGTTGCCGTGAAGCAAACAGCAGAGCTGTTTGTAGGCAATGTGCGAGACGACAGTCGAGCCAACAACATGCGAACGAAGTTCGTCCGTAATTGCAGGACGAGCTGTCAGCGAAGCTGACTGAGGGGAGCTCCACGCTACCGGGAATCACACTGCGTGCGATGCCGTATTATGCTGCGACGCTCACTACTGTTGAAGCACGAAATCAGTCCAGCACGCGCAGGATGGACGGCTCGCCGGTCACGAAGTCGAGCGCCTGCACGGCCTTGACGGTCTCGCGCAGCGTCTCCTCGTCGGTCAGGTGGGTCACCACGCGCAGCTGCTGGATCTCGCCGTCGTAACCGGGGTCGGTCATGGTGGGCTTGAGGTCCTGGTTCACGCCGTTGATGGACACGCCGTTCTTGGCGAACTCGGCGGCGATGGCGGCCAGCACGCCCGGCTTGTCGTGGATGAGGAAGCGCACGGCGAACGCGGCCTTGGAAGCGTTGATCGGAGCCTTCTTCAGGTTCTTGTACAGCGGGATGGACGGACCGGTGCAGCCGGCGGCGATGTGACGGGCCTCGGTGACCACGTCGCCCACCACGGCGGAGGCGGTCGGAGCGCCACCGGCGCCGCGGCCGTAGAACATGAGATCGTCGGCGGCCTCGGCCTTGACGAACACGGCGTTGAACGAACCGTGCACGGAGGCCAGCGGGTGGGTCTCCGGGATCAGGGCCGGGTAGACGCGAGCGGAGACGCCGGCCTCGCCGTTCTCGACCACGGCGAGCAGCTTGATGACCTTGCCCTCGGCGGTGGCGGCGGCGATGTCGTCGGCGGTGATCTTGGTGATGCCCTCGACGGACACGTCGTCGATGGTCACGGAGGTGTGGAAGCCGAGCGTGGCCATGATGGCGGCCTTGTTGGCGGCGTCGTAACCCTCGATGTCGCCGGTCGGGTCGGCTTCGGCGTAGCCCTTGGCCTGGGCGTCCTTCAACACGTCGTCGAACTGGAGGCCCTTGGTGGTCATCTCGTCGAGGATGTAGTTGGTGGTGCCGTTGACGATGCCGAGCATGCTGGTCACCTTGTCGCCCACGAGGGACTCACGCAGCGGGCGCAGGAACGGGATGGCACCGCCCACGGCGGCCTCGAAGTAGATGTCGACGCCCTTGGCCTCGGCCGCGGCGTAGATCTCCGGACCGTACTTGGCCAGCAGCGCCTTGTTCGCGGTGACCACGGAGGCGCCGGACTCGATGGCGGCGAGCACGAACGTGCGGGCCACGGTGGTGCCGCCGATGAGCTCGACGACGATGTCCGCGTTGGTGGCCACGCTCATGGTGTCCGTGGTGACGATGGACTGGTCGATCCACGGGAACTGCTCGGTTTCCTTCGGATCCAGGCATGCCACACCGGTCAGCTCGATCGGACGGCCGATGCGGGCGGACAGCTCGTCCTTCTGCTCGACGATGAGGCGGGCGGTCTGGGAGCCGACCGTGCCGGCGCCCAGCAGGCCTACGCGAATCGGGGTTTCGTTCTTTTCTGCCACTTGAGGGGTCCTTCCAAAGAGGTATTGCTCCACGGCCATTGTACGGATTGATTCCTACAGCGGCCGGGAATCGTCCATTCGACTTGCTTGCCTTTGCCGGTACCGGCTCACTCGCTCACGTCGAGGGCGAGCAGGTCGTCGATGGTCTGGCGGCGCAGCATCACGTGCGCGTCGGACTCACTCACGGCCACGACGGCCGGGATGAGCGCCTGGTTGTAGTTGGAGGCCATCGTGCGGCCGTACGCGCCGGTGACCGGCACGGCCAGGATGTCGCCGCGACGCAGGTCGGCGGGGAGTCTTACCTCGTGCACCACGATGTCGCCGGACTCGCAGTGCATGCCGCACACGCGGGCGAGCATCGTCTCGTCGGAACCTTCACGGTTGGCGAGGCGCGCGGTGTAGTCGGCGCCGTACAGGGCCGGGCGGATGTTGTCGGACATGCCGCCGTCCACCGAGACGTACACACGCTCGTTGATCGGGTTGCCGGCGGAATCCTTGGCGTCGGACAGGTGCACGTGCTTGATGGTGCCCACGCGGTACAGCGTCACGCCGGCGGGGGCCACGATGTAGCGGCCGGGCTCGAAGCTGATGGCAGGCGCGGGCATGCCGAGCGCGCGGTTGGTGGCGGTCACGGCCTCGGCCAGGCGGGTGAGCTCCACATCGATGTCCATCGAGTCCTCGCCGTCCGTGTAGGCCACGGAGTAGCCGCCGCCGAGGTCGATCTCCGGCAGGGTGAAGGCGTCGGTGGCGTACAGGGTCTTGCGCAGCAGCATCATGCGCTTGGCGGCCTGGATGAAGGCGGTCGCGTCGTGGATGTTGGAGCCGATGTGCGAGTGCGCGCCGACCAGTTCGAGCACGTCCTGGTTGGCCAGAATGGTCTTGAGCACGGCGATGGACAGACCGTCGGCGATGGCCGTCATGGCCTCGGCCAGCGCCTTGTCCTTGTCGGAGACCTCTTCGTGGGAGAGGTCGTACGGGTACTTGACGTCGTACTGCAGCTGTCGTTCGTGATGTTCGGCCGGCTCGTTCGGCGCGGCATCGGCTACGGCGTTGGCGGCCGGCGCGATGCGCGCGTTCGTGACGGCCGGCGTCACGTCGGCGAGGTTGTTCAGCACCGTGTCCAGCACGGAGGCGTCCGCACCGGACGGCAGCAGCGGCACGCCGAACTTCTGGTCCTCGTGCGCGGTGGAGATGTACTCGTGGCCGCCGGCGTGGACACCCACGGTGACGCGCAGCATCACGCGGGCGCGCTTGCCGAGCCTGCGGGCGATGGCGGCGATACGCTCGGGCTCGTTCGGCTCGTCCACCACGATCTTGGCGAAGCCCTGCTCGATGGCGAGGGCGATCTCCTCGTCCGACTTGTTGTTGCCGTGCAGCACGAGGCGGCGGCCGGGCACGCCCGCGGCGAGGGCGATCTTCATCTCACCCATCGTGCAGGTGTCCACGAGCATGCCTTCGGCGGTGACCAGGCGCACGATCTCCTTGGACAGGAACGCCTTGCCGGCGAAGCTCACATGCGTGGTGGAGTTGTTGAACGCCTTGGCCGCGGCGGACACGAAGTGGCGTGCACGGGCGGCCACCTCGTCGGTGTCGATGAGGTAGAGCGGCGAGCCGAACTCGTCCAGGAGCGATTCGGCGGTGCGACCGTGGAACGTGATGGCGCCGGTCGCAGGGTCAATGGCCGTGGCGGCCGGCCAAATCGGTGAAATAGGCATGATGCAGGTCCTTTTACTTGGACTACCCCTCAGTCACGCAGTGCGTGACGGCTCCCCTGACAAGGGGAGCCGAGGGAAAAAGTCACATCTTCTCCGGAGCGGTGACGCCGAGCAGGTCGAGGCCGGCGGCGATCACGTCGCGCACGGCGTCGTTGAGCTTGAGGCGTGCGGCGGCGCGGGCGGGCTCCGGGGCCTTGGCGATGCGCGCGGCTTCGGCTTCGTCGCCGCGGGTCTCCGGGTCGGTCAGCTCCATCGGCACCACGCGCTCGACGTTGTACCACTTGTGGTACGCGGCGGCCAGGTCCTCAAGGTAGTGGGCCACGCGGTGCGGGGCGCGGGCGTCGCCGGCCAGGGTCAGCAGAGCCGGCCACTGGGCGAGCGCCGCGAGCACCTCGCCGTCCGCCTCGGTGTCGAGCAGGCTCAGGTCGGCGCCCTCGTACGTGATGCCGGCGGCCTCGGCGTTGCGGTCCACGTTGCAGGAGCGGGCGTGCGCGTACTGCACGTAGTAGACCGGATTGTCGTTGGAGTGGGAGGCGAGCAGGTTAAGGTCGATGTCCACCGGGGAGTTGTAGTCGGTGCGAGCCAGCGAGTAGCGGGAGGCGTCCGTACCGATGGCCTCGACCAGGTCGTCGATGGTCACGACGTTGCCGGCGCGCTTGGACATGCGTACGGCCTTGCCGTCCTTCAGGACGTTGACCAGCTGGCCGATGAGGATCTGCATGTTCTCGCCGGGCTTGTCGCCGAAAGCGGCGCACATGGCCATCATGCGGCCGATGTAGCCGTGGTGGTCGGCACCGAGCATGTAGATGGCCACGTCGGCCGGGTCGGTGTCGCGGTGGCGCTTGTTCCAGTAGTACGCGATGTCCGCGGCGAAGTAGGCGAACTCGCCGTTGGACTTGATAATCACGCGGTCCTTGTCGTCGCCGTGCTTGGTGGACTCGAACCAAGTGGCGCCGTCCTTCTCGTAGATGTCGCCACGCTCGCGCAGCACCTCGATGGCGCGCTTGACCTCGCCGTCGGAGTACAGGCTGTTCTCATGGAACCACACGTCGAAGTGGACGCGGAAGTCCTTCATGGACTTGCGGATCTCGTCGAACATCATCGGCACGGCGCGCTTGCGGAACTCCTCGCGCACCTCGGAATCGGACTCGCCGATCGGCTCGCCGTCGGCGTTGAGGCCCTGGTCCTCATGCTGCAGCGCGGTGAGCTCCACGCCGTCGGCCTTGGCCTCGTCCTGGACGCGGCGGGCGATCTCGTCGATGTACGCGCCCTTGTAACCGTCGAACGGGGTCTCGGTCTGGTAGCCGGCCTCGCCGAGGTCATTGGCGCGGGCCCAGGCGGCCACAAGGGACTTGGCGAAGCGGTTGATCTGCTCGCCGTGGTCGTTGAAGTAGTATTCGCGCACCACCTTGGCGCCGTTGGCCTCGAGCACGCGGGCCATGGAATCGCCGGTAGCGGCCCAGCGGGTGCCGCCGATGTGGATCGGGCCGGTGGGGTTGGCGGAGACGAACTCGAGGTTCAGGGTCTTGCCGGACAGGTGGTCGTTGCGGCCGTAGGTGGAGATGCCGTGCTCGTCGGCGGGCGCGTTCAGCACCTGGTCCACCACGGCGGCGGCCGAGGCGGAGTCAAGGGTGATGTTGATGAAGCCGGGGCCGGCCACTTCCACGGACTTGATGCCGTCGGCCTCAGCGAGCGCGGCGGCGAACGGTTCGGCCAGGTCGTGCGGCCTCATGCCGGCCTTCTTGGCCAGCTGCATGGCGATGTTGGAGGCCCAGTCGCCGTGGGCGCGGTCCTTCGGGCGCATGACGGCGAGCTTCTCGACGGGCGGGATCAGATCGTCGGTGAGGGTGCCGGCCTGACCGGCAGCGACGAGGTTGTGGGCAATCTTGGAAATCAGTTCACTTAAGGCTTCAGGGCTCATTCTTTCAAGGATACCGGCAACGGTGACGTTTGCGGCGTGCGGGCCGCCCTGTCCCGGCGGGCCCGGCGGAGCATGCGACCCGATACATACCGACTGACGGTATGTATATAGTGCAGGGCAGACCAGCATCCAGCCAAGGAAACATCATGACCAATCCGCAATCCACCCGTTCGCCGTTGCTCGGCCGCGACTTCATCCTGCTCGTCGCCGGACAGGGCATCTCGCTGTTCGGCAATCTCATGCTTCGATTCGCGATGGCCATGTGGGTGCTGGACGAGACCGGCTCGGCCACCATATTCGGCTCCATTCTGGCGATTTCCGTGGTGCCGATGATCGTGCTCTCCCCGTTCGGTGGCGTGCTGGCCGACCGTGTGAACCGCCGTACCATCATGGTGGCGCTCGACGCCGTTTCCGCCGTGCTGGTGCTGGCGAGCGCGCTCACGTTCGCCGCGGTGGGCTTCAGCATCGTGGCCATCACGGTGATGCAGGTGGCCCTGGCCGTGCTCGGCGCATTCGAGACGCCGACCGTGCAGGCCGCACTCCCCCAGATGTTCCGCGATTACGGCCAGGGCACGCTGCGCAAGGCGATGGCCGTGGTCAACCAGGTCCAGCAGCTCGGCTCGCTGCTGCCGAGTTTCCTGGGCGGCGTGCTGTACGCGATGTTCGGCATCCGGCCGATGATGGTTGTCACCATCGTGAGTTTCGCCGCGGCGGCCGTTCTCGAATGCTTCATCCGCCTGGCCGCGCCCGACCGCGGCGACGAGAAGCTGCCCACGCCCCTCGAGGATCTCAAGGCCGGCATGCGATTCCTGGTCAGGGACCGGCCGAACGTGTTCGCGCTGCTGCTGTTCGCGGCATCGCTGAATTTCGTGATCATCGGCAATTCAGCAGTGGGATTCCCCTACGTCATCCGCACGGTGCTGGGCTTCGACGCCACGGTCTACGGCGTCGCGGACGGCTTGGTGGGCGTATCCGGTGTGGTGGGCGCGTTCGTCGCCGGGCTATTCGCGGCGAAGCTCACGATGCGCGGGTTCCCCTTTGCGATGGTGGGGCTGACGGTGTCGCTCCTGCCGCAGGGCATCGTGTTCCTGCTGCCGGTGTCCGCCTGGGTGAAGCTCGTGGTGCTGGTGGGCTTCACGTTCGGCACGATGGTGGCGAGCTGTTTCTCGAACCTCATCGCCGTGCCGACCATCCAGCTCAGCACGCCGGACGCCATGACCGGCAAGGTGATGGCGATGGTGGCGGCGGTGAGCATGTGCGCGCAGCCGCTCGGCCAGATGGCCTATGGCTGGGCGTTCGACCACCTGCCCGTAGCCGCAGTGCTGTTGGCCTCGGCCGGATTGCTGGCATTGGGTACCGCGGTGTCGGTGCCGCTGTCCAGGCGGTTCGAGGCATAACAAAACCGGCCTCCCCTCTGGGAAAGCCGGCTGTGATGTCGTCAGTCAGTCTCAGTCACGCAAGGCACAGGCCGAATCAGTCGAAATCGGCGCCCAACGCCTCGAGCTTGCCGCGGAAGTCCGCATAGCCACGGTCGATGAGCGAGATGCCGTGCACATCGGACGGGCCGGACGCGGCCAGCGCGGCGATCAGGTGCGAGAAGCCGCCACGCAGATCCGGCACGTCGATGTCGCGGCCGGTCAGCGGGGTCGGCCCGAAGATCACGGCCGAATGCTTGTAGTTGCGCTGCTGGAAGCGGCAGGGCAGGGATCCCAGGCACTCGCGGTACAGCTGGATCGTGGCGCCCATCTGCACGAGCGGCTTGGTGAAGCCGAAGCGGTTCTCGTAGACCGTCTCGTGCACGATCGACAGGCCGTTGGCCTGGGTCAGGGCCACCACGAGCGGCTGCTGCCAATCGGTCATGAAGCCGGGGTGCACGTCCGTCTCGATGGCCACGGGCTTCAGGTCGCCGCCCGGATGCCAGAAGCGGATGCCCTTGTCGGTCACCTCGAACTTGCCGCCCACCTTGCGGAACACGTTGAGGAAGGTCATCATCTCCGGCTGGGTGGCGCCCTTGACGAAGATGTCGCCGCGCGTGGCCAGCGCCGCGGCGGCCCAGGAGGCGGCCTCGATGCGGTCGGTCAGCGAGGTGTGCGTGAAGCCCTGCAGCTCCTTGACGCCCTCGATGCGGAACGTGCGGTCCACGTCCACGGAGATGATCGCGCCCATCTTCTGCAGCACGGCCACGAGATCCATGATCTCCGGCTCGATGGCCGCGCCGGACAGCTCGGTCTTGCCTTCGGCGAGCACGGCGGCCAGCAGCGTCTGCTCGGTGGCGCCCACGGACGGGTACGGCAGGTGGATCTTCGCGCCGTGCAGGCCGTTCGGGGCGGTGATGTGGATGCCGTCCTTATGCTCCTTGTCCACCGTGGCGCCGAGCTTGCGCAGGGTCTCCAGATGGAAATCGATGGGTCGGCCGCCGATCGCGCAGCCGCCGAGCGCCGGGATGAACGCCTCGCCCAGGCGGTGCACCAGCGGGCCGGAGAACAGGATCGGGATGCGGGAGGAGCCGGACAGCGTGTCCACGTCCGCCACGTCCGCCAGCTGCACGTGCGAGGCGTCGATGGTCACGATGCCCTCCGCGCCGTTGACGTCCACGCTCACGCCATGCAGGCGCAGCAGGTCGGAGACCACGTGCACGTCGCGGATCTCCGGCACGTTCTTCAGGACCGACTTGCCCGGTGCCAGCAACGCGGCCACCATGGCCTTGCTGACGAAGTTCTTCGCGCCACGCACCTTGATGGTGCCGTTCAGCGGCTTGCCGCCCTCAACATGCAGCACATCGTTCGGATTCTCAGCCACGCCAACTCTCCCATTCCTCATCCGGTTCGGCGAAACACTATCGTCCAGTCTGCCATAACCCATGTGCGCACATGGTGAAAGGCGACATGAATGCGCTCCCAGCAGAGCAATCGCCCGTAATGCCGCCGACCGGCATCATTCGTTGGTACAGTGGCCTGTGGAGGGCCGGCCGAAGCGGACCGGGCCGCCAGGTGGGGCCAAGCCGCGCGAACCGCGCATCACAGGCTCCGCCGCACGCAGGTCACGCCAATACCTGACACCTGCCACAAGCAAAGGAGCATTTATGACCACCGTCGCCGTCATCGGCTGCACGCACGCCGGCACGTTCGCCGCCACTTCGATTCTCGCCGAGCACCCTGATTGGACCGTTCACGTCTTCGAGCGCAACGGCACGCTGTCCTTCTTGTCCTGCGGCATCGCGCTGTGGGTGGGCGACCATGTGTCCGACCCGAAGAAGATGTTCTACTCCTCCCCCGAGGCGCTGGCGCAGGCGGGCGCGACCATGCACATGCGCACCGATGTGACGTCCGTGGACCTGGGCGCCAAGACCCTCACCTACCGTCCGCTGGACGGCGGCGACGAGGCCGGTGCGGCCGGCGAACAGACGCTCGCGTTCGACAAGCTCGTGGTGACCACCGGCTCGCGCCCGGTGATTCCGCCGATTCCGGGCATCGACAGCCCGCATGTGCTGCTGTGCAAGAACTGGGACCACGCCATCGCCATCAAGGAGAAGGCGAAGACCGCCAAGTCCGCGGTGGTGATCGGCTCGGGCTACATCGGAGCCGAAATCGCCGAGCAGTTCAGTCTCACGGGCGTCAAGACCACGCTGGTGGACGGGCTGGACCGTCCGCTGGCCAACAACTTCGACAAGGCCATCACCGACCAGGTGGCCGCCGCGTTCGAGGCGCACGGCGTGACGCTCGCGCTCGGCCAGAAGGTGGTGGAGTTCCGCGACAATCCGGACGACACCGTCACCGTCATCACCGAGAAGGGCGAGTACACGGCCGAAATGGCGATTCTGGCGGTCGGCTTCCTGCCGAACACCGACCTGCTCAAGGGCAAGGTGGACATGCTGCCGAACGGCGCGATTATCGTGGACGACTACATGCAGGCCTCCGTGCCGGACGTGTACGCCGCCGGCGATTCGGCCACCGTGTTCTACAACCCCACCGGCAAGCACGACTACATCCCGCTGGCCACCAACGCCGTGCGTCAGGGCCTGCTCGTGGGCCGCAACATCGAGACGCCGACCGTGAAGTACATGGGCACGCAGGCCACCTCGGCCGTGCAGCTGTACGACCTGTCGCTGGCCGCATCGGGCCTGACCAAGGCGGGTGCCGAACGCCGCGGGCTCACGGTGCGCGAGACCGAGCTCGTGGACGACTACCGTCCGGACTTCATGCTCACCACCACACCGGTCACCTCGATCCTGACGTGGGACCCCAAGACCCGTCAGGTCAAGGGCGGACAGTTCTGCTCCAAGGCGGACATCTCCGGTGCCGCGAACGTGATCTCCATGGCCATCCAGGCCGGTTTCACCGTGGATCAGCTGGCCAATGTGGACTTCCTGTTCCAGCCGAACTTCGACAAGCCCGTCTATTACGTGGGCGCCGTGGCCATGAAGGCCGCCGCGGAGTGATTCCGATTCCAAAAATGACGGGAATCCTGCCCCGGTAAGGTGTTCCGCCACCGGTAAGGTGTGTCTTCCGTACAAGGCTCTTTCCTGGTGCGGCGGACACATCCCATAGCGTTACTTTTCACGAAATGAGGCCATAGCTCGTGAAAAAGGCACGCTGAGTCGTTCTCAGTGTTACCTTTTCTCGAACTATGGCCTCATTTCGTGAAAAAGGCACGCTGAGCGCTCATCAGCGTTACCTTTTCACGAAACATAGGTTTATTTCGAAAATAGTAACGCTGACAAGTGCACGGCGATAGTCACTAGCTACTGCAAGACCTATACGACTTCAAGGAACTTAAAGACTCGCCTTGATCTTGTGGGCGAGTTCGGCGTCCCACATGGCGCCGGTGGCGGACATCACCGAATCCGCGCCAGCCTTCTTGTACGCCGCGTAATCGGCGGGCGAGACCACGCCGCCCACGCCGTTGATGGCGAAATCGAGGCCGGTCTTCTCGCGGATGGCGGCGAGACGGGCCACCATGTCGAGGCCGGCGCCGCGAATCGCGTTGCCGCACACGCCGGAACGGTCACGGCCCGCACCGGGCAGGGCCTGGTTGCCGTCCTTGTCCACAAGGCGCGCGGAGATCGTGTTGATGGTGCTGAAACCCTGCACGGTGCCGCGGCCCACGGTGGAACGCACCATGAGCTCAAGGTCGTCGTCGCTGGGGATGTATGCAAGCTTGATCATCAGCGGCGTATCGCCGATTGCCTGCTTCACGGCCTCGGTGATGCGGCCTACGAGCAACGGGTTGTGGCACAGGAGACGGTTGTGCCCCTCGTTCGGGCAACTGGTGTTCATCACCATGAGCTTCGCGCCGGTCTCCTTGACCAAGCGGGCGGTGGTGGCGTGGTCGGCGATGTAGTCGTCCTCGCTCATGCCCTCCACACGTGAGCCCTGGAAGCTCGGCACCAGCACTTGGCCCGGGCCGGCCGCGGCAATGGCGGCCTTCATGTCCGGCTGCCAGACGTCCGGGTCCTGCGAGGGCACGCCGAAGCTGTTGGAGATGGAAATCGGCAGGTCGTAGTTGGTGTCCGCCAGCACGCCTTCGTCGAGTTCGGCGCTGCCGGGGGTCAGCGAGCCGTCCGCCGACCTGGGGTGCACGGCCAGCACGTTCGGGAACGGATTGCAGCCCCATGCGCGCGAGCGCACGGTCTTGTAGGTGGCCAGGTCGAAGCCCATGCGGAAGGCCGCCGTGGTGTAGCGGCTGTTGAGCAGCGGGCCGGCGGGGATGCCGAATGCGAGGTTGACCGGCTGACCGAGGAACGTTTCGGTCGGGGTGGCTGCGGAGCCGGAGTCAGCCGATGCGGCTGAAGCGGCTTCATCCCCAGCCAGCGCCTGCGCGAACGCCCCGAACGGGCCTTGCGCGTAGTTGTCCTCGTAAGTGCGGTTCACATCGTAGAAAGGCTCGAAATCACTCATGACTCAACCATAAAACACACCGCGCCAACGGCTCACCGCCATCCCGCTATTGCACGGGCGCAAAAGCTCACGCCGCAACTGAATCATACGGAGACCGCCACTCACCCCATCATCGCGCCGATGAAGGAAACGATCGCGACGGCAGCGTTGAGCACCACGAACGTGATGAACGCAGGCGAGGTCCAGCCGGCGTAGGTGTCCGGGATGGAGCGGTTCTCGCGGCGGTATTGCGCGAGGCTTCGGCCGTAAAGCCCCAGCACGATTGCCGAGCCGATCACGCCGACCAGCGCGAGGACGATCGAATACACCAGATAGCCGTTGTCGCTGAGCTGACCGGCGAACAACGTATCGATCACACCGGAGAGGATCGCGTTGTTGAAGATGTGCAGCGCGATGGACCAGACCAGCGAGTATTCCATCGCCACGAAGCCCAGGATCAGGCCGAACAGGAAGGCGAACGTGCCCTGCACCACGTCGTCGTGGAAGAGGCCGAAGGCGAGCGCGGAGGTGAAGATCGCGAAGTTCTTGCCCAACGGCTTGAGCTCCTTCATGAGCACCCCGCGGAACATCACCTCCTCGCAGATCGGTCCGACGAGTCCGATGTACAGCCACATGCTCACCGTCACGGCGGATTCGTTGATGCTTTCGGACGTGGGCGAGACCAGATCGATGCCGCCCATCGACAGCAGCATCTGCACCAGCGAGACGCTGCCCTGCACGCCCAAGCCCAGCACGATGAACACGAGGAACCATTGCGGGCGCATGCGTCCGCCGCCGTATCGGCTCACGCGACCGCGCTGGTTGGGCTCGCCGTACGTGTCCAGATGCGGGCCGCCGAGCCAGAATTCGCGGCTAAGAATGTCGCGGCGGCGCATGAGCAGTAGGAACCCGAACGCCACGGCCACGGAAATCAGGCTGATGATGCCGTCGTCGCTGGAGTAGGTACCTCTGCCGGAAGCGAAGAATCCGGTGGAGGCGACCATGGTCACGATGCCGGCGGCGATGATCGCGCCCGCGTACATCATGCCCTCATAGGCGAAGGTCAGGCCCATCGCACGGCCGACCACCTTCCGACGCCATGTGCGCCATGCCTGCCGCGGGTCGACGGGAACCACCGGAGGCACCGGCGTCACCGGACGCGGCGGGTAAGGCTGGTACGCCTGATACGCCGGATACGGGTATTGCGGCCGATACTGCGGTTGCGCAGGCTGCGGAGGATACTGGGGCGCAATCGGCTGCGCATACTGCGGATACTGCTGGTATCGCTGCGTAGAGTTCGGCATGACGGGCTGTGCGGGCTGCGGCACGGCCGGCCCCGCCGTCGGTACCGCGTATGGGATCGACGGCTGCTGTGCCGCCGACGCTACGTACTGTTGTTGCGGCATCGCCGGAGCTGCAACCGACTGTTGCGGCATCGCCGGGTACGGTACCGGTTGCGTAGGCTGCGCTGGCATCACCGGGGACGATGCCGGACCGCCGGATGGCATCGGCTGGTACCCGCGGGACGCATTCGACTGCCCCTGCGGAATCGGCTGATATTGGTTCTGAGACGACTGGTACGGGTTCGTCCGGTTTGTCTGCAACGGCTGCCCCGACTGGACAGCTTGATACTCGTTCGGTTGGATCGTTTCATCCGTCTGCGGCGACTGCCGGGACTCCCCCTGTCCCGGCTGCGGCCCATGCGATTCGTTCGGCTGGTTCACATCGTTCATGCTCATGCGGCCCAACCTATCCGCCGTAACTGAACGAATCGTGAGGATGTCCACAAATGTCGACGAACATGCGGGGGCGCCAGGATGGCCAAGGCCGTGTGGAATATCCGGCCACCCATGCGACGAGCCGGTAGGATGGGCACCATGGGCATTGAGAAGGGGACGCCGGTGCTGGTGGCCGCGGTCGACAACGATCGCATGGCGCTGCTGGCGTTGAAGGGGATTCTGCCGCAACTGCTGCCGTCCGCGCAATGGCTGTGGGGCGTGGGCAATGCGGACGAGGCCGTGGCCAAGGCGCTCAATCCGGAGACACGGCCCCGACTGTTGCTGGTGGATATGTCGCTTGACGAGGCGACCGGCGTAAGCGTCTGCCGCAAGATCCGCATGCGCACCGACCGTGTGATGCTGCTTGGCATCACCGCGTTCTCGGTGGATACGTATGCAGAGCGTCTCGCGGCCGCCGGTGCGCAGGGCATCGTATCGAAGGCCGACATCCCACAGTTGGCCAAGGCATTGCGCACAGTGGCCGCCGGCGGCACGTTCGTCCCGAATTCCGTGGCATCAGTGACGTTCCGGACGGCGGCCGACGCGCATCGCCTGCTGCTGGATAACGGTACGACGGCATCGATTGGCAACGGCACGGCCAACGCAGGCGCAGAGGACGCCGGGCATCGCGCCGCCAAACTGGGAGCTAAGGAGTCCGAAACCCTGCACCTGCTCTCCCGCGGACTGACGTACGACCAAATCGCCGCCCAATGGGGCGTGGCCGCCTCCACCGTCCGCACCCACGCCCATCGAGCCGTAGACAAACTAGGAGCCCACTCCCTAGCCCACGCCATTGCATTGTGGCTGAGCCGTTAAGCGGGAAGTCCAGTGGACTTCCCGTAGGCTCAGCCCGAGTGAGGCGGCAGCCGAACGAGGGTAACGATGAGCCTGGCTGAAAGCCAGTCCATAATTGCAGGACCGGAGGGGAGCCGTTAAGCGAACAGTCCAGTGGACTGTTCGTAGGTTTAGCCTGAGTGAGGCGACAGCCGAACGAAGGTAATAATGAGCCTGGCTGAAGGCTGAGCCGTTAAGCAAACGCCGGCGGCGTTTGTAGGCGAAGGTTTGACGACAGTCAAACCAATGAGATGCGAGCGAAGCTCGTCCGCAATTGCGGTAAGTCCATAATTGCGGGACCGGAGGGGAGCCGTTAAGCGAACAGTCCAGCGGACTGTTCGTAGGTTTAGCCCACGTAAACGCAACTCCCCTCAGTCAGCTTTGCTGACAGCTCCCCTCAGAGAGGGGAGCCAATACCCCTTATCTCAGCGGAATCCGCGCGCTGAGGATCCATGTGCCGTCCTGGTGGCTGGTGTTGAGCGTGCCGCCGAGCGATTCGATGGTCGTACGCTGCAGGGCAAGTCCGTCTCCGCGTCCGTGACCGTGCACGAGTGTGCGCCGTTCGTCGGCGAGCGCGTTGACTTCGCTGACAGCGACGCAGTCGCGGCTTATGTCGATGAACAGGCTGTACGCGGGCTCGTCGCCGGCTTCAGCTCCGCTACCGGCCGACGTCTCGGCCCCACCATCCGGCTCGCCGGCCGCCACGGACATCGCGCAATGCCGCACGATGTTCGCGTAAACCTCCTCCAGTAATCCCATCGTCGCGCGACGTACAGGCTCCGGCACCTGCGCATCCGGCATGATGTTGAGCCGGCTTACGCCCGCAAACCCCAGCATGCCCATCGCACGGTCCTGGTCCTCCACGTATTTCTCCACGATCACGTCGAAAGAATCACGGGAAACCTGCGGCGCAGCATCCACATCATCCACCGAGCCCGACGCACGCAATTCCCCCAAATCACGCTTGCCGTTGAGCACGTCGATGACCTCATGCACCCGGTCCAGCGCGTGGTGCGACCGCGCGTAGATCGCGTCCAGCAGCTCATCCAGTTCCTCGGCGTTCTCCACGCCTTTGGCCCGCCAGGAGAGCATCGCGATGGTGGACATGTCGTTGGCCACCGAATCGTGGATCATGTGGGCCAGTTCCTGTTCGCGGGTCACGCGGCCCAGTAGCTGTTCGGCGCGTGCGGCACGCTCCCCCGCGGCGGCGGTCCGACGGAACGCGGCGCTGCATACGGTCAGGAATCCCAGAATCATGAGATCCAGCATCAGCGTGGCCACAAATATGATGATCGGATACTGCGGCAACGCCACGCTCGCATCCGCAGGAACCATGACACCAGCCTCCGTCGAGGCTTGCCAGTTGATGTCGTTGAGCGAAGCCACCACACTCCGAATCACGATGCCACCCAGCGAACCGAATCCGAACCACGCGCACCCGGCCGCATCAAGCACCGAGAATCCAACCGGCAGCGCGACCGCGGCCCACCGTGGCATCACGTACCCGATGGCCAGGAACCACGCGGTCAAAGCGACCCCTCCGGTCGTCCACACGCTCCAATTCGGCAGGGCGCCGGCAATCAGGCACAGCACCGGACCGGCCACGCACAACACGCGCGGCGCGAACGGCAGCGCAGCCACCAGCACCAGCCAGACAAGCGCGCACAGCATCTGCATGGGACCACTTGGCGGCACGGCGACCATCGCCACCACCTGCACCACATCCACCACGATGCCGGTCTTCTCCAGAAAATGCGGTTCCCGCCACCAATCGAGCACATGCCGGGCGGACCGACGCATCAGCGATCGCGCATCGCCGGCATCGCCAGTGTTCCTCATCATCGCCGCATCCTTCCTTCACCATCGCATCCCATGAATGGACTGTGTT
Organism: Bifidobacterium sp. SO4; assembly: GCF_018555355.1. NCBI lineage: Bacteria > Bacillati > Actinomycetota > Actinomycetes > Bifidobacteriales > Bifidobacteriaceae > Bifidobacterium > Bifidobacterium sp. SO4. The sequence goes on from NZ_JAFEJP010000005.1 coordinate 57,849, forward strand.
CCGCTAGCAAATCGCGAACGTTATCACTGAGGCATCGCGTCGGATCTCGGCTGTACCGCGGCATCCACGGACCGGGCGGGCACGGCGTTCGGCTGCGATTCGGCCGTTTGCCGCCCGCCATTCCATCGATCGCCGCGCTCATGACGCCGCCCGTCCGGACGGTCGAACCGCACGCCGCGGGGATCGCTGGGCCCGATCATCAGCACGACCGACGCCAGCCCGGACAACAGGTACATGCCGAAGAACGCCAGCATGCCCGCGACCAGGCCCTGCCCGATGGCCGTATCGGAGCCACCGCCGGCCACTCCCGCGGCGATGATCACGACGAACAGCACGAACACCGCGACGACCTGCAGCATCGTGGGCAGCAGCAGCCACCATCCACGGCGGTTCTCGTCGTGCAGGCGGCGGATGGACAGCGAGATGGTCGGCACGAGCATCGCCAGTTGCGCGATTATCGTCGCGTTGCTGATGAAGCCGTCCAACGGCGAGCTGAGCATGAACGAATCTTCGGCACCGCTCAGCCCGATGGCGAGCCCTATGCCGTAGGCCGCAACGCCCAGAACGGCGGACAGCACCAAGGTGAACAGCCAAACCCACCAATATTCGCCGCGTGAGGCGCGGCCATGGTAGATGAACGTCTTGCGGAAGCATCGCGTGACGGCCCGCCAGAAGCCAATGCCGTACCACGGAGCCCACAACGGCGGTTCGTCTCGCAACCGCCATTGTTTGCCGTGCTGTGATGGCTGCGGCGGCAGTTGCGGCGACGACTGCAACGGCTGCGGATTCGCCGTCGTGTACGAATTCGGCACCTCATACGGATTCGGTGAGGCACCCGGAGCTTCATATGCCTGACGCCACGCCTGAGCGGCTTGTGAATTCGGTTCGGGATTGCCCATCATGCTTCCTTCCCTGTGATGACTCCACTCAACCGCATCAGGACCGGTTCGTCCAGCCGGCAGCCGTGCCCGTCAACATCTGTGTACCGCTCCCCGCAGAGCATAATCGCGTCGGATACAGTGGGAGTTACGGATTGACAGCAGCAGCCCAGGGGAGCCAAGAATAAAGGCTGTCGGCCTTGGAATACCGGAGCATTGGCGAAGACTCTGTTAAACCAAGATTGACATGAGCCCATGTCTGACTACCCCTCAGTCGGCTCCGCCGACAGCTCGTCCTGCAATTGAGGACGAACTTCGTTCGCAGTCTGTTGGCTCGACTGTCGTCTCGCACATCGCCTACAAACAGCTCCGCTGTTTGCTTCACGGCGATGTCCTGACAAGGGGAGCCAAGAATAAAGGACCCATGTCAATCTTGGTCGGACAGAGCATTGGCGAAAGGGGACAGCGATGGGCACACAACAGGAATCCGGCTGGCGGCCGTTACCGCCGCGCGTACGCACGGTGTGGCTCATCAACGAGGCGATCCAATGTGTCATCTGGTTGGCGGTCTGTGCCGTGGTCGCAATCGTATGCATGACGAATGGCTGGTGGGGATTCTGGCAGCGGCTCATCGTGGCGCTGGCCGTGGCCTATGCGGTGCTGGACCTCGCCACCCAACCGCTGCAGACCAAGTATCTGTATGCCTTTACGCGGTTCCGCATCGGCGAGCGAGACCTCGCCACCCGCAAAGGCTGGCTGTTCCGCCGCTCCACCACCACGCCATACACGCGCGTGCAGCACGTGGACACCAAGCAGAACCCGGTGCAGCGGCATTTCGGCCTGACCACGGTGGTGGTGCACACGGCCGCCGACGAGCATGAGATCGCCGCACTGGACACCGACGAGGCGGAGCGCATGGTGGCGCTCATCACCGAGCGTGTGGCCGAAGCGAAGGATGACCTGTGATGGCGGACGGCGGATACGGCGCTCCTTCGCACGCGGGAGATCCCGTCATTGCGGGCGATACCATCGAGACTAATGACGATGCACACGGCACCGTGGATCATACCGTAGATACCACGGATAACGCCACGGGTAGTGCCGGCGCCAGCACAATCGATACCAACACCAACACCAACACCAACACCAACACCAACACCAGTCTCCCCCGCAATCGGTCCCACGGCAACAATCGGCCCAGCAACGACCGCTCTGGCGACGACTGGCGCATGCTGCACCCGGCCGGACTCATCGTGGCGACGGTCTCCTCGGTGCGCGGCATCATCGGTCTGTTCATCACGTTCCTGGTGATCTTGCGACGTCATCTGAGCGTCCCGATGATCGCGCTGGCCCTGGCGTCAGCCATCGTGGTCGCGCTCATCCCGCCCGTCATCGAATGGCTGACCACCCGCTACCGTCTGGGTGACGACGGGCTGTCCTTCAAGTCGGGCCTGTTCTTCCGCAAGCACCGGACCATCAGTTACGGCTCGATTCATGCCATCAACAGTTCGTCGCCGGTGTATCTGCAGCCGTTCGGCGTGGTACGGCTCACCGTTTCGGCGGCCGGCGCGGCGGATACGGATATCCGATTGGACGCGGTGCCGGCGACGCTGCAACTGGAGTTGGAGAGCCGACGCGCGCAGGCCCGCACAGGACGGGCGGCGAACGTTGACCGTCTTCAAATTCCGCACGACGCTCACCAAGCCGTCAATATCGCCACCGCCGACACCACCGTCAACGGCACCACCGACGGTTCCTCGAACCTGCCTATACCCGGCACTCCCGGAGACAACGTTCGCACGGAGGCGCTCCCACCAAACCACGGCACCGGATACGACCCGACCTACACGGCCAGCCCCATCGCGTGCATGGGCAAGCCCGCGGCACCTGCGGACCTACGCAGCCAAGCTCCGGTATTCCGCGCCTCGGTGAAGGACATCCTGCTGTTCGCCGTCACCGACATCGGATTCCTGGCCGCCGCGTTCGTGGTGTACGGCTTCGTGCAACAGGTGCAGGAAATCGTGCCGCAAAGCTGGGTGCGCGATGCCGAACGGTCGGTGAGCGCTATGGCGGCCAGCGGTCTGCTTTCGATTGCGCTGGCGGTGCTGGCCTGCATGATGCTGCTCATGCTGGTGAGCATCGTGACTTCGTTGCTGCGATTCTATGGTTTCGAGGTGTGGCGTCGCGGCGACGATCTGGTGGTGGTGCGCGGCCTGTTCACGCGCCGCACGTCCACGATTCCGGTGAGCCGTATCCAGACGGTGATGGTCCGGCAGTCGCTGTTGCGTCGGCCATTCGGCCTGTGTTCGGTGGGGTTGGGGCTGAGTTCCTCGGCCACCGGCGGGAATGAGGAAGGCGCCATTTCGGCGTCGCGTATCCTGCCGGTGATCGGCACGCGCCGGGTCTATGACGCGCTGCACGCGATGCTGCCGGAGTGGGACATGCGCGAACCGGTCATGCGGGCCGGAACATACGGTTCGGTTGTACAGACCGCCGGCGCATCCGTCGGCCCGGACGGCGGTGTTCACACATCGCGGGCCGCGCGGCGGCCGAAGCCGGAGTCTGCGACAGGTCCGGTCATCCGGTACACCGGCCGCGGGTTGCTCCGGTATTACCTCACGATGCCGGTGATGATTACGTTGGCGGCGACGGCGCTGGTCTGGCTTGGCTCGGATGCCGACGCGGCGATGGCTTTCCGCGCGGCGGCCGCGATTCCGGGATTGGGATGGCCGTGGTGGCTCATAATCGCGCCTATTGCCATCGGCTTGTGGTGGGCCGGCGGACGATGGCTGAAGTCACGCGAGGAAGGGTATGTACTGCTACCGGATGCGGCGTACGGCAATAACGATGGCATCCATGCCAGCGACGGTGGTGGTGCCTCAAACAGCGCTGATGACCGCGCTGTACAAGGGCCCGCGCCCCATGACCATGGCCCGTATGTTCCCTCATGTGGTTGCGGAACGGACGGCCAGATGGTCACGCCGAAAAACCGGATCGTGGTGACCGGCGCGACCCGGCTCGCACGGTATACGGCTATAACCACGAGGTCGCGCGTGCAGTCGATTACGCGCTCAACCACGTTGTGGCGGGAACCGCGCGGCATCGAGCGGGTCCAGATGTCCCTGTTCGTGATGAACGGCATCGATTCGCTGCGGTTCATGTTCCTGCGGCGTGCCGATGCCGAAGCGCTGGAGCGGTGGATGGAGGGATAGGCCCTGTCCGCAGCGCAAGACCGACAGGTTTCGGGCGCAGATTGCCCTCTCAGCGGCCGTTTCCTGCTAGGAGTGCCGCTCTCCTAGCACATTCCGGACGCAAATCGTCTGTTCAGCGTCAGTTTCCTGTTAGAAGCGACGGGGTTCTAGCAGGAAACGGACTCGAATCGGACTTCTGGCGTCCGGAATGTGTTAGAGGTTGCGCCGTTCTGGCGGGTTTCGGACGCTGCGGGAGGTATTTGGGGAGAGTGAGTGCGAAAAGGCTCCATTCATCACGATTGCATGCTTTTTCTTGGCGTCCCTAGGCAAAGGGGCTGCCGGCGAAACCGGCTGAGGGGCGGTCAGCAGGATGCCGTGTCAATCACGATGAGAAAGAGGATACGAAAAGGCTCTGTTACACCAAGATTGACATGAATTCCCCCGGACCACCCCAGTCGTCTGCGACGACAGCTCGTCCTGCAATTAAGGACGGACTTCGTTCGCAGTCTGTTGGCTCGACTGTCGTCTCGCATATCGCCCACAAACAGCTCCGCTGTTTGCTTCACGGCAATGTCCTGACAAGGGAGACAAGATGACGGGGCATGTCAATCTTGGTTTAACAGAGCCTACGAAAAAGCCTTCACCGACCGGGAAAACCCGGAGGGTGAAGGCCCCTATGCGTATTGGCCAACGGCCCCGGTCCTGCAATTATGGACTCGCTCTTCGAGCGAGGCTCAGTGTTGGCCTCGCCGGCTGTCGCGGCTCGGCGCAGGGCCTGTGGGAAGTCCACCGGACTTCCCACAGGCTGATCGAGGCTAAATAATGCCTCGATCAGCCAACGGCCCCGCCCAATTACCCTCCTCCGGCTCACGGGCGGACTGGATGGGCTCTTCGGCCCAGTGCTTGGCAGGGATGGTCTTGGGCTTGAAGGGGAACTTCTCGGCGCGCATCTTCTCGTAGGCGGCGATATCGTCCTCGTGCTGAAGCGTCAAGTCAATGTCGTCGTAGCCGTTCATGAGGCGCCAGCGGGTGTAGTCGTTCACTTCGAACGGCAGGGTCACGTCGCCGCAGGTGACGGTGCGGGTCTCCAGCGAGACGGTCATCTCGCGGCCCGGCTCCTCCTCCAGCAGCTTCCACAGCAGTTCGACGGATTCCTGCGGCATGATGGCGGCCAGCACGCCGTTCTTGGCGGTGTTGCCGTAGAAGATGTCGGCGAAGCTCGGCGCGATGACCACGCGGAAACCGTAGTCATGCAGCGCCCACACGGCATGCTCGCGGGAGGAACCGATGCCGAATTCGGGACCGGCCACCAGAATCTGGCCCTTGCCTGCATATTCCGGCTGGTTGAGCACGAAGTTCGGATCGCGGCGCCAAGCGTAAAACAGGGCGTCATCGAAGCCGGTCTTGGTCACGCGCTTCAGGAACACGGCCGGGATGATCTGGTCGGTGTCCACGTTGGAGCGACGCAGCGGCACGCCCACGCCGGTCAGGGTAGTGAGTTTTTCCATAATCAAAGTCCTTACATATCTGGAATATCCGGCTCCCCTTCCAAGGGGAGCTGTCGTCGCGGACGACTGAGAGGGAGCGACCTCGCGGAACCGACCGAGACTCCCCCAGTCCGCCCCGCGGCCGGCTCCCCTCAAAAGAAGGGAGCCACAAGAAGCAGTTACAGATCGGCGGGAGAGGAGATCGTGCCGCGGATGGCGGTGGCGGCAGCCACGGCCGGAGAGGCCAGATGCGTGCGCGAACCCTTGCCCTGACGGCCCTCGAAGTTGCGGTTCGAGGTCGAGATGGAGCGCTCGTTCGGCACGAGCTTGTCCGGGTTCATGCCCAGGCACATCGAGCAGCCGGCGTTGCGCCACTCGGCACCGAAGTCCTTGAACACCTTGTCAAGACCTTCCTTCTCCGCCTCCAGACGCACGCGGGAGGAGGCCGGCACCACGAGCACGCGGTGGATGGAATCGGCCTTGTGATGGCCCTTCATGATCGCCGCTGCCTGACGCAGGTCGTCGATGCGGCCGTTGGTGCAGGAGCCGATGAACACGGTGTCCACGGCGATGTCCTTGATGGGCATGCCGGGCTTGAGGCCCATGTACTTGATGGCGCGCTCGGCGGCGGAACGCTCGGTCGCGTCGGCGATCGTGGCGGGATCCGGCACGTCAGCGGTGATCGGCAGACCCTGGCCGGGGTTGGTGCCCCAGGTCACGTAGGGCCCAAGCTTGGTGGCGTCGATGTCCACCACCTTGTCGAACACGGCGTCGTCATCGGTCTTGAGCGTCTTCCAGTACGCCACGGCCTTGTCCCACATCTCGCCCTCCGGCGCGTGCGGACGGCCCTTGAGGTACTCGAACGTGGTCTCGTCCGGCGCGATCATGCCGGCGCGGGCGCCCGCCTCGATGGACATGTTGCACACGGTCATGCGCTCGTCCATGGTGAGGTTGCGGATGGCCTCGCCGCGGTACTCGATGACGTAGCCCTGGCCGCCGCCGGTGCCGATCTTGGCGATGATGGCCAGGATGATGTCCTTGGCCGTGGCGTCCGCCGGCAGCTTGCCGTTGACGTTGATGGCCATGGTCTTGAACGGCTTCAAGGACAGGGTCTGCGTGGCCATCACGTGTTCGACCTCGGAGGTGCCGATGCCGAACGCCAGCGCGCCGAACGCGCCGTGCGTGGAGGTGTGCGAGTCGCCGCACACGATGGTCATGCCCGGCTGGGTGAGGCCCAGGATCGGGGCGAAGGCATGCACGATGCCCTGATCGGCGTCGCCCAGCGGATGCAGGCGCACGCCGAATTCCTTGCAGTTCTTCTCCAGCGTGCTCAGCTGCAGCGCGCTGGTCTTGTCCGGATTCGGACGATCGATGTCAACGGTCGGGGTGTTGTGGTCCTCGGTGGCGATGAGCTGATCGACGTGGCGCGGCTTGCGGCCAGCCAGGCGCAGGCCCTCGAATGCCTGCGGGCTGGTGACCTCGTGCATGAGCATCAGGTCGATGTACAGCAGATCGGGCGCGCCGTCGCTGCCCTTGCGCACCAGATGATCGGCCCAGACCTTCTCGGCCAGTGTCGTTCCCATAGCGTTTCCTCCAAAAAATTCCGCGCGAGGTATTGTGTTCGCGCCTTGTTCGTGGTAATAGCCTAAGGGGAGATTTTTGGGGCAGCCACAAGCAGGCCGGATATTGAGATACGGCCCATAACGGCTTTCGGGGCGCATACGATTCGTCTCGTTTCCGGTGGTCACTTTGTGAGACTCTTCCCCGATTTGCTATTTCACTATGTGAGATGGCATAATCGCCATTATTATGACTGATTCCCTAGAAGAACCGCTCGACCACAGCCTGACCGAATCTGAGCCGATTGAAGAGGCCACCCCGAAGGATGACGGGGAGATTCATTCCGGTGTTGGCGTACTTGATAAAACCGTAAAGATTCTCGATGCCCTTGAGTCCGGCCCCTCCACGCTGGGCCAGCTCGTGGCGGCCACCGGCCTGGCCCGCCCGACCGCACATCGTCTGGCGATCGCGCTGGAGCGCCACCGTTTCGTACTGCGCGACCAGCACGGCCGCTTCGTACTGGGCTCCCGTTTCGCCGAGCTGGCCGCGGCCGCCGGCGAGGACCGACTGCTCACCGCCGCCGGCCCGATTCTGCGCACCCTGCTCGACCGCACCGGCGAGTCCGCGCAGATCTACCGCCGTCAGGGCGACCAGCGCGTGTGCATCGCGGCCGTGGAACGCGCCTCCGGCCTGCGTGATTCCATCCCGGTGGGTGCCATGCTCTCCATGGAGGCCGGTTCCGCCGCCCAGATTCTGCTGGCCTGGGAGGATTCCGACCGTCTGCACCAGGGTCTGCGCCACGCCAAGTTCACCGCCACCAAGCTGGCCGCCGTGCGCAAGCGCGGTTGGGCCGAGTCCGTGAACGAGCGCGAGGACGGCGTGTGCTCCATCTCCGCGCCGATTCGTAATGCCTCCGGCCAGGTCATCGCCGCGATCTCCATCTCCGGCCCGACCGGCCGTATGGGCGCCGCCCCCGGCCGCCGCTACGCGCCGCTGGTCATGGCCGCCGGCAAGTACTTGACCGAGGCCCTCGTCAAGGCCGTGCGCTGAGGCGATGTACATATAGATACATAAGGAATCGACCTTCGGCCGATGCTGGATTCCCGCAGCTGACGCTGCTCCTCTTCTCTCCCTCACCCGCTTCGCGACAGCTCCCTCGTCAGAGGGAGCCGAGACCTATATATGTAGACTTGGCTCCCTCTGATGAGGGAGCTGTCGAACGAAGTGAGACTGAGGGAGAGAAGGCGAGCAGGCGCAAAGCCTGCGGGAAATACCGCATCGGCCGAAGGCCGATTCCTTTTACTTAAATAATCCCGTCAGCTGGCTCCACAGTGACGGCTTGCGCAGCAGATCGTCGCCCTCGCCCTCGCCGGGGGTCTGCTGGTTCACCGCATAGGTGTACGCCCGCTTGGAACTGGGCTTGCCGACCAGCTCGCCGAATTCCAGCAGCTGCGTGCGCGGCTCGTACGGGTGACGGATGTCGAATTCGATGAGTCGCGTGGCACGCTTGGCCGGCGCCGGACCATACGTGTTGAAACCGCAGGTGGGCGTGGCGATGAGCAGCAGGCCCTCGGTTTCGCCCACGAATCCGTTGCGATGATCATGCCCGGCCACGACGCCGATGTATCCTTCGCTGTCACGCAACACCGCAAACTCCCCCGAATGATCCGGGCAGGAGATGCCCTCTCCCAGATAGCCGCCGAGCTGGGTCTTGTCCTCATCCAGCACGTAATAGGTGTTGGCGTGCTCGCGGTAGCCCTGCATGGCGAAGGCCGCGGTGGCAGATACCGGGCGCAGCACCTGGTAGTACTCCGGCAGCGGCATGTGCTGGAACACCATCGACTTGGCCCCGATATGTTCCGGCAGCGCGCGCAGGAAAGCCATCGCCGCATCGGACGGCGTGCCGAAGCCGCCGCCGTGCGCGTAGTCGCCGGAGTTGACCAGCACCAGACCCAGCACGTCGCGCGTACGATCCACGTCCATCACCGGCAGCGCGAACGTGCCCGGCTCGCAAGGCACGGCATTCGGCACCACGCCGTCAGCGGCCGGGGCCGGAGCCCCATCATCGACAGTCCCCGGCCCACCGATGACGCCGACGGTGCCATCGGGACCACAGGTATATATGGTCTGCTTCGGCAGCAGCACGTTCGCCGGCGCGGCCGGAATCGCCGCATCACCGGACTCCCGCATCGTCATGTCACCGTCGCCGTCGTACTCATCGGACGTCCCCGCGGACGCCCCCGGATTCACGCATCCGGGGAACTCGCGGTAGATGGCGTCCAGTTCGGCATCGCTCAGGCCGCATTGGAAATCATGATTGCCGTACGTCACCGCCCATGGAATACCGCGCTTGACCAGCGGCTCAACGCTATGCCAGACGGCCTTGCGCACCAGCTGGCGCGTATCCTCCAGGGCAGTAGCACGGGCGGGCTCGCTGTCGTCGGCCGCCGAGCCTTCGCCTTCCACACGCCACCGGCGCTTGCGGAACGTGGCCGCGAATGCCGGATCATAGCCGGCGATCTGATTGCCGGAGAAAATCACCAGATCCGGGCGCGTGGCGTCAAGACTGGCCTCGATGAGCGCCATCGTGTCCTTGGCGATCTTCGGCCCGTCCTGGATATCCGCGATCTGCAGCACGCGGAACTTGCCGGAATGGTGGAATTGCAGGCGCCCGAGGCGCGCGGAGATAGAAACCGGACGGTCGTCTTCGGCGTCGGCCGGCTTGATGCGGGGCTTCGTCATGCCCTCAGGCGCACGCTGTGTTTCCGTCATGCCCTCCACTGTACAGTTTCCGCAGGCAACAAACGAAAAGGCCCGCCGGAGCGGGCCTTTTCTTCTCAAGAGCAACTACTGGAGCAGAATCTCTGCACAACACCATCGTTGTAACGGTAAGTCTTTCCAATGCCCGTCCAACGTAACAGTCCTCGTGACCATACACTACTTGTGGGCTCTGCTCTGTTCAGTTGTTCTTGTACCTCATAATCTATTCACCCCTCCCGTCTCTCGCAACCTGCATACGCCGGTTGTGCGGTTTTTATCGCAAATGTGCAATCGGACACGACTTCCCACGGCAATCGAGCTGAACCGTTCATATCGAACCCGACCGATGTTCGTTTCTGTGCGTTTCACCGCTCCCAACGGCGTGTCGCACACCGCACGCACCGGACCCCTCGTGGACCCCGCACGGACCCCGACACCAATATGAACGGCCGTTGAATTCTGGCGCGTTAGCCCGTTCACCGACCACGCCAAAGCATACGATATAAGCTATGGCACAGATATTTGACGCACCATCGAAGGCAATTCTGCGAAGCCAAATCGCAGAGCACATTGCCGAAACAGACAAGAACGACCGCCGCGTCGATCAGGAGGGCGAGGCCCCGCTGCCGCAGGACCGCTTCTTCGACCGCGAGCTGAGCTGGCTCAAGTTCAACCAGCGCGTGCTGGAGTGCGCGGAGAACGAGGATACGCCGCTGCTGGAGCGCGCCAACTTCGCCGCGATCTTCGCCTCGAACCTTGACGAGTTCTTCATGGTCCGCGTCGCCGGCCTGAAGCGCCGCATCGATTCCGGCATCGCCGTGCCGTCCGCCGCCGGCCTGAGCCCGCGCCAGCAGCTGCGCGCCATCAGCGAGACCGCGCACCGCCTGCAGGACGAGCACGCCCACTACGTGATCAACACGATCCTGCCGGAGCTGGAGAAGGAGCACATCGTCCTGCTGCCGTGGGACAAGCTCACCTCCGCCGAGCAGGAGCGACTCTCCCGCTACTACCGCCAGCAGGTCTTCCCGGTCCTGACCCCGCTCGCCGTGGATCCGGCCCACCCGTTCCCCTACATCTCCGGCGGCTCCATCAACCTGGCCGTCATCGTGGAGAACCCGTCCTCCGGCAAGTCCCACTTCGCCCGCGTCAAGATCCCGGGCAACCTGCCGCGACTGGTGCCCGTGGACGACATGACCGACGAGGAGTCCAAGGACGAGCGTTACGGCTTCATCACCATGGAGAAGCTCATCGCCGCGCACCTCGAATCCCTGTTCCCGGGCATGATCATCAAGGAGGCCCGCTCCTTCCGCGTGACCCGTAACGAGGACATCGACGTGGAAGAGGATGACGCCGAGAACCTGCTCAACGCCATGGAGAAGGAGCTCCTGCGCCGTCGCTTCGGACCGCCGATCCGCTTGGAGATCACCGATTCCACCAGCCCGTTCCTCTCCCAGCTGCTCGCCGACCAGCTCGGCGTGAGCCAGGACGAGGTCTACCGTCTGCCGAGCCCGCTGGACATGACCGTGCTCTTCGAGCTGGGCGGCGTGGATCGCCCGGACCTGAAGTTCCGCCCGTTCGTGCCCACCACGAACCGCCAGATCGCCGAGGTCGAGTCCTCCCGCGCACAGGACATCTTCGCCGCCATCCGCGAGCGCGACATCCTGCTGCACCACCCCTACGACTCGTTCTCCACGTCCGTGCAGGCCTTTCTGGCGCAGGCTGCTGCGGATCCTAAGGTCCTGGCTATCAAGCAGACGCTCTACCGAACCAGCTCCAACTCCCCGATCATCGACGCGCTGATCGACGCCGCGCATGCAGGCAAGCAGGTGCTGGCCCTGGTGGAGATCAAGGCCCGCTTCGATGAGGACGCCAACATCGCCTGGGCCCGCAAGCTCGAACGCGCCGGCGTGCACGTGGTGTACGGCATCGTGGGCCTCAAGACCCACTGCAAGCTCATCGAGGTGGTGCGTCAGGAGGCCGACGGCCTGCGTCGCTACTGCCACGTGGGCACCGGTAACTACAACCCGAAGACCGCTCGTCTGTACACCGATCTGGGCCTGCTGACCTGCGATCCGGTGGTGGGCCAGGATCTCACCCGTCTGTTCAACCAGCTCTCCGGCTACGCGCCGAAGTCCAGCTTCCACCGCCTGCTGGTGGCCCCGCGTACCGTGCGTTCCGGCATCATCCAGCGCATCCGTCGTGAGGAGGACGCCGCCCGCGCCGGCAAGGAGGCCTGGATCAAGATCAAGGTCAACTCCATCGTGGACGAGAAGACCATCGACGCCCTGTACCGCGCCTCGCAGGCCGGCGTGAAGATCGACATCGTCGAGCGCGGCATCTGCGCCCTGAAGCCGGGCGTTCCGGGCCTCTCGGAGAACATCCGCGTGCGTTCCATCCTCGGCCGCTTCCTGGAGCACTCCCGCATCTACGCCTTCTGCAACGCGGACGGCCCGCAGATCGGCGAGGGCCCGGCCTCCGGCCCCGAGGTGTACATCGGTTCCGCCGACCTGATGCACCGCAACCTCGACCGTCGTGTGGAGGCCCTGGTGCGCGTGACCGCGCCGGAGCAGGTGGATGAGCTCATCAAGTACGTGGACCTGCAGATGGCCGACTCCACCGTGAGCTGGCACATGCAGCCCGACGGCACCTATGTGCTGCACACCAAGGACGACGAGGGCCGTCCGCTGGTGGACAGCCAGGAGTACCTGATCCGCAAGCACACCCGTCGCCGCGCCGCGCACAACTGAGCGGTGCCGATCGATTCTGATTGGTCCGCCCGCGTGAGCGTTCACGAAAAACGCTGCTAGAGTGGTTCGTGGACAGAACGTAACGTTGCCCGGTTTCCCGCACTTCCGCGGGGACCGGGCTTCGTCGTTTTATAACGGAAAACTACGTAGCGGCAGTGGGTTTTGCCCTACAATGACCAGTGATGGGTACCAGCAAAATGAGACATATCGTGGAAGCCGCCGGCGGCATTCTGTACCGGTGGAAGGCCGGTTGCGGCCCGGCTTCGGAAACCATCGACTTCATCGACCATCAGCCCCCGGCCGACTCCGGCTCGCCCCTTGACCCGAGCGCGCCGACGACCCACGCGAACCATACGGACGGCACCGAAGCCGCCTCTTCGCCGGCCGACGCGACATCCCCGAACGACGCGATTTCGGGGGGCAAGGACGGTCTCTCCCCCGATGGCAACGTACTGGACCGCATCGAGCTGTGCATCGTGCACCGGCCGAAGTACGACGACTGGAGCTGGCCGAAAGGCAAGCTCGACCCGAACGAATCGCCGCGCCACGCCGCCGTGCGCGAGATCGGCGAGGAAACCGGACTGCCGGTGGCGCTCGGCCCGTATCTGGGCGACGTCTCCTACCCGATGTCCGAGGAGGGCAGCAAGCACCGTCACACCAAGGACCTGTCCTCGGACACCAAGCATGTGCAGTTCTGGATGGTCTCGGCCATCAGCCCCATCGACAATCTCAAGCGCACCAAGTCGTTTGGGCCGGTGCACCGCGCGGATGTGGGCGAAATCGACGAAATGGTCTGGCTCACGCCCATGGAGGCACGCAAGAAGCTCACCCATTCCACGGACAAGGACATGCTGGCCCTGTTCGTCGACCGCGTGCAGGAGGGGGCGCTGGAGGCGTTGCCGTTCCTCATCGTGCGGCACGGCAAGGCCGAGGCGCGCAAGCTGTGGAAGGGCACGGACGCCAACCGTCCCATCACGCCGCGCGGCGCTGCGGCCGCCTACGCGCTCAACTACGAACTCGCCTGCTTCAATCCCGTGCGACTGGCCACCTCACCGTGGATCCGCTGCATGGAGACGCTGCAGACGTTCTCATGGCAGACCGGCCGGCCCATGGTCACGCTCGACGCGCTCACCGAGGACGCCTACGCGCAGGATCCGGGCGCCGCGTGGGACTGCCTGCTCAGCGAAATCGAATACATGCTCGCCCGCCGCGAACCCACCGCCATCTGCATGCATCGGCCGGTGATCGGTGGTATGTTCGAGCATCTGCGCGGACTGTGCGCCTCGCCCTCGCTGGGCAAGCGCCTGATCGCCAAAACCCCGTACATGCCGACCGGCACGGCGATGGCCCTGTTCGTCATTCCCGGCCCGGACGGCCCGAAGATCATCGACATCCAGAAGGTTCACCCACTTGTCTACTAGACCCGCGTTCCCCGACTCCTCCAACTCCTCGGCCGCCGCTGCCGCCGCCCATGCCGCGCACGGCAGCGGGCTCGGACCAGGCTTCGGCTCCCTGCGTTCGGCGGGCGCGGCGTTCAGCCCCGCGCGCATGGGTTCGATGCGTCCCTCGCGTCCGGCCCAGCTCGACCCGAACGTGGCCGACGGGTTGGCCGGCGGCATGGACCCGCAGGCCATCAGCGAGATGAGTCACCTTTCCGCGGCGGCGCTGCTCGACCGTGTGCGACACAGCGAGGATCCGGAAGTGGTGCGTCGCGTACTCACCTTGGTGGAGACCGTGGGCGTGGATGAGATCGCGGAACTGTGGAGCGAGGCCGAGCCGGATTCGTTGCCCGGCGTGCTGTGGCGACTGTACATGCTGCGTACGTGGATGCGCACGCACCGCGACTCCATCGCCCGGCTGTGGCGCGTGGGCGAGCCGGTGGCCACCACGGCCTCCGCCATCGCCGGCGTGGACCAGGCACCCACCGAGGACGACATCGCGCGTCTGGCCGATTCGATCCTCTCCGGCGCGTTCGTGGGCGATTTCGCCGTGGCGCTGGAGCGTGCGGCGGCGTTCACCGACGTGGTGGCGTTGGGATTGCGCGTGGAGGCCAAGCGGATGGTGGAGCGCGCCACCGCCAATGGCGGCATGTCCTCCGCTGACGAGGAGAAGGCCGTGCGTGCGAAGGCGGCCAAACTGCTGCATACCGGGGCCAATCTCATGGCGACCGCGCGCGATTTCGCGCATGGCGCGAATCTGTGGCGCCGCGGACGGTTGGAGTAGCTCGCAAGCGGCCATTTCTTCTCTTGGACCGGCTACCGGTACCGGAAAGCCGCTATGCCGCCGGCGAGCCTCCCACCGACGGCACGCTATACTGGTGAGTCGCGTCGGACCGTGCTTAAGCCCCGGGCTCCATTTATTGCCGCTGCGAGCGGCCCTTGCGCCGACAGGCGCTTTCGCGGTTCGGCGCTTTCCCATACTTTCAGGCAACATGCCAACCGTTTGCCGAGCAATCCGCTGCGAGCCCCTTCGGTCCTGCAATTATCGACTTCACTGCGCGAAGACCAGCATCACCTTCGCTTGCCTATCGGCTCGCTCAGGCCAAACCTACGGGAAGTCCACCGGACTTCCCGCTTTACGGTTTGGCCCACACCGACAGGTGCTTTCGCGGTTCGGCGCTTTCCCATGTATTTTGATTCGGGCGGCAGGATTCAGCTCAATCCTGCCGCAGAAGACTGTATGTTCGCGGCTCAACGAGGTAGTCGCGAACATACAGTCCTTACAGACATCCAAAGAGACTGTATGTTCGCGTGACGCACGTTGGGACGCGAACATACAGTCTCTTTTTTTCAATCCGATACGGCCGGCACCCTCATCCGCCCGGAGTCGTCCGGTGGTATTAGTCCCGCTCGATACGCAGACCCTGCGCGAGCGGCGAATCGGCCGGAGTGGTGGTACCGGCCGGGGCCCCCGGCTCAAGGCCGAGCAACAGAGACAGGACGGAGACGGACGAGGCGGCGGACCAGGCCTGCGGATGGCAGGCGGCCGGGTAGGGTGCCGGGCCGTTCTCACCCGCGTCTCCGGAATACAACTCGGGAATCTGGAAGTCGAACGCGGCAGCGGCGCGCACCAATCCCTCGGCCACCTGCAGCGCCTCGGCGGTGTACCCCTCCGCGCGCAGGCCGTTCATCACGATGGCGCTGTCGTGCGCCCAGACCGAGCCGCAGTGATAGCTTTCAGGCCAGTAACCGCCGGCGAGCGTGCTCATCGTGCGCACGCCGTATCCGGAGAGCATGTCATCGCCGACCAGTCGCTTGACCACCGCGGCCACGCCGTCCTCGTCCAGGATGCCGGTACCGAGCAGGTGGCCGATGTTGCTGGTGAGCGAGTCAACTGGTCGCTTGTCCTTATCCAGCGCGATGGCCGGGTATCGGCCGCGACCGTCGTCCACCCAGAACTGTTCGTTGAAGCGGGTCTTGAGCTGCGCTGCCCACGCACGCCATTCGTCGGCGCCGGGCCGGCCGAAGCGCTCCAGCACGTCCGCGCCCAGCATGGCGGCCTGGTAGGCGTATCCCTGCACCTCGCACAGGGCGATGGGACCGTCCGCGATGCGGCCGTCGTTCCAGCGCACGGAGTCGCCGGAATCCTTCCAGCCCTGGTTGCTCAGGCCGTGGCCGGTGCGGTCGATGTACTCCAGGAAGCCGTCGCCGTCGCAATCACCCCAGTCGCGCAGCCAGGCGAGTGCGGCTTCGAGGTTGGGCAGCAGCGCACGCACCTCGTCCTCGGGCGCACCCCAGCGCAACGCCTCGCCGAGCAGGATGATCCACAGCGGGGTGGCGTCGATGGTGCCGTAGTAGAGCGGGGGCAGGCGCATGCCGTCGTCGAACGCACCGGTCTGCACCAGCGTTTCCGCGCGCAGTTCGTGCATGATCTTGCCGGGGTCGGCGTTGGTCTCCGCATTCGATTCGGTGGCCTGGAAGTGTGCGAGCGTTCGCAGGGTGCCCATGGCGGTGCGGGTGGTCAGCGGCAGCATGAATCGGGCGGCCCACAAGGAGTCGCGGCCGAAGAGCGTGAAGAACCAGGGCGCTCCGGCGGCCAGGAACTCGTCGTCCGGCAGGGCTGGGATGGCCATGCGCAGGCCAGCGAGGTCGCGCAGGGAGGTGTTGGCCCAGTCGGCCACGCGGCTGTCCGCGGCATGGACGGTGATGTCGGCCCACGGGCTTGCGGAGGCGGCGACCGTCACGGCGTTGGCCTTGGCATCCACGGCGATGGTGAGTCCCACGCTTACGCTGCCGCGTGCGGGTACGGTCAGGTGCCAGGCGAACGTGCAGTTGAGCCCGTCCACGGTGATGGTCGGGACCGGGGTGTCGGTTTCGCTGGCAACGTTCGCAGCGTCCGGCGTCACGTCGACGGCGATGCTGCCGTACGTCACGTGGGCCGCGGGTTCCTTGCCGTCGTGCGGCACGGCGATGACGACCTGCCCGCTTGCGGCCGCGGCGGATGGCGTGCCGCCCTTGATCTCCTGCATCGTGGCCATGTCGAAGCGCAGGGTCACGGCGAGGTCCAGTTCGACCGGTTCGGTGAGCACGCCGGCGACTTCGAACCGTTCGGCGAGTGTGGCGGGCGTGAGTTCGCGGGTTTCGGTGACGCGCACGGACGGGTCCACGGTCGGACCGTCGATGTTGCGGGCCACGAGCGAGGTGACGCTACGTCCGGTGGCGGCGGAACGCCAAGAGATCGGGGTAGGGGCCTCGCCGTTGACGTGGGCGACGATGCGCGAGAGGATGCGGGTGTCACCTACGTAATAGCCGGCGAGATTGGCTGCGCCCGCGTGCGGAGCGGAGGCATCGACCGTGCCGTCCGATTCGGCCCACAGCTGGGCGGGGGCCGTGAGGATCGGACGCATGTCGTGCATCCACGGCTGTCGGATCTGCTGGGATGTGGTCATAGTTGGTTCTCCAGGGATTGAAAAGTGTTACGAATATTGGCGGCCCTCTCTCTGAGGGTGTTGCTGAAAACGACTGAAGGAGATCGGCGAGGGATCTAGTACATGGCTCCCCTCAGTCAGCTTCGCTGACAGCTCGCCGCAATCAGGGACGAGCTTCGCCCGCGTTTATCAGGCTCGCCCGTCGGCTCGCACATCGCCTGCAACCAGTCCACTGGACTGGTTGCTTTACGGCGATGTCCTCAAAGAGGGGAGCCATAAGCCCATGCCGGCCCGCCGCTACTCCTTGACGGAGCCTTCGGAGCTGTTCATGATCTGCTTCTGGAAGACGAAGAACAGCACGGCCACGGGGATGGTCATGACCACGGCCGCCGCGAGCTTGACCGGGTACTGGTTGCCCTGCGAAAGCTGGCCGCTGGCGAGCGAGGCCACGCCCTTGGTCAGGGTGGTCAGCGACGAGGACTGCGTGGAGACGATGAAGTGCGAGAGCTCGTTCCACGATCCCTGGAAGGACAGGATCGAGATGGTCACGAGCGCCGGTCGGGCCATCGGCAGCACGATCGACCAGAAGATGCGGAAGGTGCCCGCGCGGTCGATCATCGCCTGCTCCTCCACGGAACGCGGGATGGATTCGAAGAAGTTCTTCATGATGAACACACCGGCGGCGTCGATGAGCAGCGGCAGGATCATGCCCGCGTAGCTGTCGTAGATGCCCAGGGACTTGATGATGAGGAACTTGGGGATGAGCAGCACCACCATCGGCACGCTCATCACCGCCAGCAGCAGGTTGAAGATGAGGTTGCGTCCGCGGAAATCGATGCGGGCGAGCGCGTAGCCGGCCAGCGAGTCAAAGAAGACGCGGCCGAGGGTCACCACGATCGTCACGATGAACGAGTTCTTGAACCAGACCGGGAAGTCGGAGTTGAGGAACAGCTTCTGGTAGGCGGCGGTCGTCCAGATCTCGGGGACCAGCGCCACCGGGTTGGCGGTGGCGTCCGCGTCGGTCTTGAAGGAGGTGGCGACCTGCGTGATGAACGGCATGATGTAGATCAGCGCCAGCACGATCAGGATGAGGTACAGGATGACGCCGCTGTCGCGGAATCGTTTGAACCAGGAGACGTTGGTGGTCTTGTTCATTGCCGTCACTCCTTTCCTGCGACTGTTGCGGTGGCGGTCGCGGTCGCCGCGTGCTTGCCCGCACGGCCCGCACCCAGCGACATGACCTCGGCCTTGGTCATGGACCGGGCCTCGGCCTTCATGGCCTCGTAGTCGGCGCGCTTGCGGCGGGACATCTTCTTGTCCTTCATGACCCAACGCTGGATCCAGGTCATCACGATGATGATGACGAACAGGATGAAGGAGATCGCGGCACCTCGACCCCACTCCTGGCTGTTGAACGCGGCGCTGTAGGAGAGGTACGCGGTGGTGAGGGTGGTCTTGGCCGGACCGCCCTGCGTGCCGGTGTAGATCTGGTCGAACACCTGCCAGGTGCCGATGATGCCGAGCGTCACGACGGTGAAGATCGTGGGCTTGAGCTGCGGGACGGTGACCTTCCACATGCGCTGCCACGGGGTGGCGCCGTCCATGATGGCGGCCTCCTCGGTGGCCTCGCCGATGCTCTGCAGCGCGGCGATGAACATGAGCATGTACGTGCCGGAGGTGGTGAAGATCACCATGAGGATGATGGCGAACATGGCCACGGACGGACCGGCCAGCCAATCCCAGGCGCTCACGCCGAGGAAGCTGTGCTCGGTGAGCGCGGCCGGACCTTTCTTGACGCCGAGCGCGCCGAGGAGGATGTGGATGATGCCCTGCGGGTCGTTGAACCAATTCGGGCCGTTGACGCCGAACCACTTGAGCATGGCGTTGATCGGGCCGGCCGCGTTGAACAGGAACAGCCACAGCACGGTGATGGCCACGGAGCTGGTAACCGAGGGGAAGTAGAAGGCGGTGCGGAAGAAGCCGCGGGCCTTCAGGATCTTGCGGTTGAGCATCACCGCGAGCGCCAGGGAGAGGAGCGTCTGCAGCGGAACCACGATGAGCGTGTACCAGGCGTTGTTGCGCAGGGCCGTGCCGAAGTCGCTCTGGGCGAGTCCCGGCTTGGCGAGGACGTCGGTGTAGTTCTCGGCGCCCACGAAGCTCACGTTGCCGCCGAACGGGGTGCCGCGTCCGGTCCAGTCGGACACGCTCACCCACAGGGCCATGAGGATGGGGACGAACATGAACACGCCGAGGATCACGATCATCGGCAGGCAGAACAGCCAGCCGGAGATCTCCTGGCCCGTGCGGTCGATGTGCTGGCGTGGGACCTTCCGAGCCCGCCCCTTGCGCGGGGTTGCCGCCTGTGATGCAGACATGCTTCAACTCCTTTGTTGATGGGGTTTCCGTATTTTGGCTCCACTCTCTGAGGGGAGCTGTCAGCGAAGCTGACTGAGGGGAGTTCGCGGGTGACGGCAGTCACTCCCCTCAGTCTCGCTTCGCGAGCCAGCTCCCCTCTCTCCGAGGGGAGCCAATACTAGGCGGAAACTACTGCAGGATGGCTTCGAGGTTGGTCTGGGTCTTGTCCAGGATCGTCTTGGGGTCGCCGGTCTTCAGGCCCTCGAGCTGGGCGTTGAAATCGGTGACCACGTCGGCGGCGCCCTTGGCGGTCGGCACGGTCACGGAGTACTCGAGGCCGTCCATGAAGGCGGAGAGATCCGGGAACTCGCCCTTCCAGGTGTCGGCGAGGGTCTTGGTGGCGGGCATGATGCCGAACGCCTTGGCGAAGCCCATCACCACGTCGTCGCTGGTGAGGTACTCGACGAGGTCGATGGCGCCCTGCTGGTTCTTGCTGTCGGCCACGATGCCCCAGCCGTTGGTGAAGTGCATGGTGCCCTTGCCGGCCGGGCCCTCGGGCAGGGCCACCACCTTGTACTTGACGTCCGGGTAGTCGGCGGACAGGCCACCGGTGATCCAGTTGCCCTCGATGGTCATGGCGGCCTTCTTGGAGCCGAAGGCCTCGCCGCCCCAGCCGGTGCCGAGGTCGGAGGCGTACTTCACGGTGCCGGTGTCGAGCAGGTCCTTGACTTCCGTCAGGCCCTTGAGGGATTCGTCCGTGTTGGCGATGGCCTTGGAGCCGTCGTCGCTGACCAGGCCGCCGCCGGCCTGCTTGAGGAACACGCCGATGCGGGCGTACTCGCCGTTGAAGGCCAGGCCCACGTGGTCGTCATTGGTGAGCTTCTTGGCCACGTCGGCCAGCTCGTCCCAGGTGGTCGGGTAATCGGCGTCGGTCAGACCGGCCTCGGACCACATGTCGGTGTTGATGACCAGCTGCAGGGTGGAGACGTCCTTCGGGGCCGCGTAGAGCTTGCCGTCATAGGTGAAGGTCTGCAGGAGGTTGTCGTAGAAGTCGCCCTTGTTCTTGAGCTGGTCGCCGTAGGCCAGGAGGGAGCCGTTGGAGGCGTAACCGGCGAGCTGCTCGGGGGCCAGGTAGAACACGTCGGCCGGGTCGCCGCCGGCGAAGCCCTGGGAGAGCTGCTGGGCCAAGTCGTTGGCCACCTGCACGGTGGCCTTGGTGCCGGACTTCTTGGACCAGGCGGCCACGGCGTCCTTGACGGCCTTGGTCTCGGTGTCGCCGGAGGAGCCGATCAGAACGGTGAGCTCCTGCGAGCTGTCGCTGGTGGGCTTGTCCGAGCTCGCTTTGTCATCGAAGCCGCTGCCGCCGCAGCCGGCCAGCAGGGTCAGCACGGCAACCGAGGCCGCGGTGATCATCGTGAGCTTGTTCCTGTTCCTCATCTTGGGGTCCTTTCCTTCCGAGCGTCGCGCCCGTCCATGTCTTCATCGCCATTGTTCGGTTGTAGCGCCCATTAGAACGTTCAAAATCTATTCCATAGCTTCACCGCGGACCTTTCGGCCCATACGCGGCTACACTCGGGAGCTCCGACGATTGACATCAACGTTGCACGTCACTCGCTGGAATTTTTACGTTCTAATAAGTGGTTATATAATAAACACCAACACCGAAATCTGTCAAATCCGGTACGCTTGTTGGAACGAACCAACGGCGAAACCGCACGGCAGGCACCGACGCCCCCGGCTTGCAACCGAGCCGATCTCATGAAGGGACACACCATGGTCAGCATCAAGGACGTTGCCAAGGACGCCGGCGTTTCGCCGCAGACCGTATCCAACTGCATCAACAACCCCTCCATCGTCAAACCGGCCACGCGCAAACTGGTCGAAGCCTCCATCGAACGGCTCAACTACACGCCCAACGCCTCGGCCCGGCGCCTGCGCACCCAACGCAGCAACACCATCGGCATCGGCATCGCGCCGGTCAGCTACTCGCAGGTCTACGACCGGTTCCTGCACGCGCTCGTCACCGAGGCCGACGCCAACGACATCCGCGTGATCCTGTACAAGACCGATTCCCAGCAGGACGAGATCCGCCAGTTCGACGCCCTGCGCGCCCGCGGCGACGTGGACTCCTTCGTGCTCACGGATACCACGCACGACGATCCACGACTCGCCTGGCTGCACGAGCATCATCAACCCTTCGTGCTGTTCGGCCGGCCGTGGGGCGCCGACGATATGAACGACCCGGCCACGCCGTGGGTGGATGTGGACGGCCATTACGGCATCGCGGAGATGACCCAGCACCTCATTCTGCACGGGCGCAAGCACATCGGATTCATCGGCTGGCCGGGCGTGTCCGGCACCGGCATGGACCGATACGCCGGCTGGAGGGACGCCATGCTGGGCGCGCGCATGGCCGGACCGGACGAGCTCGGGCAACTTTACGAGGAGGCCAAAAACGACATCCTCTCCGGACAGACCGCCTGCATCGCGCTGCTGGACCGGCGGCCGGACCTGGATGCCATCGTCTGCGTGAGCGATACGCTTGCCATCGGCGCGGCCACCGTGCTGCCGAGCGACACGGACATCATCATCACCGGTTTCGACGACACGGTTTCCGCGCGTTCGATGGGACTGTCCAGCATCGCGCAGCCGCTCATCGAAAGCGCGCGGCACATCGTGCGCATCACGCAGGAGCAGTTCGTCGCGCCGGCGGCCGGGCATTCGGGCCACGACGCCGCCGACGGTCGGGATCGGCGAATCGACGCCGTGGCCTCCGCGTCGCCGACCGACGACCGGCACGTGTTGCTCAGGCCCACCCTGGTCATCCGCTGATCGTTCGGCGGTTCGGGATTCATGGACTACGCTTAGGAGCTATGGAACTTCACGTTTTGAACCACCCGCTGGTCGAGCACAAGCTCACCGTGCTGCGCGACAAGAACACCCACTCCTCCACCTTCCGCGAGCTCATTTCCGAGCTGGTGATGCTGGAGGCCTACGAGGCCACCCGCGACCTGTCGGTCGTGTCCACGCCCATCGAAACCCCGGTCGCCCCGATGACCGGCAAGAAGCTGGCCGAGCCGCGCCCGATCATCGTGCCGGTGCTGCGTGCCGGACTGGGCATGCTCGACGGCATGACCCGCCTGCTGCCGACCGCCGAGGTCGGCTTCCTCGGCATGAAGCGCGACGAGGAGCACCCCACCCAGCAGATCACGTACGCGAACCGTCTGCCCGATGACCTCACCGGCCGTCAGTGCTTCCTCATCGACCCGATGCTCGCCACCGGCGGCACGCTGGTCGCCGCCACGCATTACCTGGCCGAGCGCGGCGCCAAGGACGTGACCGCCATCAACATCATCGCCGCCCCCGAAGGCATCAAGTACGTCGAGGAGCACATCGACCCGTCCATCGACTTCAAGGTCGTGGTCTGCGCGGTCGATGAGAAGCTCAACGAGAAGTGCTACATCGTGCCGGGACTTGGCGACGCCGGCGACCGCCTCTACGGCGTCATTGATTAACGGAGCGTCCTCGGCGTTGCTCCTCAGTCGCGGTACCTTGGTACCGCTTCCTTCGGTGCGCCTTGAGGCCGCACACGTTAATCAATGCCGCACGATTATCGGCTGACACCTTTTGGCCCCCCCTCGCTGAGGGGAGCTGTCCGTGAAACGGACTGAGGAAAGGCCGCACGAGACGCGCTCCCCTCAGTCACCTACGGTGACAGCTCCCCTCAGAGAGGGGAGCCAATATGACGGAAACACCATATGCAGATTGACATCATTGCGCCGGGGCGCGTGAAGGAGCGTTACCTGCGCGACGCCATCGACGAGTATTCCAAGCGGCTTTCGCGCTACTGCAAGCTCAACATCATCGAGGTGGCGGACGAGAAGACGCCCGAGCACGCCTCCGAGGGCGTTGAGCGCCAAATCAAGGCCAAGGAAGGCGAGCGCATCGCCAAGCACCTGCGCGACAACGCCTTCGTCATCGCACTGGCCATCGACGGCAAGCAGCTGTCCAGCGAGGAGCTGGCGGCGAAGATTAACGATCTGGGCTTGCGCGGCGTCAGCCACATCCAGCTGGTGATTGGCGGATCCATCGGTCTGGACGACGCGATACTGCGCCGGGCCGACTTCAAGCTGAGCTTCTCGAAGATGACGTTCCCGCACCAGCTCATGCGCGTGATTCTGCTCGAACAGGTCTACCGCGCCTACAAGATCAACGCCGGCGAGCCGTACCACAAGTAGCGGATACACATCAGTGGGTCAGCCATCACATGGCTGGCACTGTTAATTAAATCAAGGGCGGTATGAGTTCGGCTGGACTACCCCTCAGTCAGCTTCGCTGACAGCTCCCCTGACAAGGGGAGCCGAAAATGAGGGCGGCCCATGGTGTAGGAAAAGTCCTCTACACCATGGGAATGCGCATCACTGCGCGTCGGGCACGAACGCCTCGAAGATGTGGCGGTCGAAGTACCGGTCGCACTTGGCGAGCTCGTCGGAGCTGCGCACGGTCCACGAGACCGCGGTGGCACCCATCGAACGGGCCAGACGGACCTGCGGCGAGGCGCCGCCCGTCCAGTCGTAGGCCACGAAATCGGGGCGGGACAGCCAATCGAACGCCAGCAGACCGGCGGCCCATTCGGCGGGACCGTTCTCCTGCAGCTTGGCCGGCCAGCTCAGCTGACCGCGGCACACCTCGGGGTGATGTTCCTTGTACCAGTTCACCGCGCCCGGGTGGAAGGATTCGATGACGTACGGGCCGTCATAATCGGCGAGCAGCGCATGGCCCTTCTCCATCAGTTCCTCGGTGCGCGCGTTCCATGCGGCGTTGTCGCTGAACTTGTACTCCACGATGAGCGGCGCGCGGCCGGCCACCACGGCCAGCACGTCGGAGAACAGCGGCACGTGCTGGTAGTAGCCTTCGGGCGCGGCGGACGGCGTGACCACCAGCGGCGGGTTCTGTTCGGCACCCGGCAGCGGCGCGGCCTTGAGGTCGCCGGGCCTGCCGTTCGGAAAGAGCGGGATGCGGGTCAGCTCGTCGTAGGTCAGGTCCTCGATGCGGCGCGGATCGCCGGCCACGCGCATCAGGTCGGCGTCATGGACCACGACCACCTGGCCATCGAGCGTGAGCTGCAAATCGAGTTCAATGCCGTAGCCGGCCTCGCAGGCGGCGGCGAAGGCGGCCAGCGAGTTCTCGGGGGCGAGCGGGCCGGTCACGTCGGCCGAACCGTAGCCGGCCTTGAGCGCCATCTCGCGGGCGAGCGCCACGTATTCCTTGTTCTCGGCCATGGAGAGGGCGGTGGAGTCGGCCTGCGCGCTGACCGGGTTGTCGCCGCCATACGACTCCAGATCATCGGCGCTGACCAGACCGGAACCGGCGTCGTGCAGGCCACGGTGCGCGTACCAGACGTCCGGGATGGAGGGCACGAAGTTGCGACGCTTGTCATTGAACGTGCGCGGGGCGAGGGCCCACACGGCGGCACCTGCGGCGGCGACGCCGGCCAGAGCCGCATTCCTCAAGAATTTCGACATTACGATCCTTCCGTTGCGGTGGTATCAGATTACCGCCGCTCCCCTATTCACCGGCATGCGACGTCCATGAACGTTCGATGAATTCGGACGCCGATCAGGGAGACGATGACCGCAATTCCGTTGGCCTTCATCGGCATCGCATATCCGGTGCGCCGGACGCGACCCAACTGCGTCACAACGCGGATGCCAGCCAGTCCGGAGTGGTGGGAGCTGCCGGGTCGAGCGCGCGGTCGGGGTGGTCGGCGCGTAGCGGCGCCCAGCTGAACCCGCCCAGCAGTTCGTCGGCCCGGCATGGTTCGGGCGTGGTTTGCGCACGCAACAGCCAGGCGCAGTAGCCGATGATCTGTTCGGGGGTGACGCCGCGGGCGCGCAGGGCGCCCAGGTCCAGCGAACGTTCGCGTTTGGCGAGGCGACGGCCGGCCGCGTTGTCGATGAGCGGCAGATGCGCGTAGGTGGGGTTGACTAGGGACTGTTGGCGGGATGGCGCGTCACCGCATTCCGGCTCGAAGCCGCCGGCAAGCAGACACCGGCGAATCCACATCTGCAGGGCGGTGGATCGCAGCAGGTCACGTCCGCGAACGATGTCATCGACGCCCATGTCCAGATCGTCCACCACCACGACCAACTGGTAGCCGAACAGCCCGTCGGCCCGGCGAATCACCGAATCGCCCACCTCGCGCGGCAGGTCGTAGCGTTGCGGGCCGCAGACGCAATCATCGAATCGGGCGACGGATTCCGCATCCGCCTGCTCCCCCGCCTCGGGCATGGCGATGCGCAGGGAGTGCTGGTCGCCGCGGGACAGTCGCTCGCGGACCTCGTCGGGGTGGTCACGCAGCAAGCGGCGGCAGGTGCCGGGATAGACCATGAAACCGTCGCCCTCGTTGGGGGCGGATGCGGCGCGGATGTCCGCGCGCGAGCAGAAACACGGGTAAACCACGCCGGCCGAACGCAGGCATTCGAGCGCGTACTCGTAGCGCTCGGTACGGCGGGATTGGAACATGGGCTCGGCGTTGTCCCAGTCGAGGCCGAGCCAGTGCAGGTCGTCCATCATGAGCTGGTCGGCACCGGCGATGACGCGGGGCTTGTCCACGTCCTCGATGCGCAACAGCATACGTTCGCCGCGCGCACGGGCGGACAGCCAGGCGCCCAGCATGGCGTACACGTTGCCGATGTGCATGCGCCCCGACGGCGTGGGCGCGAATCGTCCGGTCATGGCTTTCCCTTTCGTGTGTAACGTTCGCAGCTTCCTGACACAGTATTCACCGACATGTACCGCGCGGAAAGCCTAGGCCCTGTCCAATCAAGATTGACATGGCCCTTGTGTTCTTGGCCAATAAAAAATGGTGGCTGCGGGAATCCGCAACCACCATTTTCGGGGTTCATACCGGCATCGACGTCAATCGAGCCGGCGCAATCACCGTCACTTGTCGGCGGTGACGTCGTCCACGTTCACGTCCGGGTCGTCGCCGACGATCTGGTCGCTCGCCCAGGCGGAGAGCTCCAGATGCTCGCCGCCGGTCTGGTCGACCAGCACGGTGTCGCCGTCGTGGACCTTGCCGGCCAGCAGCATGCGGGCCAGCTGGTCGCCCACCTCGGTCTGCACCAGGCGACGCAGCGGACGGGCGCCGTAGGCCGGATCGTAGCCGGTGTTGGCCAGCCACTCGCGGGCGGAGTCGGTCACGTCGAGCGTGATGCGGCGGTCGGTCAGGCGCTGGGCCACGGCCTTGACCTGGATGTCCACGATGCCGCCAAGCTCCTCGCGGGTGAGCGGGTGGAACATGACGATGTCATCCAGACGGTTCAGGAACTCCGGCTTGAAGTTCATGTGGACCGCGTCCATCACGGCCTTCTTCTTGGCGTCCGGATCCATGTCCTCGTTCACCAGGAACTGCGAGCCGAGGTTGGAGGTCATAATCAGAATCGTGTTCTTGAAGTCCACGGTCCTGCCCTGGCCATCGGTCAGACGGCCGTCATCGAGCACCTGCAGCAGCACGTCGAAGATCTCGGGGTTGGCCTTCTCGACCTCGTCGAACAGCACCACGGAATACGGACGACGACGCACGGCCTCGGTCAGCTGGCCGCCCTGCTCGTAGCCCACGTAGCCGGGGGCCGCGCCGATCAGGCGGGACACGGACGCCTTCTCCATGTACTCGGACATGTCGATGCGCACCATGGCCTTCTCGTCGTCGAACAGGAAGTCCGCGAGCGCCTTGGCGAGCTCGGTCTTGCCCACGCCGGTGGGGCCGAGGAACAGGAACGAGCCGGTCGGGCGGTTCGGGTCGGAGATGCCGGCACGCGAGCGGCGCACGGCGTCGGACACGGCCTGGATGGCCTCCGTCTGACCGATCACGCGCTTGCCGAGGTAGTCCTCCATGTGCAGGAGCTTCTCGTTCTCGCCCTGCATCAGGCGGCCGACGGGGATGCCGGTCCAGTCGGAGACGATCTCGGCCACGGAGTCGGCGTCCACGCGGTCCGGGACCATCGGCTCGTTGGCCGGGTCGCTGGAGCCGGTGTCCTTGGACTCGGCATCCGCGTTCTCGGCGGCGGAGAGTTCCTTCTGAATCGACGGAATCTCGCCGTAGAGGATCTTCGAAGCTTCGGCCAGGTTGCCCTCGCGGGTGAACTTGTCCGCCTGCACTCGCAGGTCATCGAGCTTGGCGCGCAGCTCGCCCACCTTGTTATGGCCGGCCTGCTCCGTATCCCAACGCGCCTTGAGGCCGCTGAGCTTCTCACGGGTGTCCGCGAGTTCAGCCTGCAGCTTGCCCAAGCGCTCCTTGGATGCCGGATCCTCGGCCTTCTTGAGCTGCATCTCCTCCATCTCGAGACGAGTCACCTTACGCTGCAGCTCATCGATCTCCTCCGGGGAGGAATCGAGCTCCATACGCAGGTGCGCGGCGGCCTCGTCGACCAGGTCGATGGCCTTGTCAGGCAGCTGACGGCCGGAGATGTACCGGTTGGACAGGGTGGCGGCGGCCACCAGCGCGTCGTCGCCGATCGTGACCTTGTGGTGCGCCTCGTAACGCTGCTTCAGGCCACGCAGGATGGCGATGGTGTCCTCCACGGACGGCTCGCCCACGTACACCTGCTGGAAACGACGCTCCAGTGCCGGATCCTTCTCGATGTTCTCGCGGTACTCGTCCAGGGTGGTGGCGCCGATCAGGCGCAGCTCGCCACGGGCCAGCATGGGCTTGAGCATGTTGCCGGCGTCCATGGAGCCTTCGGCTGCACCCGCGCCCACGATGGTGTGGATCTCATCGATGAACGTGATGATCTGGCCGTTGGCGTTCTTGATCTCGTTCAAGACGGCCTTCAGGCGCTCCTCGAACTCGCCACGGTACTTCGAGCCGGCCACCATGGAGCCCAAGTCAAGGCTGATGAGCTTCTTGCCCTGCAGGGTGGTGGGCACGTCGCCCGCCACGATACGCTGGGCCAGGCCCTCCACGACAGCGGTCTTGCCCACGCCGGGCTCGCCGATCAGCACCGGGTTGTTCTTGGTACGACGGGACAGGATCTGGATCACACGGCGAATCTCCTGGTCACGGCCGATCACCGGGTCAAGCTTGCCTTCCTTGGCGGCGGCCGTCAGGTCGGTGGAGTACTTCTCCAGGGCCTTGTACGAGCCTTCCGCGTCCGGGCTGGTCACCTTGGCACCGCCGCGCACACTCGGCACGGCCTTGCGCAGGGCCGCCGCGGTGACGCCGTTCTTCTCCAGAATCTCGGCCGACTGGTTCGGCTTGCTGGCCGCGATGCCGATGAGCAGGTGCTCGGTGGAGACGTATTCGTCGCCCATGGCCTGCATTTCCTTCTCGGCCTGCGCGATGGCGGCGGTCAGCTGACGGCTGGCCTGCGGCTGCGAGGTGGTGGAGCCGGAGGCGCTGGGCAGCGCGACCAAGGCGTTGCGCACGGCGGCGCCGATGGCCTGCGCGTTGCCGCCCGCGGCCTCGATGAGCGAGCGCACCACGCCGTTCTCCTGGCGCAGCAGCGCATCCATCACATGCAGGGTCTCGACCTGCGCGTTTCCTGCGGCGGACGCACTCTGAATGGCGTCGCCGACGGCCTCTTGGGCCATGGTGGTGAACTTCTGTTCCATGATGTGTTCCTCCAAAGTCTTCTTGTATGCCCGTTCGCGGGGCCGTGCGGCCGGATTGCCGAACCTTGCGGCCCGGCCGAACCCGACCGCACGTCCTTCATGGGCATTCGTGTCATGTTCTGACACTCTCAACCCGTCCGCCGCCCATTCTATTCCCAAAAGTTGAGCGAAGGTGACTCAAGTTTTACATCGCGGCTGTAGCGGCGGCCCCGAGTCCCATCGTCGCCGCCATTCCGAGCAGCCACCACGTGAGCGTGACGGGCGCATCATGCACACCCGCTCCTAGACTGTGCAACCAGCGGCCTTCGCCGACGGGCGAGACAGAGAGAAGCACATCATGATTTTCCAATCCGGCGCGCTGCTGCTCGCCATCATCGTCCCCTACCTACTCAAGCACCTGCATATCTTCGGCGAGCGCGACTACAAGGTGGCGCAGGGACTGGTGTTCAACCTCACGCTGCCGTGCGCGATCATCCTCTCGTTCGCCACCAACAAGCACGACATGCGCATGCTGTGGATCGTGCTGTTCGGCTTCTTCGCGTGCGCGATCCCGCTGTTCATCGTCTATCTCGGCTCGCGCGGCGACGAGAAGAACTACCGCGCCTTCCAGATGCTCAACGCCTCAGGCCTGAACCTGGGCGCATTCTGCCTGCCGGTGGTGCAGACGTTCATGGGCGCCTCGGCCGGCCTGCCCATCATCATGCTGGATATCGGCAACGCCACCGTGGCCACGGCCGGTTCCCTGACCATCACCCGCACGCTGCTGAAGATGGACGAGAACTTCAAGTCGCTGCCGTTGAGCCTGCGCCTGCGCAACATCGCGCGTGATTTCCTGGGCTCGATTTCGTTCGACATCTACATGCTGATGCTGGTGTTCATGTTCCTGCACATCACGATCCCGCAGCCCATCGTGACGCTCATCACCCCGTTCGCCAACGCGAATGCCTTCTGTGCGATGGCCATGATCGGACTCATGATGGAGATTCCGGATAATCGCAAGGACCGCATGGAACTGCTCAAGGTAATCGGCTGGCGCGCGGTGTTCGGCGTGATCATCGCGGTGGCCGCGTGGTTCCTGCTGCCGTTCAGCATGCGCATCAGGGAGATCATCGTGCTGGGTGCCTTCGCCCCGATCACGATATTCTCCACCAAGTTCACCGACTCGCTCACCGGCAACGCCAAGCTCGCCGGTTTCTCCCTGACCGTGACGGCAATTATCAGCCTCGTGGTGATGACCGCGCTGCACGCCGTGCTGCCGAGCTGATTCTGGCTCCCCTCTTTGAGGGGAGCTGTCGAACGAAGTGAGACTGAGGGGAGTCGCAGGCGTTACTCACGCGGCACGCGGTCGGCGTGCGGCGGCAGCGCCGGCGGGGTCGGGATGCCCTCGTGCACGAGGTTCCACGGCGAGGGGAAGTTCGCCACCGGCACCTCAATCAACGTGGGCGTGCGGCTGGCGAGCGCCTTCTCCAATTCACGGCCCAGCTCCTCCGGGTCGAAGGCGCGCGCGTGGGCGATGCCGAACGCCTCGGCGAGCTTCATGTAGTCCGGGTCGGTGAGGTCGGAGGAGAACACGCGGCCACCGTAGTTGCCGTTCTGGATGCGGCGCACGTTGCCGTAGTAGCCGTCGTTGAACACCACGGTCGCCACGGCCAGGCCGAAGCGGCGCATGGTGGACAGTTCCTGCATGGTCCAGGAGAAGCCGCCGTCGCCGTTCACGGAGACCACGCGGCGGTCCGGGGCCGCGGCCTGCACGCCGAGCGAGGTGGCGAATCCGAAGCCGAGCGTGCCTTCGTAGCCGGGGCCGATGTAGGTCTCGGGACTGTGACGCGGCATGCAGATGGCGGCCGCATAGCCGATTTGCGTGTATTCGCTGACGAACACGCCGTCCTTGCCGAGCACGCGGCCGATGACGTCGAGGTATTCGCGCTGCGGGTCGAGCTGGGCGAGGGTCTTGTCGCTCCAGTCGCGCGCGGCGGCGATTTCCGCGGTCCGGTCGCCCGGCTGGTAGTCGAGGCCGTCCGAGCCAAGCAGGGCGACGAGCCCCGCCAGCGCCGGCTTGGCATCCGCGTACACGGCGATTTCGGGATGACGCGGCCCGCTCAGGTCCGCCTCATCCGCGTTGATGCAGATGTACGGCACGCCGTTCACGTTGAGTTCGCCGCCGAAGCTGCCCACGAAGCGCGAACCGACCGCGATGATAAGGTCAGCGGTCTCGCGCAGCTTGCGGAAGACCACCTGGTCGAAGGCCAGCGGGTCGTCGGCGTCGATGTCGCCGCGGCCGTTTTCGGTGACCACCACAGGGGCTCCCAGCAGGTGGGCCAGCGCGGTCAGCTCCTCGGAGGCACCGGCCGCGCGCACGCCGCCGCCCGCGTAGATCAGCGGACGCTCGGCCTTGGCGATACGCTCCGCGGCCTGCTTGAGCACGTCCGCATCCGGCTGCACCGGCGTGGGCTCGACGTACGCGGGAATCGCGAGGTCGGCCGGAATCGGCGCGGCGAGCACGTCCGGCGGAATCTCGAGCACCACCGGGCGCGGACGGCCGCTACGCAACTGGCGGAACGCCTCGGCGACCAGTCCGGGAATGTCCTCGGCGTTCTCGGCCAGCGCATGCCACTTGCACAGGCGGGCGATGATGCCGGTCTGGTCGGGCAGCTCGTGGAGCACGCCGTCGCCCTTGCCGATCTGGCACTTGTCCACCTGGCCGCAGATGAGCAGCACGCGCGAGTTGGTGGAGTATGCGGTGGCCAGGCCGGCAAGCGCGTTGAGCACGCCCGGTCCGGGCACCACCATGCCCACGCCCTCGCGGCCGGAGCTGCGGGCGTAGCCGTCCGCCATGTAGGTCACGGCCTGCTCGTTGCGGGCGCAGATGTAGTGGATCTGGCTCTTGCGGTAGTAGAGCGCGTCGCACGCGGCGTCCAGCTGCACGCCGGGGATGCCGAAGATGGTGTCCACGCCTTGGGCGATCAGGGATTCGGCGAGGGCGTCGCCGCCGGTGGTGAATCTGGTCATCGATCCTCCTCAATCAAGTGTTTTTCGGACGATGCGATCGTCCGGTAACATACACCGAGTAACTATAATAATGATTATTACGAATAAGGTTACGGGCCGGTCGGGCCATCCAGCATGTGACGCGCACGCGCGGAAGACGGTACGCTGGGAAGGCCGTCATGTCATCGACGCCCGGTCAAGGAGGGGAACAATGACCGTCACGCAATCGGTATCCGGCACCGTGGCCGACGCCATCGAGGAGGACATCCGCGCGCGGCACCTGCCGGCGGGCCGCCGCATCGGCACCAAGACCGAGCTGCTGCAGCAGTTCAACGTGGCCCCCGCCACCCTGAACGAAGCGCTGCGCATCCTGCGCGAACGGCGGATCGTCATCGTCAAGCCCGGCCCCAAGGGCGGCATCTTCGTGGCCGACCAGCCGCCGCTGTCCCGTCTCGCCATGGAGATCGTGGACCTGAAATCGCAGCGCAAGATCGACGTGAACAATGCGGTGGAGGTGCTGGACGGACTGGATACGCAGGTCATGCACGACGCGGTCCGCTGCCGCACCGAACAGGACGTGGCCGACTTGAACGCCATGCGCGAACCGCTTATCGCCCAATGGCATACGCCGGCCAGCGAGGAGCTGAACTGGCAGCTGCACCGGCGCATCGCGGACATCACGCCGAACCTCATGCTGCGCAGCTTCTATCAGAACCTCGTGGATTACATTTTGGCCGAAGGCGCGGATCCCACGCTGGGCGTCACCGGCTTCGTGCCGGACAGCGATGACCGTCTGAAGATCCATCTGGCGCTCATCGACGTCATCGCCGACCGTGCGGATGACCGTGTGGACGCCGTCCTGCACGATCACCGCATGGTCAAGGCGTGACGGTCCGTTAGCCCGCTAGAACCGCCCGTCGCGGTAGAAGGCGGTCAGGTCGGCGTCCATCGCGGCGAGCGCGGCGGCGTCCACGTAGGCCATGTGGCCGGTGGCGTATAGGCCATAGGAGATGTTCGCCTTGAGCCTCGGGGCCAGGAACAGGTGCGCGATGTCGTTGCGGGCGGACAGGTACGGGCAGGCGAGGTCATACTTGCCGCCCATCACCGCCACCTTGAGCAACGGGTTACGCCGCATGGCCGCGGAGAGGTCCAGGGCCGTGTTCGGGCAATTCATCGGCTCGTCCACCGCGGGAGCCCGATGCACCCAGTTCCAGTTCGGCTCCACCTGCATGTTGTTGAGCACCAGATACGGGCGGTTCCACTCGTATCCGATCTCGCGCACGGCGGCGCGGAAGGCGCAGGTCTCCGCGGAGTTCACGCCGGCGGTGGCAGCGTCGTTGGTGGCCGGGTCGGCGCCGCCGGAGCCCACCACGTAGTCGTTGTCCGCCACGAACCGGGCGTCGAAACGGCCGATCATCTTGCCTTCGTCCGCACGCAGCGCGGCGCGGAAGTCCTCCATGTCAAGCCGCAGGTGACGGCGCAGCAGTACGCCGGCGTCCACGCCGATCAGAGCGGACAGACGTTCGGCCACCTCGCGTTCGCGGTCGGCCGGTAGACGGTCGCCCTGAACCAGCGCGGCGGCGTAGTCGCCCAGCGCGAAGTCCTCGGCACGCTGCATCAGGTCGTCGGTCACGGCGGCGTTGGCCTCCGCCGCGTCCGCACCGCCCGCGAGCGCCTTGTGGTAGGCCGCGGCGGCCGCGTACGAGGGGATGAGGTTGATGTATCCGGCGTCCGAACCGGCCTGGTCGCCCGCCCAGTCGAGCAGGTTGGAGAGCATGACCACGCCGTTCAGGTCGATGCAGCGGTTCTGGATCATGTTGGCCATGACCGCCACGCGGGTGGTGGCATAGGATTCGCCGAACAGGTACTTCGGCGCGTTCCACCGGCCGTTCGCAGCGATCCAGTCCACCACGGCGCGGCAGAACACGTCCGCGTCCTGGTCCACGCCCCACGCGCGGGAGGTGGGCACGCCGGGAGCCATGGCCGACCAGCCGGTCTCCGGGGCGTCGATGAACACCAGGTCGGAGCGACGCAGCAGCGTGTACGGGTTGTCCTCGATGGGGTACGGCGCGGCGCCGGAGGGCAGCGGGGCCATCGACGGGGCCTTCTTCGGGCCGAAGCCGCCGGTGTTGAGCCACACGCTGGAGGAGCCGGGGCCGCCGTTGAACAGGAACGTCACCGGGCGGTCCGGTCCGGCCGGGGCCGCGTCGCCGGAGACGGCGTCGGCCACGTACGAGATGACGAACAGCGAGGCGATCGGGCTGCCATCGTTCTCACGGATGTCGAGGTGGCCGGCGGTGGCGGTGTAGTCGATGGTCGACCGGCCGTCCGTCCAGGTGAGGGCGCGCGAGGCCGGGGCCGGGTGGGCGACGAAGCCTTCTGGGGCGGCGTTGGCCGCGACGTTGGCAGTAACGCTCGGCGTCGAACCGGCGCAGGCGGGCGCTTGCGTCACGGGAGCGACGGCTGCAGTCGACTCACTCGTACAGCCCTTATCACAGGCGCACCCGCAGGTTCCGCGGGATTCCTCCCCCGCCCCGCTCACTGGGCACCCCACTGTTCCGCGGCGGCCGGCAGCTCCTTGATAACGTTCGCGCAGGTCTCGATGACCAGATCGTTGGCCTCGTGCGTGCCGATGGAGATGCGGATGCCGCAGCCGGAGAACACGCGGGCGATGACGCCGGCCTCGGTGAGCTTTTCGGCCACGGCGTCGGTGAGGTCGCCCAGTTGCAGCCAGAAGTAGTTCGCGCCCGAGGGCGGCACGTGCCAGCCCTGCGCCTCAAGCGCCTCGATGATGCGGGAACGCTCGGCGATGAGGTCCTTGACGCGCACGTCAAGCTCGTCCTGGGCGTCCAGGGAAGCAATCGCGGCGGTCTGGGCCACGTCGGAGACGGCGAACGGCAGGGCCACCTTGCTCATCTCGTTGATGACCGGCACCGGGCCGATGCCGAAGCCGATGCGCAAGCCCGCCAGACCGTACGCCTTGGAGAAGGTGTGGGCCACCACCACGTTCGGGTACTTGCGGAAGAGGTCCATGGCCACTTCGGTATCCGGGTCGGTGTTGAACTGGTAGTAGGCCTCGTCGAAGAGCACCACCACGTCCTTCGGCACGGCCTCCATGAGCTGTTCGGCCTCCTCGCGCGAGACCGTGGTGCTGGTGGGGTTGTTCGGGTTGTTCACGATGATCAGGCGCGTACGGTCGGTCACGGCGGCGATCATCGCGGGGATGTCGTGGCGCAGGTCGGCGGTCAGCGGCACCTCGACCGGAGTGGCGCCGGCGCCGCGCACGATGATCGGATACGCCTCGAAGCTGCGCCACGGGTAGATGACCTCGGTGCCGGGGCCGGTCAGGGCGTCCACGAGCTCGGTGATGATCTCGGAGGA
This sequence comes from Bifidobacterium sp. SO4, assembly GCF_018555355.1. Lineage (NCBI taxonomy): Bacteria > Bacillati > Actinomycetota > Actinomycetes > Bifidobacteriales > Bifidobacteriaceae > Bifidobacterium > Bifidobacterium sp. SO4. Next base: position 93,678 of record NZ_JAFEJP010000005.1, read on the forward strand.
GCCGGCGCCCAGGATGATGGAGGCCGGGTCGACGTCGTAGCGCTTGGCGAGGCGCTCGACCACCTTCCAGCCGTGCATGTCCGGGTAGCGGTTCATCGAGGTCAGGGCGGACTTATCGATCGCCTCGATCACGGACGGCAGCGGACCGTACGGGTTCTCGTTGCTGGAGAGCTTGAACGCGCGACGGTCGGTCGGCGCGGGCTTGCCCTGACGGTAGACCGGGATGGACGCGAGGTCCTCCCTGTGGCGGAAAGCGGCGATGCCTTCGGTGTTGGTCATGATGATTCCTTTCTATTCAGCGAGGGGAGCCAGAAGAGGCGACGAACGCGGCGAGATCGTGGTTCAGCGCCACGCCGGATTCGCGGTCGGTGTACGTCATGTGGCCGGCCGGGTAGATGCGCTGCGTCACGCTGCCTTCCGGAGCGTCCATCGAGGCGATGAGCGCGTCCGAGGCACCGACCGTGGTGATGGTGTCGTAGCAGCCGTTGGCCACCATGAGACGGAACCCGGCGACCTGCTGCAGGCAGTATTCCAGCGCGCCCGCATAGTCGAACTCGTCGAACGGCGACTTCTTGGCACCTTCCGGCACCGAGTCGGAGGGGCCGCCCACGCTCCAGTCCCAGGAGGACCAGACGTCGCCGGGGGCCTCCACGCGCGTGAGCGCACGGTCCACGCCGAGCAGGTCGTTGTAGAAGCGGTGCGCGCAGACGGCCAGCACCGGGCCCACGCGGCTGTCGGACGGGTCGACCTGGTAGATCGGCGAGGCGGGCGCGGCGTACCGGGCGTCGTACACGCCCACGACCTTGCCCTCGTCCTCCAGCAACATCGAGCGGAAGCGGTCCTTGGAGATGTTGAGACGGTTCTTGAGCCATGCGGCGGCCTTGACGCCGGTGAAGCGTTCGAGTTCGGCGGCCACGGCCTCGCGCCGGGCCTGCGGCAGTCGGGAGCCGGCGTACAGGGCGCTCAGGTACGGCCCGTAGGCGTATTCGCGCGCCTTGTCCACCGCCTCGCGCCAGTCCTTGGCGTCCAGCGAGCCGCGCTTGTGATACCAGGCGACCGCGGCCATCAGCGGCAGCGAGCTGGCCGGGGCCACCACCGAACGCAGGCGGTCGTGAACCTCCTGGATGTTCGTGGTGGTGCCCATGAGCACCACGCCGGCGGGCGCGATCTGCGTGTCCGCGAGCTCCAGCATGGCCTTGGCCATGAGCGGGGCGCGCACGGTGCCGTAGCTTTCGCCGAGGATGTACAGCGGCGAGGCCTCACGGCCCTCCAGCACCATCCAGCGGGCGGCCGCCTCGGCGAACTGGCGCGCGTCCTCGCGGGCCGTGTACTTGGATTCCACGTCCACGTCCGCCTCGTAGCGGCCGTAGCCGCAGCCGATGGCGTCCATGACAATGAGGTCGCAGTCCGTCAGCAGCGAGGACGGGCTGTCCACGAGGTGATAGGAGTCGCGCAGCGGCGCGTCGAGGTCGTCGCTGAACGCGGCGCGCTTCGGGCCGATGCCGGACAGCAGCAGCGCGGTGCTGGCCACGATCGGGCCGCCGTTGAACAGCGCCATCACCGGGCGCGCGGGGTCGGGCGAGCCGTCGAACAGTCGCACGAACGACGTGACGGACATGCGGCCCACCGGCCTGCGGTCCTCGTCCGAACGCGGCACGTCGATCAGGCGCACGCGGGCCTCGTAGTCCACCTGTTCGCCGGCTTCGTTGGTGAATGCCAACGTTTTCGCTTGGTCCACGTCGGGCATGGCCGGGCCCGGCTGGTGGCGGGAATCGTCGCTCATCGTTACCTCATTTCCGTTGATTCCGTTGTTCGTTTCGTTTGCTGCCGCGCGTCGTGCGTATTACGCTTCATCGCGCCTCGCTGCATGGCGACGGGTTTGTCCGACGACGTTCACTTCCGCAATCGTACGCGGCTTCCCGTTCGTCGGACGGCCGCCGCGCCTACTCCAGCATGCCGTCCAGTCGCGTGAGGGCAAGCAGGTAGAGCTTGGCGGCGGTGAGCAGGTTGGCGATGTTCACGCATTCGTCCGCGCTGTGGGCGCCGCCTTCATCCTCGCCCATGCCGGCCGGTTTGGCGGGATGTCCGGCCTTGCGGGCGATGTCCTCCATGTACCAGAAGTCGGCGCCGAAAGTGACCGACCTCGGCAGCAGGCGCGAGTGCGTGCCGCCGCCCATCGTGAAGGGTTGCTTGTCCGCGTCGAAGAAGTCGTTGAACGCGCGGGTCAGGGTCCGGCATTCCACGCCGTCCGGGTCGATGCGGTAGGCCGGTTCGTCGTGGACCGATTCCACCCGCACGCCCCAGTCGGCGGGCATGGCCGCGACGGTCGCGCGCAGTGTGCGTTCGATGTCCGGCCCATTGCCGGAGACCGGGTATCGGCTGTCGCACTGGAGGTGCAAACGTTCGCCTGACGCTTCGGCATTGGCGGCATCACCGGACACCTCGGATGCCTCCGCTTCGACGGTGGTACCTGGCGCACCGAATTCCGCCGAGTTCGGCGAATCCGTGTTCCCGCCGGTTTCCGATGCGCCCTCCGTATCCGGCATGACTCGGCCGAGGTTGAAGCTCAGCGGCCCGGATTCGTCCGCGCAGGCGATGCCGAGGCCCTTGCCGTCCTTCGACTGGGCGATGGCGAACAGCGCACGGGCCGTGGCCAGTTCGTCGACATGGTCGGGGCCGGCGAGCAGTCCGGATTCGCTGAGGAACCCGGTCAGCAGCATGATGGCGCTCACCGTGCCGTCCTGGAAGGCCGCGTGGCCGGCGATGCCTTGGGCGTACAGCGTCCGCGTGGCGGCGTCCCATCGAATCACGCCGCGATACCGCTCGGGCGCGCCGGCGATGGCGGCTTCCACGTCGGCGCTGGTGATGCCGATGCTGCCAGACAGTTCGATTGCGGCCTCGCCGGGCACGGCGTTCGCAGCCGAGCCGGCGGCGAAATGCCGCCAAATGCCGGGCGCGGGCACGCTCATCGTGATCTGCAGGATACCCTTTTGCCCGTAGTTCACGGGGAACGGGCCGTCCGTGACCAAGCTGAAGCCTGCCGCCTGTTCGCGGGCCAGATAGCCGCGCAGGTCATTCATCCGGGTCTCCTCGCCGCCGCCCATGAGCGCGCGCACGCGGTGGCGCATCGGCACGCCGAGGTCACGGATCATGCACAGCACGAACAGGTTGACCAGCGAGGGGCCCTTGCAGTCGTGCACGCCGCGGCCGAACGCGAACTCGCCTTCGCGGGTCAGCGCGAACGGCGGGCGCGTCCAGCCGTCGCCGGCCGGCACCACATCCAAGTGACCGACCAGGGCAATCTCGTCCGCGCCGCCGACCTCCAGATCGGACCGGGAATCACCGGCCTCCACCGCGGCGGACAGCGCGTAACCGCCGTGATTACAGGGCGCAAGACCCATCGCTCGCATGTCTTCGGACGCCACGTCGAACATGTCCGCCACGGCCGGGCCGAGCGGGGTCGGACGGCCATCGTTCGCAGCCTCTCCCCCGGCATATTCGTCGTCGCAGATCGACGGCACCGCGACCCATCGTGCCAACGTTCGCTCGAATTCGTCGGCGTGTGCGGCCAGCCAGCGGTCGGCGCGGGCCATCAACGCGCGTTCGGCATCGGTCAGTCGGCTCACATCCATAGCGGCCGGACCGATGGCTTCAACAGGCCCGGCAACTCCATCAACTCCGGCACCGCCACGGCCAACGCCGTCAGACGGACAATCCTCCACGGCAGTCTCCGCCAACGTATCCTTGGCGACGGCCTCCATCACCCCGGCATCGCTCATCGGGCGGCCCCGGCGAGGCTTGAATCGAGGCTCGGATCCAGCAGCACATCACGGCCGGCGTCCTCCAGCGAGGGAATCGCGCCGACCAGCGAGCGCGTGTACAGGTCGGTCGGCGCCTTGACGATCTGCTCGGCGGGCCCGCATTCCACGATGCGTCCGTGATGCATCACGGCGATGTCGTCGCAGATGTATCGCACGGCGGCCAGGTTGTGGCTGATGAACAGCATTGACAGGCCCAGCTGCTCGTGCAGCGAGCGGATGAGGTTCAACACCACGGCCTGCACGGACACGTCGAGGGCGCTGGTGATCTCGTCGGCCACGATGAGCTTCGGGCGCACGGCCAGGCACTTGGCCACGGCGACGCGCTGGCGCATGCCGCCGGAGAGCTGGTCGGGCATCTTGGGTGCCACATCGGCCGGCAGGTGTACGAGTCGCAGCAGTTCGGCCACGGATTCCTCGCGTTCGGCGGCGCCCAGATGCTCGTAGGTGTCGAGCACCTCGCCGATCGCCTCGCCCACGCTCATGCGCGGGTTGAGCGAGGAGTACGGGTCCTGGAAGACCATCTGCACGATTTCGGCCTTGGCGTGGCCCTTGAGCTTGGCGCGGTCGTGCTGGCTCAGACCGTCGATAAGGATCTGGCCGGAGTCGAGCGGCTGCATGCCCACGATGGCCTTGGCGAGCGTGGACTTGCCGGAGCCGGATTCGCCCACGAGACCCAGCATGGCGCCGCGCTTCATGGTCAGCGAGATGTGGTCCACGGCGTGCACCACGGAATCGCGCTTTTCGAAGGTCACGCAAGCGTCGCGGACCTCAAGAATTGTATCGTCGCTCATCGTTCCTCCTTCGTGCCCTGCAGCTCCGCCGCATCCTCCGCAGCTTCGGCCTTGACGACATCGTCCGCGGCGATATCGGCCGTCTCGGAAGCATCCCCGTCGATCACAGTGTCTGCCTCCGCGCGTTCGGCGGCCTCACGACCGGCGAGGTCGGCGGACTGGTGCGAGACCAGCTCGTCGTCGATGGTAACCAGCGGGCGGCTCTTGTCCGTGGCGAGGGTCGGGATGGAGCTGACCAGCGCGCGGGTGTACGGGTGCTTGAGTTTCTCGGGAGTGCGCAGCAGCGCGGTGTCGAAGATCTCCACGATCGCGCCGTGGTACATGACCATGATCCGGCTGCAGATCTCGCCGAGCACGGCGATGTCGTGGGAGACGATGACGGCGGCCTGCTTGTTGCGGGCGCATTCGTTGCGCAGCAGCGCGAGCACCTGCTTCTGGACCGTGACGTCCAGTGCGGTGGTCGGTTCGTCCGCGATGATGAGCTTGGGATGGTTGATCTCGGCCATGGCGATCATCGCGCGCTGGCGCATGCCGCCGGACAGCTCGTGCGGGAACTTGCGTTCCGCGTGCTGGGCCGGGTCGATGCCCACGTGTTCCAGCATCTCGACGGCCTGCTTCATGGCCTCCTCGTGCGGGGTGCCGTTCTGGCATTCGAGCACTTCGGCCAGCTGCTTGCCCACGCGCATGGCGGGGTTCAGGGCGGTCAGCGAGTCCTGGAAGACCACGCCGATGCCGGAGAGCAGCTTGCGCTTGTCCTTGGGCAGCATGCCCACGATGTCGGTGCCGTCGAAGCGGATGGAGTCGGCGGCCACGTACGAGCCGGGCGCGGCCAGGTCGGCCACGGACATCATCGTGAGGGACTTGCCAGAGCCGGATTCGCCCACGAGGCCCACGATCTCGCCGGCCTCGACGTCGAAGCTGATGCCCTTGACCGGCGTGTTCCAGCGCTTGCCTTCGGGGAAGGAGACGGTCAGGCCGCGCACGGAAAGCACGGGCGCAGGGCGCGGCACGGAGACCACGGCGGCCTCCGGATCCTTGGCGCGCAGGGCCTCGACCTTCTCGCGGTGCTGCGCGGTCTGCTCGGCGGCGGTCTCCACCACGAGCTCCATATTGGTCTTGTCCAGCATCTTCGGAGGGTTGTCGAGCTCGCGCTTGGACAGGGCGGAGGGCAGCGGCTTGTAGGCGCGACGGATCTGGTTGGAGATGCCCTCGCCGAACAGGTTGAACGCCAGGCCGGCGAACACGATGGCGATGCCGGGGCCCACGGCGGCCATCGGCGAGACGTACACCTGGGCGAAGCCCTCGTTGATCAGGCGGCCCCAATCGTAGACGGGCGGCTGCACGCCCAGGCCCAGGAAGCTCAGCGAGCTCATGGCCAGAATCGCGCCGCCGATGGACTGCGTGACGTTCGCCACGAACGGCTCGGCCACTTCGGGCAGGATGTAGTAGAAGACCTGACGGCTGCCGGAGACGCCGAACATGCGGGCGGCGGCCATGTAGTCCGCGCCGGCCACCGTGGCGGACAGCGTCTGCGCGAGGCGGGCGAAGGTCGGGGTCATGGTGATGGTCAGGGCGATGGTGGTGGCCGTGGCGCCGGTGCCGAGCGCGATGACGGTCAGCATGGCGAGCAGGATCACCGGGAAGGCGAGCCAGACGTTGATGATGGACGAGGTCCAGCGCTGGGCGCGCTTGCCGAACACCACCGGCACCGCGCCGACGATGATGCCGAGCACCGCGGAGATGGCGGTGCAGATCAGGGCGGTGACCAGCGACAGGCGGGTGGCGACCATCGTGCGCGCGAAGATGTCGCGGCCGAGCTGGTCGGTGCCGAACCAGTGCTCGCCGGACGGCTTGTGCAGCAGAATCGCCGGGTTTTCGGTGTTGGCGGCCGCGCCCCAGACGGCCGGCGCGATGACGGCCAGCACGACGAGCACGACGATCATCACGCCGGAGACCACCACCAGCGGTGAGGACAGGAACTGCTTGGTACGTTTCATTTCTCGCTCCCTATTCCTTGCTCCGTTAACCCCAAACCAGTCGACCGCGCCCTTATCTCGGCTCCCCTTGAGGGGTAGTTCCGGGAAATCAGGTCAATCCGGATTAACAGAGCCATTCCTTTCCTTAGCTCAGGCCGTCTCCAGCATGGTCGAGCGACGTTCGAGCAGCGCCACCACCACATCCACCAGGAAGGTGATGAGCAGCACCAGGAAGCCATAGACGAGGGCCAGGCCCTGCACGATGCCGTAGTCGCGGGAGGTGATGGCGGTGGTGAACGCGGTGCCCATGCCCGGCCAGTTGAACACCTGCTCGATAAGCACCGTGCCGGTCATGATCTGGGCCAGCGTGTTGCCGGCGAGCACCATGATGGTGGAGACCATGTTCGGCATGACGTGACGCCAGTAGATGCGCATGGGGCTCAGTCGCTTGCCGCGGGCCGTACGCACGTAATCGTCGTTCAAGGTATGGAAGGTCTGGATGCGGGCGATGCGCGAGAGCATGCAGATCGAGGAAATCGACAGTGCGGTGACCGGCAGCACGAACGACGCCGCGCTGTTCGCCCCGGCCACGGGGAAGAGCTTCAGGTTGACGGCAAGCACGCTCACCAGAATCACGGCCACCAGGTAGTCCGGGATATTGCCGAAGAAACCGGTGATGCCGGTGAACACCAGTTCGCTGCCGCGGTGACGGTCGCCCTGGGTGTGCACGGCCATGGCCATGCCGATCGGGATGGAGAAGACCAGGATCACCACGAAGGCGGCCAGGGCGAGCGCCACGGTCCACGGCAGTCGCGTGGCCACGATCTCGGAGACCGAGCGGCCGGAGATGATGGAGATGCCGAGGTCGCCGTGGAATAGGCCGGCGATGTACTGCGCGTACTGCACCGGCAGCGGCTTGTTGAGGCCGAGCGTGGCGCGGCGTTGCGCCACCAGTTCGGGGGACGCGGTGGCGCCGAGCGCGTTACGCACCGGATCGCCGCCGGAGAAGCGCAGCACCACGAACGCCACAGTGACGATGACCCACAGGGCCACGACCGTGCGCACCAGTCGCCTTCCGATGAAACTCACCCACGGATTCATGCGACGGTGCGTGCGCTGCTGCGGTGCGGCCGCGGTCGCGGTGGTTGCCGTCGCGTCCACACTCGCACCCGCGTTCGCCGCGTTCGCGTTGCTGCTCTCGCTCACGATGTGCTCCTTATTTATTATGCGTGTTATCGGAATTAGGTTCGGCTTCTTCGCCATCTCGGCTTCGGTGAGGGGAGGAGGTTCTCCTCAGCTCCCCTTGAAGGACGATGCCGTGAAGCGGCCCCCTTTCTTGGCTCCCCTTGTCAGGGGAGCTGGCGGCGAAGCCGACTGAGGGGTAGTCCAACGGTGAAGGCCAAAGACCGCATTCACATCAACGGGCATACCTCCCAACCGGCTTCCCCCACAGAAAGCCAGTCAGGAGGTTCCCGCTACTTGTTATCGTCAGTCCCTACTCAGGCCGCCTTGAAGGTGGTCGGCAGGAAGTTGCCGGTCGGATCGGTGCCCACGGTGAAGCCCTTGGAGTAGTACATGTCCCAGGACTGGGCGAGCGGCAGGACGGTCACGTTCTTCATGAGCTGGTCCTCGGCCTTCTGCCAGGCGGGGCAGGAATCCTCGCCGGCCTGGGAAGCGGCCTCATCCGCGAGACGGAAGTAGGTCTTGTCCGCGTTGTAGGTCCAGTTGCCGCCGTCCGGCACCACGTCGCCGGAGAAGATGCCGTACCATTCGGCCGGGGTGGTGGCGGAGATGCCGCTGATGAGCAGATCCCAGTCGCCGCCGGAGAAGATCACGTTGGTGTACTGGTCGGACGGGGTGATCTGCGCGTCGAAGCCGACGGCCTTGAGTTCCTTCTGCACCAGTTCCACGCCCGCGGCCACGGCCGAACCGGCGGTGGAGTTGTACAGGATCTTGACGGTGAGCTTCTGGCCGTCCTTGCTGCGCACGCCGTCGGAACCGGCCTTCCAACCGGCCGCGTCGAGCAGCTTCTTGGCGTCCTTGACGTTGGTCTTGGCCATGGAGGCGGAGGAATCGGAGTCGGAGCAGATCGAGGAGCCGGCGGGCATGATGGACTTCATCAGCTCACCCTTGCCGGACGTGATGGCCGGGCCGACCTTGCTGCGGTCGATGGTCTCGGCGATGGCCTGGCGCACCTCAAGCGTGCCGGTCGGACGCGCGACGTTCTGGTTGAAGAACAGGGACATCGGCATCGAACCGCCCTTGGTGCCCTTGTAGGAGGTAGTGTCGATGCGGTCCTGGTCGGAGCCGCTCAGCTTGACCAGGTTGAGGTCGCCGGAGCCCAGCATGTTGGTCTGGGTGGACTGGTCGGTCACCACGGTGGCCACGATGGTCTTGGGCAGGTCCGTGATCTTGGTGCCGTCGGGCAGGCCGGACTTGTAGGAATCGTTGCGCACGTACGTGTACTTCTGGCCGGCGGAGGCGCTTTCGAGCTTGTACGGGCCGGTGCCGAAGGTCTTGGAATCCATGGCCGACGGGTCCTTCAGGCCTGCCGGGCAGACGATGGGCAGCTGGCCGACCTCCTCGGCGAGGAAGCTCTGCGGGGTGGAGGTCTTGAAGGTCACGGTGTTGGCGGAGTCGTCCGCGGTGATCTCCACGCCTTCCGGCACGTAGACGCCGTTGTACTGGGAGTCGGAGGCATCCTTGATCACGTAGTCGAACGTGGCCTTGACGTCGCTGGCCTTGAGGGCGGTGCCGTCGGAGCAGACCACGTTGTCCTTCAGGGTGAACGTGGCCTCGGTGGTGGTGGCCTTCCATTCCTTGGCGATGTTGCCGGTCGGCTCGGAGCCGGCGGGCATGCTCAGCAGCGATTCGTAAGCAAGCGTGGACAGCTGCACGCCGTCGCCGGTGGCGTTGGTGATCGGGTTCAGCTTGCCCGGATCGGACTGGATCGCGTAGTTCACGGTTTCGGGGACGCCGGTTGCCGTGGCGTCGCCTCCCTGACCGCCGCCGCAGCCCGCCAGGGCCATCGCCATTGCACAGATACCGGCCGTCGCCGCGGTCGCAGTAACCATCTTGCGTTGCATGTCGTACCTTCCTCTCGGTCCGTTTCCATTGACCGTCCGCTCGGACTGCCGCCGACGTATTCAATAGAATGAATATAATGTTATGAATCAATGTGGCGGCTATGTTTCTGCCGTGCAACAAAGACGAAACAGAGGCTCGGGCGCGAGGATGCGACGGGTGCCGATCGGCGGAATGACGCCGTTTTTGGCAGGTTTTCACTTATCAATAAGAACTGTCCCACTATGTGAGACCGGCGGCAGGTGCGCGATATGGACGACCCCCTTCATTCCCATATCCACGCCATATCCGTCCCATACCCGCATCATCGCGGGTTGCGATTGTGACGGAAAACGGCCACATCTGCGCATGCCAACGGGGAAGGCACGCAGTTACCGCCGGTTTTTTTGCGCTGCAGACAGGCCGAGACTACGCGCCACCTTCGTTCGGACGCGCGGATATACCGTCACTCCGCGGCCATAGCAGACAAAACCGTCACTATGTATGCGGATGAACGAAGGACCCGCATACATAGTGACGGTTCGGGGTGCAAAATCCTCACTATGTATGCGCCATGCTGGTTCGGCCGCATACTTAGTGAGGGTTGAAAGAGCAGAAAAGGCGCCATGCCATGCAACCCTTTCGTTGAGCTGCATACACAACGCCTTTGAAAGTCTCTACGCAGAACCGCAGTGCAGTTCGCGGGCTCACGCGCGCACGATCACGTTGCGCAGTGAGCCGATGCCCTCCACATGCACGATGGCCTCGTCGCCGGGGTCGAGATGACCGGAGGCGTTCGGCGTGCCGGTCATGATCACGTCGCCGGGCAGCAGTGTGGAGAAGCTGGAGATGGCGGCAATCTGCTCCGGGATGCCGTGGATGAGGTTGGCGGTGGTGCCGGATGCCATCGGCACGTCCTCGCCGTTGAGCGTGAAGGAGATCTTGGCGTCGCGCCAGTTGAGGTCGTCGCGCATCACGATCCACGGGCCGAGCGGGCAGGAGGTGTCGAAGCCCTTGGCACGGGTCCACGTGGGGTCGAGGCCCTGCAGGTCGCGCAGGGTCACGTCGTTGACGCAGGTGAAGCCAAGCACGTAGTCCATCGCGTTCTCGACGGACACGTTCTTGGCGATGCGGCCCATCACCACGGCCACCTCCGGCTCGAAGTTCATGTCCTTGGAGCAGGCGGGGTACACGATCGGGTCATCCGGGCCGATCACCGAGGTGGACGGCTTGGTGAAGATGACCATGTTCTCCGGCGCGTGGGCGATCTCGGAGTGGCCGGCCTCGTGCATGAACTGGGCGTGGGCCTCGTAGTTCTTGGCCAGGCCGTAGACCTTGGAGGGGATGACCGGGGAGAGCAGGCGGATACCGTCGGCGTCCAGCGGGTATCGGTTGCCGGTGGGCGTGACCTGGCCACCGGACAGCGGGTGGCCGTCGAGTTCGACGAGGTAGTCCTTGCCATCGGCCTCGTCGGTCTGGACGAAGGCGTAGCGCGGCGAATCATTGAGCGAAAAACGTGCAAGTCTCATGGTGCCTAGCGTACACCGTCAGGCATGGCTTGTTCGTCCCTTTCGCTCACGCCTGGAAGTCAGAGAATCGGCTCCCCTCTCTGAGGACGATGATGTTAAACGGACAGTCCAGTGGACTGTCCGTAGCCATCGTGCGAGACGCAGTCGAGCCGATAGACGCGGGCATCGCCCGCCCGCAATTGCTGCGAGCTGTCGTCGGAGACGACTGGGGGCGAGCCGCTGGGACAGCCCGTGAGCTACTGCTCCGTCCATGTCTGGTCGAAGAGCGACTGGCCGCTGGCGGTGTGCATGTACACGCGCAGCGACGCCTTGCCGCTCTGCGTCTTGCACATGGTGCCCAGGATGTTCGCGGTGGACTGGTACGTGTCGCCCATTGCGGAGACGGAGGACGCGATGGCGTCGCCCGCCGCGGCGTAGTCGTCGCTCACCGTGTACTCGTAGACGAGCGTGTCGCCCTCGACGTGGTAGCTGAAGTCGATGCCGGAGCCGGACAGCGAGTCGGCCTCGGACTGGATGGACTGCTGGAATTCGGAGGAGTCCACGAACGCCTGCACGGAGTCGTAGACGCCGGCGTCGCCCTTCGAGAGGTCGTCGAAGGTGTCGTTGAGCGTATCGTCCAAGGTGTCGTCGAGGTTGTCGAGATTCTCGCCATTGGCGGAATCGCTGGAGTCGCCGGGGTCGCTGTACGAGTAGTCCGACTTCGCATCGTTCAGCTCGTCCTGCAGTTCGTTCTTCGCGTACGACCAGCCGCCAGCGATGACGGCGATGACCAGGATGACCCCCAATACCATGCTCGCGGCGCTGATGACGATACCGGCGATGGCGAAGCCCTTGCCCTTGCCGCCCTGCTTCTTGATCTGGTTCAGACCGATGATGCTCAGAATCAGGCCGACAAGCGAGACGAAGAACGAGCAGACGAAGCCCGCAATGGCCATGCCGTTGTAACGCTGACTCGCGGCCGGCGGGATTGGGGCGCCGTAGTTGTACTGACCGTAAGGGCCGGGCTGGCCGTATGGATTCGGCTGGTCATACGGGTTCGATTGGCCTTGGCCGGGCTGGGTGTATGGGTTATTGGATTGGCCGGGCTGCCCCGGTTGGACAGGCTGGGAGTATTGCGGGGCTCCCTGCGGCGGGACCGTTCCATACGGTGGGACTCCCTGCGGAGGCACTTCACCATATGCCGCACTTTGCGGAGCACCATTCTGCAACGTACCTGCCTGTGCGGGAACATCACCGTACGGAAGCTCCCCTTGCGGCAACCCGCCACCGTACGACGGAATGTTTTGCGGAGGCACGCTCTGTGACGGGCCTTGCAGTGGTACGTCGTTGTACTGCGGAACGCCATTCTGAACCGGATTCTGCGACATTCCACCCGCACTTTCCGGCACGGCATTATTCACAAAAGGCGTATCCGACGGCGCACCGGACTGAAGCGGCGCCCCGTTCTGCAACGGTTGGGCAGTCGGAGGCAGCGCCTCCGTGGGTTGGCTGGAGCCGTACGAACCGATTTCCGGCAAGGTCTGCGTGGCTTGCAATGGCTGATTCATTGACAGCAACGCCTCGGTCGACTGTCCTGCCCCGCCCAGAGTCGGCAACGCCTCGGTCGACTGGCTGGAGCCATACGAACCGGTTTCCGGCAATACCTGCGTAGGCTGTTGCGGGGTCGGACCCGTTTCATTCAGCGCGGCAGAAGGCAACGTCTGCGTCTGCTGCAACGGCTGTTCGAACGACGGCAACGCCTGCGTGGGCTGTTCCGTCGCCCCTGCAGCCGGCAAGGTCTGCGTAGGCTGTTCCGCATTCGATGCGACCGGCATCGCTCCAGTCGCGGCCTCCCCCGGCTTCGAACCTACTCCCGCGGCCGGATCCGAAGCCGGCTCGCCCCAAGGCACCCGCCCATTCTGTTCATCGTTCAGATCACTCATCACGACCCCTTCTCATCGCATGCCCTCAGGTAGGGCATCCCCCAACGCGCGCAACGCTGTGCGTCAATTCCAAGCGTACTCGCGTCAATCATCGCTTGCCAAGCAGTTATGAATACAACTACTCAACAGTCTTTCTCAGAAAAGCATCGAGGCCATTCGACATGAGAAAACTATCTTCCGCATGCGCACCAATCTGTTCCACCACGAAATGCCATGTTGCATCCATACACGCTCACATATCATCACAATGACCGACAAGGAAGACCAGCGAACCCATCACCCGAAAGTTCAGCATACGGACGGGTGCCTGAACATTTTTCTGGAGTCGCGAAAGGTCCTCTACCAACAGGGCTGGCCCGAACCCCATACGACTAATAGCATTCCCCCGTTCACCTATTCGTAACATAACAGGGCTGTAGCGAGAGGAACATCGTCAATACATTTCATTCGATAAGGAGAGTCGATCATGTCTACCACACAAACCCAATCGACAGGTATCGGCACCAATGACGCCACATCCACCGCCTCTGCAGCGTCGGTGGAACAGTCCGTGCAGGACAATGACTACACGCTTTCTCGTGTTCCGGCCAACGCCAAACAACCGTTCTGGAAGATTCTGGTGATTCGCATCGGCAGCATCTGCTGTGTCTCCCAGCTGGTACTCGGCGCATCCCTTGGCTATGGCATGAGCTTCTGGGGCGCATTCTGGGCGACCATGCTCGGCTCCGTCCTGCTTCAGGTCATCAGCTGGGCCCTCGGCACGGCGGCCGCGCGTGAAGGACTTTCCACCAGTTTGCTTTCTCGCTGGACCGGTTTCGGCAAGATGGGATCCGCCATCTTCGGCGGCGTGATGGCCATCTCCATGGTCGGTTGGTTCGGCGTGCAGAACTCCGTGTTCGGCGAAGGTATGGCCAATATCCTGTCTTTCACGGATTTCCTCGGTAAGCTCGAGACCCCTGTCTGGTCTATCATCACCGGCATCGCTATCACCGTACTCGTGGTGTTCGGCGTCAAGGCCATCGCCAACTTCGCCACTGTGTTCGTCCCGCTGTTCATCCTCGTGGTGCTCTATGCATCCTTCGTGATGTTCCAGTCCAATCCGCTCTCCTCACTGTTCAATACGCCAGCACCCGGCCCTGCCATGTCTTTGGGAGCTGCGACCACCATGGTGGCCGGAGGCTTCATCGCCGGTGCCATCTGCACTCCTGATTACGGACGTTTCCTGCGCAATGGCACCGAAGTGTTCTGGATGACCCTCATCGGCACGTTCGTCGGCGAGCTCGGCATGAACCTGCTGGCCGTTCTTCTGGCTCATGCCACCGGCACGAACAACGTGGTCGACATGATGATGGCCACCTCCGGCGTAATCGGCGTACTCATCGTGGTCGCGTCCACCGTCAAACTCAACGACATCAATCTGTATTCCTCCTCGCTCGGCCTGTCGACGATGGTCAATGCGCTGTTCAATCGCAAGCTCAACCGCAACGCATTGGTGTGGGGACTCGGCATCGTCGGCACGTTCCTGTCCGTTATCGGCATCATCAACTATTTCACCGGTTTCCTGACGCTGCTTGGCGTGGCCATTCCCCCGGTAGCAGGCGTGATGGTCATCGACTACTACATCCTTCGCCGCAGCCGCAAGGATCTCGAAGCCACCCGAGATGCTGGAACCCTGCCGGAAAGCGTTGAGAAGTGGAACCCCGTGGCTCTGATTGTGTGGGTCATCGGCTTTGCCGTGGGCGAGGTGACCAGCATCTACTCCATCGGCATCCCCGGCTTGAATTCGCTGATCATCGCCGGTCTGCTGTACTGGGCGATCATGGTCGCCTACGCCAAGGCCAAGGGCGTGGAAACCGTTGAATTCGCCCGTACCGAGCAGGTGTTGTAAAGGACACCCGCATGACGAAGCAGACGGCGCGTATCGTACTGGCGCAGTTCGACAGCGAATTATGCGATCCTCAAGCCAACATCGCCAAGGCCCTGCCGATGATTCGGCAGGCCGGCGATGCCGGGGCCGACATGATCGTTTTCCCGGAGTTGTTCACCACCGGCTATGAGCTGAGTATCGTAGGACCGCACATCACCGAGCTCGCGGAGTCGATTGACGGTCCTACAATCACGGCCTTACGCGCCGCTGCAAGGGATTCGAACCTCTACGTGGTTGCGCCCATCGCCTTGTACCACGAAGATTTGCCTGGAGTGCCGTTCAACAGCGCCGTGCTCATCGACCGCACAGGCGAAATCGCCGGTGTCTACGACAAGCAGCATCTGTGGGCATTGGAGCGCTTCTACTTCCGCGGAGGCAACGGGTCTCCTGTATTCAAGACGGATTTCGGTACCGTCGGCATCATGATTTGCTACGACATGGGATATCCGGAGGTCGCACGCATGCTGACGCTCAAGGGAGCCCAAATCATACTGTGCCCGTCGGCATGGTGCGAGCCCGATCATGACGTGTGGGATATCAACGTACCCGCACGCGCCCTTGAGAACACGGTTTTCCTCTGCGCAGTCAACCGGTACGGCCTGGAGAAAGACCTGTATATGGGCGGGCATACCAAGGTCTGTAATCCTCGAGGCCGGGTCATCGCCGAGTTGCCTGATGAGGCCGAGGGAACACTCACCATTGATTTGAACCTCGATGAGATTATCGCCCACCGCCAGACCAGCCCGTATCTGCGGGACCGACGGCCGGAACTGTATTCGGACATGCTCCTGCCCTGAGCAGCGTCACGCGCGATAATTGACCGGCGGAGTCGGCAACGACAAGCCCAAAAGCACAAGCATGTAAGTGCACAAAGAGAGAAAGACAAGGAGTGTCATCCCCTATGCCACAAACGGAAGCGGCAGTTACGTCTCAGGAGCCGAGCTTCGAATCGGACAGCCTCTATATCCCCGAATCCGACCGCCGTGGATGGTGGTCCATCGCCTGCATCTGGATCGGCAACTCCATCAACGTCTCCACGCTGATGACCGGAGCCATCCTTGGTGCCGGGTTGACCCTTTGGGATGCGTTCTGGGCCGCGTTCATCGGCTTCGGCATCATCCTGGCCTACATGTGCTTCGTGGCCATGGAAGCCACCGACACCGGCCTGCCCACATCGGCCATGTCCACCGCCGCATTGGGCCGTAAAGGCGGCCGCTACATCATCTCCATCATCTTGGGCATCTCGCTCATCGGATGGTTCGGAGTCCAGGCGGCCGTCTGCGGAGCATCGTTCTCCCTCATGGTCGGCAAACTCGGACTGAGCGTCTCCCCGCAAATCGCCTCGATCGTTCTGGGCGCTCTCATGTTGGTCACCGCCATCCTCGGCTTCGACGGAGTCAAGTGGGTGAACTACATCGCGGCACCACTACTGTTCATTATCTGCGCATATGGCCTGTTCTCCTCCCTGTCGGGCACCGGCTTGGGAACCCTGACCGCCTATGTACCCAAGGAGAGCATGGGACTGGTCGCAGGCATCAACATCGCCGTCGGTTTCTTCGCCGTCGGCGGCGCCACGGTGGGCGACTTCACCCGTTACGCGCGCGATCGCAAGGGCGCCGTGCTTTCCAGCATCATCGGCATCTGGCCCCCGATGGTCATCCTGCTCATGATGGGCGCGATGCTGTCCATCGTCAAGCCCGAGTCCAGCGGCGACATCTCCCAGATCATGGCTTCCATGGGTCTTGCAGGCGTGGCGCTGATCGCCCTGGTGCTTTCCACCTGGTCCGTGAACGTCGGCAACGCCTACTCCGCAGGTCTGGCTTTCGCCGTCATCGCCGATAAGGGCGACAAGGGCTACCGCGTGTCCACCGCCATTGCCGGTGTTCTTGGCATCGCACTGGCCGCGGCGGGCATCATGGATTACTTCCAGATGTTCCTCACCGTACTTTCCGCGATGATTCCTGCCCTTGCCGGATCGATGATCGCCGACTACTGGCTGGTGCGTAAAGCCCGCCCCGAGAACTTCCGTCCGCTTGACGGTTTCTCCGTGCCAGGCCTGGTCTCGTTCATCGTCGGTTCGGTTATCGCTCTCATCACCGGCGGCACCTTCTCCTCCGTACCTGCCCTCGCCTTCCTCGACCATCCGTTCTTCCTGGGGCCGGTCAATGGCATCGTCGTGTCCATCGTGCTTTACGTGATTACTTACCGCCTGATGAAGCTGCCCAGTTTCGATGGTTCCATCCTGCTGACCCGAAAGGAGCGCTGACATGCGTCATCTGGTTTCTTCGGACATCCCCGATATCGCGCTCGGCTCCTCACTGCTCGGCGCGGGCGGTGGTGGTGACCCCTATGTGGGCAGTCTCATCGCCCGCCAGGCATTGGACAAGGCCGGAAGCATCGAACTGTACGACGCTGACGAGGTCCCGGACGAATGGCTGGTCGCCACCATCGGAGGCGTAGGTGCGCCGAGCGTGCTCGCCGAAAAGGGCATCAACGGCTGCGAGATCACCAACCTGCTCGCAGCGCAGGAGGAACAGCTTGGACGCAAACTGGACGCATTCGTGCTCTCGGAAATCGGCGGCATGAACTCGGTCATTCCGGTCGCGGCTTCAGCCATCGCGGGCATTCCCCTGGTCAACGTCGACGGCATGGGTCGCGCCTTCCCCGGACTACAGCAGGACTCCTACAACATCGCCGGCGTGCATACGTGGCCGATGGCCTTCGCCGATGAAAAAGGCAACGTGGCCATGTTGACCACTGTCGACAACGATTGGATGGAGAATCTCGGCCGCGCTACCGTGGATGCAATGGGAGGCCAGGGCATCGCGCTCGGCCAGTTCATGTCCGGCAAGACCATGAAGCACGCCGCCGTTCGCGATTCGCTGACCAAGGCCAAATTCATCGGAGAAACGATTCGCCATATCAAGGACATCGCCGCCACCGAAGGCTATCCAACTCCCCGCGCCGCCCTGTTCGACAAGATCGGGGCGATCGGTCTGATCGAAGCGAAAATCACCGACGTGACACGTGAGACCCGTGGCGGTTTCAACTTCGGCCGCGCCGAACTGGAAGGTATCCGCGGTTCCAAGACGCATACCGGTACCATCGAATTCCAGAACGAGAACCTCATCGCATATCTCGACGGCAAGCCCGTGGCCACCACCCCTGATCTCATTTGCCTGGTGGATTGCGACACCTTCATCCCCGTGACCACGGAAACCCTCAAATATGGCAAGCGCGTCATCATGTTGGTCCTGCCCTGCGCCCCGGTATGGCGCACGCCAGCAGGCATCGATTTGGCGGGGCCACGCTGGTTTGGCTACGACCTCGATTACATCCCGTTCGAGAACATCGAAACCGTGCTGTGACATGACTTGGCAGGAGCAGCCCGCCAAGGGAACCATCAATGAAAGGACACGCGATGAGATCCATCGGCGTTGACGAAATCAACGACATCGCTTTAGGTGCCGCATTATTGGGCGCAGGCGGTGGCGGCGACCCCTATATCGGCCGGCTCATAGCCATACAAGCCGTCAGGGAATGCGGCCCGGTTACGCTTATCGAGCCCGACGAGCTTCCCGATGACGCATTCATCGCTCCCTGCGCGATGATGGGCGCTCCGACCGTGATGACAGAGAAAGGCAGCGGCCGCAACGATTTCGACCGTCTGTTCGACTTGGTCGAACAGTATTCTGACAAAAAAATCTATGCCACCATGCCGATGGAGGCGGGCGGTGTCAATTCGATGCTGCCTATCGCCGCTGCTGCCCGTCGAGGCATTCCACTAGTCGATGTGGATGGTATGGGCCGCGCCTTCCCTGAACTGCAAATGGTCACCTTCACTATCGGCGGCGCCTCCGCCACGCCTCTTGCCTATAGCGACGAGAAAGGCAACGCCGGCGTCATGAGCAACGTCTCGAACAAGTGGACCGAGGACATCGCCCGTTCGATCACCAACGTGGTCGGAGGACAGCTCATGATCTGCCTGTACACGATGAGTGCTCAGATGTGCCGCGAATGGGGCGTCAAGGGCATCGTATCCAAGTGCGAGCAATACGGTAAGGCCATCCGTTCCATCAAGGAGGGACTGGCCGATACGACTACCGAACAGCGATTCCTTGAATTGACCGATGGCTACCGCCTGTTCAGCGGCAAGGTCGTGGATGTGCTGCGTGAGACGCGCGGCGCATTCAACTTCGGCAAGGTCATCCTCGAAGGCATCGG
Source organism: Bifidobacterium sp. SO4 (assembly GCF_018555355.1). NCBI lineage: Bacteria > Bacillati > Actinomycetota > Actinomycetes > Bifidobacteriales > Bifidobacteriaceae > Bifidobacterium > Bifidobacterium sp. SO4. Next base: position 112,931 of record NZ_JAFEJP010000005.1, read on the forward strand.
CGGCGACAAAGGACACAAGGCCTCAGTCGAATACCAGAACGAGAACCTTCGCTGCGAAGTAGATGGGGAAACGCTTGCCACCGCCCCTGATCTTATCTGCCTCGTCGATCAAGACACATACACACCGGTACCGAACGAGGCCGTGAAATATGGCAAGCGCGTGCTCATCGTCGGTCTGCCCTGTGCCCCGCAATGGCGCACCGAAGAAGGCATCAAACTTGTCGGCCCACGGTACTTCGGCATCGACACCGACTACATTCCCGTTGAAGAACGTTCGAAGCGCAAAGGAGAGTGACCATGTATAAACTGGGAATCGACGTGGGCGGCACCAATACCGATGCCGTCATCATCGATGAGGATATGAATGTGGTGGCCGCCGTCAAGCGGCACACCAGCCAGGATGTGTACGGCGGCATCATGGATGCCGTGGACGCCGTTCTGGAAGAGTCGGGCGTGGATGCCGCACTCATCAACCAGGCCATGCTGGGCACCACGCAGTGCACGAACGCCATTGTGGAGCGCAGGGGATTGTCTCCCATCGCCATCCTGCGTATCGGTGCACCGGCCAGTGAAGGCATCCCGCCGATGGTGGACTGGGATGATTCCATCCGCGCCGTGTGCGTCGATTGGACGATCATCGGAGGAGGATTCGAGTTCAACGGCAAGCGACTCAATGAATTCGACGAAGAAGCTTGCCGCGCTTTCCTGAACAAGGTCAAGGGCAAAATCAAGGCATTGGCCATTTCCTGCGTATTCTCTACCATGCGCAATGATGACGAGATCCACGCCGCACAGATTGCCCATGAGATTCTGGGCGACGATTTCCCCGTGTCCATTTCCAGCGAAATCGGCTCAATGGGCCTGATTGAGCGCGAAAATGCCACCATCCTCAATGCCGCCCTGACCGAAGTGGCGGAACGCTTCACCGATGGTTTTGCACAGAGCCTCAAGGACAAGGGCATCGTCAACGCGGAGGTTTACCTTTCCCAGAACGACGGCACCCTCATGACCATTGAAAATGCCCGTCGTTACCCGATTCTGACCATTGCCTGCGGTCCAACCAACTCCATTCGCGGCGCAAGCTATCTGACCAGGCTCAACGACGCCATCGTCATCGATGTCGGCGGCACCACGTCCGACTTCGGCGTGCTCTCCCACGGATTCCCGCGCGAAAGCGGCGTCGCGGTTGATATCGGCGGCGTGCGCACGAACTTCCGCATGCCCGACGTCATCTCCATCGGCCTGGGCGGAGGCTCCATCGTGCGCACGCACGATGACGGGACCGTGACAGTCGGCCCCGATTCGGTCGGCTACCAGATCACCGAGAAGGCGCTGTGCTTCGGCGGCGACGTCATCACCGCCACCGATATCGCGGATCGCCTGGGCAAGGCCACGATTGGCGACCCGACGCTTACCGAAAGCATCGATCTGGAAGTTGCCAAGAAGGCGTACACGGTCATGCGCGAAATGGTTGAGGACGCCATCGACTCCATGAAGATCTCCAGCGAACCCATCGATGCCATCCTGGTCGGCGGCGGCTCCGTGCTGCTCCCCCACGATCTGGCCGGCACCAAGTCCGTGGCCTGCCCGGAGTTCGCAGGATGCGCCAACGCCATCGGTTCCGCTATCTCCAAGGTCTCCGGCATGTTCGAAAAGCTTGTCGACTACGAGGAGATCGGCCGTGAGGAAGCCCTCGAACACGCTCGTCAGGAAGCAATCGCAGCCGCCGTCCGCGCCGGCGCCGATGAGGCGACCGTCGAGATCATCGACTCCGAGGACGTACCGCTGGCCTATTACCCTGGCAAGACCAGCCGAATCCGTATCAAGGCCGCCGGCGACCTTCGCCTGGTGACCAAGTAGGAGGAGGATTCATGCTGTTGCGTCAGATGCTGGAGATATACGACCTGTTGGATACGCCGCAGGCCAACGGCGACGCCGTGGCCTCGCTGCTGCGTGAACGCGGTGCTGATGATGTGACCTTGCACACCATCAGCACGGATCGCGGTTCCACTGATTGCATCAAAATCATCATTCCCGGTCGCACGGGCAAGACCGTTGGCGGGGGCTCCCCCACGCTCGGTATCGTCGGCAGGCTGGGCGGCATCGGCGCACGGCCTGGTCTCATCGGACAGGTTTCCGACGGAGACGGAGCGCTTGCTGCGCTGACCGTCGCGCTCAAACTCGCCGAGATGCACCGTAACGGCGACGTGCTCGACGGCGACGTCATCATCGGCACGCACGTGTGCCCCGACGCGCCTACGATTCCCCATGAGCCGGTGCCGTTCATGGACTCCCCCATCGACATGGCCACCATGAACGAGCAGGAAGTCGACGAACGCATGGATGCCGTGCTCTCCATCGACACCACCAAAGGCAACCGCATCATCAATGTCAACGGATTCGCCATTTCACCGACCGTGCTCAAAGGCGCTATCCTGCCGGTCAGCAATGACGTGCTGGACATCATGACCCGCACCACTGGACACATGCCACAGGTATTCGCATTGAGTCAGCAGGACATCACCCCATACGGCAATGACCTGTACCATCTCAACAGCATCCTGCAGCCGGCAACCGCGACTCCTGCCCCGGTAATCGGCGTCGCCATCACCGTCGAGCAGGTAGTGGCTGGCTGCGCCACCGGTGCCACACATGGCATGGATGTGGAGGAAACCGCCCGATTTGCCGTCGAGGTGGCGAAATCCTTCACCGCTGGCCACTGCTCGTTCTACGACGAGGATGAATACCAGCGTCTGATTTCGCTGTATGGCGGATTCGAGCGATTCCAGACGCCCGGGAATGCTGATTAAATTCAAGAATCGGTCTCAGTACTAGTTAAGGCTGTGGGTTCCTTCTCAACGAGAAGGAACCCACAGCCTTAACTATCGGAAGAGGGAGGAGGAAACACGAATTAGAGCAGGCCAATCAGGCCGTGGTCACGACCGTCACGGGCGAATGCCGGTACCGTATCCAGTGCCGCGGCGGCTGAAATGGTCTGGCCGCCCGAGTATACGGAACCATCGCGCAGATCGGTCCATGTGGTCGATGCATCGCCGGGCAGGTAGACATCGCGTGAATCCGCACCGGCCTCCACCACGGGGGCCACGAGGATATCCGGGCCGAACAGGTATTCGTCGGCGATATCCGCCACGTGCTCATCATGCGGGAACTCGTAGAACAGGCCACGCACCAGGGGCTGACCCTGCTCATGTGCCGCGGCGAACAGTTCACGGGTGTACGGGCGCATGGCCTCGCGCACGGCGATGTACTTGCGGAACACTGCTTCGATTTCCGGTCCGTAGCTCCACGGCTCGTTGTCCGCGCCGGAGGGGGAACGATGTTCGCCGGCGGCGTTGGTCACCGTTTCCTTGCCGGTCGGGGTACCCAGGCTACGGTCGCCGTGATTACGCATCACCGGCAGGAAGGTGGAGAATGCGCACCAGCGAGCCAACAGTTCCTTGAAATCGTCGGAATCGATCACACCATCATGGAAACCGCCCATGTCCGTGGTGAACCACGGGATACCGGCCATGCCCATATGGATGGCGCAGGTGATCTGCGAACGCAGGTCCGCGAATGTCGATCCGACGTCGCCGGACCAGACCAACGAACCATAGCGCTGGGAGCCGGCCCACGCGCAACGGGTCAGGTTGACGATCTCGCCTTCCATGCCGGCTTCGATCTGGCCCTCATAGAAGCCGCGGTTATAGGCCTGCGGGTAGATGTTGCCCACATTGAGATCACTGCCCATGTGGTAGCGGTAGTTGCGGAAATCGTAGACACCGTATTCGGGTTCGGCCTCGTCGAGCCAGAACGCGCGCACGCCCTTGTCCCAGTAGTTGGCCTTGCACTTGTTCCACACGAACTTGCGAGCGCCGGGATTGGTGGGATCGTAGTTGACGCACGGTTCCTCGAACATCATGTCGAGGTTGAGGCCGGCCTCCGCGCTCACCAGATAGTTGTTGCGCTTCATTTCCACGAAGTTCTCCGAAGCCACCGAAACCTGAGGCCAGACGGATACCATGAGCTTGACTCCCATGGAATTGAGCTCGGCCACCATGCCTTCGGGGTCCGGCCAGAATTCGTTCTCGAACTTGTAATCACCCAAGTGGGGCCAGTGGAAGAAGTCGATGACGATCAGATCGAGCGGGATGTTGCGGCTCTTGAAGCCACGGGCCACATCAAGCAACTGCTCCTGGTTCCAGTAGCGCAGCTTGCACTGCCAGAAGCCCATGCCCCATTCGGGCATCTGCGGCGCATGACCGGTGGCATCGGCATACTGTGATTCGATCTGCGCGTAGGAATCGCCGGCCGTGACCCAGTAGTCGATCTGATCGGTGGATTGTGCCGCCCATTCGGTGCGGTTGCGGCCGAACGTGGCACGGCCGATGGCCGGATTGTGCCACAGGAAGCCATACCCCTTGGAGGACACGACGAACGGCACCGACGCCTGGGAATTGCGGTGTGCGAGCTCAAAGGTGGAACCCTTGAGATCAAGCACGTCCTGCTGGTACTCGCCCATGCCGTACAGGCGTTCCTTGGGGTCGGCGCTGAACGCGGCGGTCGCCTTGAAGCTTTCTCCGGAGACGGGCGCATAGTCGCGCGCCTTGAGCAGGAGGGAACCTCCTTGCGGATATTCACGAAACAGGAGCTCGCCCTTGTTGTTCCAGAAGCTCAAGTCGCAGCGGAAGGTCTCGTATCCGGCGGAGAGCAACGGGGCGTGCGTGGCGTCGGCCTTGACGATGATATCGCCGTTGGTCAACGTGGCATGCTCACCGTCCTCGCTGACGACGATACTGGCAGATCCGTCGTTCTGCGGCTCAAGCAGTGCCCAATCGACCGGGTCGAAGCTTCGGTTGCGGGTGGCGCGCACGCGCACGCTGTTCTTGCCCCAGGCTTCGACACGAAGGGTCTCGCCGTCGCCGGTCCAGATCAAGGCGTTGGGTTCAATGATGAATGATGTGGTCATGATGATGTCCTTGTGGGATTCGTGGCTTGTGTTTCGTCTCAGATCGCAGGTTTCGGCGGATCAGTCCTTGACCGCACCTGCGGTCACGCCTGCGGCGACGTACTTCTGGGCGAACACGAGCAGAATGGTGGCGGGGATGGATGCAAGCACTGCCGTGGCCATCATCGGACCCCATTCCTGGGTCTGTGCACCGATGTAATTGTACAGGCCCATGGTAATCGGCCTCATCTTGCCGCCGCCGGAGTCAAGCGTGGAGGCGAACAGGAAGTCGCTCCAGGACCACAGGAACGCAAACAGGGAGACCGTCACGATCGAGTTGCGCGAGAGCGGGATGACGATGGAGAAGAAGCGACGGGTGCGGGTGGCACCGTCCACTTCAGCCGCCTCAAGCAGCGACTTCGGGATGCCGGCCATGAAGGAGGTCAGCAGCATGACGGCGAAGGGAACGGCGATGGTCGAGTCCGCGAGAACCAATCCGGGCAGGGTGTCCAGCAATCCGAGGTTGTTGTAGATTTCGTAGAAGCCCAGAGACATGACGACCGCGGGGATCATCTGCGCCACGATGAGCAGGAAGCTCAGCACGCCGCTGCCGGGGCAGCGCAGCAGCGCCAATGCGTATGCGGCGGGCAGGGCGATGGCCAGGGTCAGGATCACGCAGCAGAAAGCCACGAGGATTGATGTGCCTAGGTAGGGCAGCTGGTCGCCCAGCACACGAACGTAGTTGTCGATGGTGAAGTCCTTGGGCCACAGGTCGCCGGAACGGATGGAGGCCTTTCCCGTGAACGAGATGTTGATCATCCAGTAGACGGGGAACATCATGATAAGCGTCAGTACGATGCCGAGTACGGTTTTCCACCAAGTGCTGCGATGCGTCATTGCGGTCACTCCCCTCAGTAGGTTTCCTGGGTCTTCTGGACCCGGAGGTAGATCAGGCCGAAGATCAGCGCCACGATGATGAGGATCGTGCCGAGGACCGAGGCCTCCGAATATTTGATGGTCATGGACGTGCCCTTGCCGAAGGCCATGGCGTATGCCCAGGTGGCAAGGGTTCGCGAGGTGCCGGTGCCTTGGGACATCATCCAGATCACGTCGACGACCTTCAGCGTGTAGACGAAGCCGAGCAGCAGGGTGATTGAGGTGACGGGCTTGAGCAGCGGGAAGGTGATCTTCCAGAAGCGCTGCCATGCGTTGCAACCGTCGAGGGATGCGGCCTCATAGAGGTCGCCGCTGATGTTCTGCAGACCGGAGTACAGAATCACCAGATTGAACGGGATGCCAAGCCAGATGTTGGCGATGATGACGGCCCACAGGGAGTTATCCGCCTGCAGCCACCAGATGGGTTCGATGCCGAACAGGCCGAGGAACATGTTGAGGATGCCGGAATCCGGATCCATCATCCACTGCCAGACCGTTCCGGAAACGATCAATGGCAACAGCCAGGGAATGAGCATGACGCCGCGCAGCACGCCGGAAAGTTTGAAGTTGTCGTTGAAGAACACGGCGAGCGCGAGGCCGATCACATACTGGAAGATCAGCGAGACCACAACGAACACGAAGGTCTGTCCGACGACCGGCCAAAATTCCGCCGACGTGACGACTTCCTTATAGATATCGAAGCCGACGAAGGGTGCGTCACCGGTGACGAAGGTGCGGCGCGTGTAACGGTGAAGGCTCATGGAGATGTTCTGAATGAGCGGGAAGGCGTAGAAAATCACCAGATAGACAACCAGCGGGGCGATGAATCCGGCGATGGCCAGCTTTGCCCGAACCGGGCTGCCGACCTGTCCGGCCCGCTTGCGACGCGGACGATTGACTGTTGCAGCTGTCATGTTTCCTCCTGTATGAGACGGGCGGACCGAAGCCCGCCCGTTAAACGCATTCTTTATTTGCCGAATGCCGTATTACGGATGTCAGGCCGCGTTCAGTGCCGCCAGCAGGGACTCGGACAGGTTGGCGGAAGCCTCCTCGTACTTGAGACCGAGGTCGGAGGTACGGCCCTTGGCGTTCTCAATGGATTCCTTCCACTGGGCGAGGCCCTCGTTGGCGGCGAGCTGCTCGTCACGCACGGCCTTCTTGGCTGCGAGGTTGCTCAGCGCGTTGCTCACCTTGAGCAGGGTCTCGTTTTCGGAGAGGCATTCGATGACCTGGTTGGCGAGCTTGTAGTGGGATTCGGCGTTCTTCTTGTGATAGGCCACCATGGCGAACTCACCGCCCGTGGGCACCTTGGCGACGCCGCCGTCCTTGGCCGGAATCGGGATGAGCTTGGCACCGGCCTTATCGGCCTCGGCCTGCATCCAGGTGCCGATTTCGGCGAAGCCGTAATCGCCGGCCAGGAAGAGGTCCCAGGACGCGGACTGGGTGTTGGTGGTTGCGGACTTGGGAGCCCAGCCCTTCTTAATCCAGCCGGAGAGCAGAGCTTCCGCGTCCTTCTGGGCGGTGGAGTCCAGCTTGGACAGGTCGCCGCCGGCACCCCAGAACCACGGCAGGAACTGGAACACGCCTTCCTCGCCGGAGATGCCGGAGAAGGTGATGCCCTTGTAACCGGCGTTGACCACCTTTTCGATGGCGGCGTTCAGCGAATCCCAGTCGGTGATGGTGCTCACGTCCACGCCGGCGGCCTCGATGACCTTGGGGTTGTACATGAGACCCAGCGTGTTGGAGCCGCCCAGCGGAACGCCGTAAGCCTGGCCGTCCACCACGCCCGGCGCCTCAAGGTTCTCGTCCCAGGCGGAGACGTCGAGGCCGGTCTCATCGGAACCGGCGACCAGTCCGGCATCGACCGCGGAAGGAATCATCGGGTTGTCGATCACGGCCACGTCCGGGCCGTTGTCTTCCTTGATGGCGGTGGTGAGGTTGTTCAGCAGGTCGGAGGTGGCGATGGCCTGACGCTCGATGGTGTACCCTTCGGGGGCGCATGCCTTGACCAGCTTGTCGAATTCGGAGCCGTCCTCATGGCGGGTCCAGTCGTCCCACCATTCGATGACCTTGTCATCGGCGGCATCGTTGCTGCTTCCGCAGGCGCTTACTCCAAAAAGCATGGCGCAGGAGCACAAAGCGGCGGTTGCCTTCAGCACGGTATTGGACTTCATATCTCCTCCTTGAGAGACCGTTCCCTTGGCCTTCTTCTGGCCTTGTGGCTAACCCTCCTTCGGGTCTCCACACCGGTATGCAAACCGGTTTACATCAAGTAGTGTAAATCAAATCATCGAAATATGCAAACCGGTTTGCATTGCGACACGCCGATGCTCTCAAAGAAGGAAGATTCGCATGAAATCAGCGCCCAAACCGGTTAGCTTCAGCGGCATGAAACCGCTAGTATACGGAAACAGACAAGTTGTAATCGAACGGCACCCACAACGCAGCGGGCGGCGAACGAGGACGGGACGGACAGGGCTCAAAGGAGGCACACCATGGTGACCATCAAAGATGTGGCGCGAGAGGCCGGCGTCTCCAAAACCACGGTCTCGTTCGTACTTTCCGGCTCCCGCCCGGTCGCCGCCGCCACGGAGCAACGCATCCGGGAAGCCATGGACCGGCTCGGATACACGGTCAATCATGCCGCGCGAAGCCTGTCCACAGCCCGGACCACCACTATTGCGGTGGTGACCAGCAACCGGCAAGGAGCCTATTTCGACATCGCCCGTGGCACCTATATCAATGGACTTTCGCGCGCAGCCGCTGAAACCGGCTACGACATGCTCATCACCAATGATCCGGACGGTTCAGCCACGGAGAACGTCTGCCGTTCCCGTAAAGCCGATGGCATCATCTTCCTGGACGTTCGGCAAAACGACCCACGTATCCCAATCGTCGTGCAATCCGGGCTGCCCGCGGTTTCCCTGGGAGTGCCGCTCGACCCGCAGACCCTTGATGTGGTGGATACCGATTTCACCGATATGGCGGCCTCGACCATGCAGACCCTGCACAACGCCGGTCACCGGGAGGTGAGCGTCATCACACTCAGCAGTCGCGTGATTGCCGAACAGCTCAACGACACCGCACGTTTCCTGCAGGAAATCCAGCAATCAGGTGAACACCTCGGCATGCACGCCACCATCCGGCATTGTTCGACCCGACCAGGGCTTATCGACGAGGACATCAACCGAATCATTGACGAACGCGGAGCGGACACGGCCTTCGTCATCCATAACGAATCCGCTGTGTTGGTATTCAGACGGGCCGTGGAACGCCGCGGTCTGCATATTCCCGATGATCTTTCCGTCATCGCCATCAACGAAAAGCAGATGTCGGACGCGCTGTACCTGCCGTACTCCGCCTATGAGAACGACGTGGAACTGGTCACCCGCACGGCGGTCACTAAGTTGGTGGATCGAATCGAGCATCCGGGGAATCAGCCGACGAAGACCCTGATCAAGGCTTCCTACATCGACCGTGGGTCCGTCGCCGCGGTACAGTTTGACATCCTTAAGTAGAAGTTATCATCATTTTTTGCCGAAAACACATCTAGAATATTACAGCATCTCATCAATATATGTACCGTAAAAGTATATCTCCCTCATGAACGAGAGCAACAATAATTTACAAAAGAATTTATCCAGCTATTTATTTTTAGAAAAATAATCTTAAAAAATTCTAAAGCCTGTTCCAGTAGCAAAACACCTATTAACACATCAGAAAGAATCATTTTCCACACTTTTTCAGCATCACTTTCTGATATCGATTTAGAAACTATCGGCAGCCGAACTTCAACCGGTTCAATCGCTCGATCAACAATTGACATCAGAATAGGTAAAAGCATCCATACTACCGAATAAAATGCCATACCCTTGACCCAGGCAGCTTTACCATCGGTGATAATAAGTGTTATAACGGAACAGAAGGCCAGTAAGCATTGCACACCCCCTGCAATTCTCCCCAATACCGCATTATTTTCATATATATACGGATAATATTTTAATAAATACATTCCAATATTAAATTGAACAAGAAATAAAAATGGAATTACGAAATCATAATCATATATTTTATACATTAACTCCAACACTATAATTAATATTATAAGAAGTAAATCGACTATTTTAAAGACAGCAACACTGGTCGAGGCAATAAAATTTGAATACTTGATATATAGCAAATAGACTACAATAAAGTAAGATAATATAATTATTAAATATATTCGATAAAGTCGTAGATTTCTCTTCTCCGTATCGATAGTCATTACACCTCATTTGACATTTTTAAACATGGCCACAGCATTTACGATAACTACAACAATTAATTATTCGTCCACTTGAAAATAATGATGGTTTTAAAACTTCCGCAATGCACCTACCATATTGCAACGTCTCTATTCAAATAATGGCGCATATATATTCACTGTTTCCCCTGCAACCTGCGCGCCACGACCTTCATTAGCTCGCGCTGCTTGGAACCGCTCGGTGCCACCACATCCACATACTTGCGGATCGGACTGTCCTCTGCAATCGCGCGCTCATGATGCCTCACCGGCTCCGGACGCTTCACACCGGCCAACAACGCCATCATCTGCAGCGCGAACGGCGTCTCCTGCGCGTAATCCCAGTACAACGGCCCGAAATCGCACCACGGGTTCTTCCATGGCTTATCGAAACCGGCGTAATGCACAATCTTCGGCACCTTTCGCGAAGCCATATACCCGTGGAATACCTCGACGGGCGCATAGGCAAACACGCCCTGCACTCGGCCGGCGCAGTCGTGCATCACGTTCCATTCATACGGCAGGTACGTCACCTTGCCTTCGCATTCCATGTTAAGGATGTCCTGGTCGTTGTAGATGAAGCCTGGTTGCGAGGCGATTTCCAACCATTCATCCACCGTATGAAGAGCGCGCATGCGATCCAGGTTCATCACCAGTACACCAGCCTGGAAATACCCGTACGGGTTGGTCATGCCAAGCTGCCTGTTCGTATACTCCCGGCGCTTACCGTCCTTCATGTTGAGATTGCCCAGATAGTCCAAATCACGCACCGCGCCGATGGCAGCATCGCCCAACGACGTGTCGAACAGCTCGGCCACATCGTCATTGATCACCAGATCCGAATCGAGATACAGGATCTTGGAGTAGAACGGCAGCGCATCCTGGATGATGAACCGGTAATACGTTTCGACGCTGATATGCGCATTGTTCGTCGTGAGTGCGTATCCGGCCATCGCACGGCTCACATCGTAGAACCGCACGGTGGCGTGCGGGAATTGACTGAGGAACGTCGCGATGTTCTGCTTGTTGGCAGCGGAAATATCCCGCTCCAGCACAATCACATCGTAGATGCAGTCGGGATTGGCGTTCTTCAGCATCGAGTACATCGCCGTGGTCAGCATCGGAACATAGGCATCGTCGGCGGCGAAAACCACCGGCACCACGTTCTGCGGGTTCTCATCCAGCGGATCGAGCGTGGCCACAGGTTCGGGATTGGTGAAATGCACGCACTGCAGCTGCTTGGTCTTCCATCCGGCACCCGTACGCTGATGATGTGCGATGTAGATGTTGAGCAGTCGCTCAGCCAGATGACCGGGCGTACGCAACGTTTGTTCGTCGGCGATGCTGTGGTCCCACTCACCCACGAACTCCTCCAGCAGAGGGAACAGCCAAGCGCAGTAGTCGAAGAAGATCTCCTTGCGCATGATGAACATGTTGCAGAAGCAGGCCTTACGCCCGTCCAGCACGGCGTCGGCATCCTCGCGGTATTCAGGGTGCTTGCGACACAGGATGTCATACATATGATGCAGGTCCGTGATGCGCAGGTGGCTGTCTGCGTTCCAATGATCCTTCAGCGATGTGAATCCGCCGAACGAGCGGACGTCGTTGATTGGTGAGGTGACGACGTCGTAACCGGACACTGCAGCCGCGATGGAATTGTCGTCCAGACCATACTTGCCGATTGATTCGGCATCGATGAACGTGTCGATGATCTCGCCGTAATCATTCTGCGCGTAGGTCGACGGCGAGAAGTTAAAGTACCGGCGATAATGGCAGAACCCGTAGTAATCGGCATCCGCGTTTTTCCAAGCCCAGTACTGGGCGGTCAGCTCGCAATACATGGGGTTCAGCTCGGAAATGGAGTCGCCGTCATTATCGTGCAGTGTATTCTCGAACGGCATCTTGGCGTTCGCTGTGCCTACCTGAATCGGCAGCACGCTTGCGCAATTAGGGAATTCGGCGGGTTTATGTGCGGAAACGAAAATCCTGATACGGTCGTGCTGATGGTGCTGGTCATGCGCCGTGAGAGCCATGCGTGTTCTTCCATTCTAGCTAGCTGTCAAATCGTCCTATTCACACCAGAATACTAGAAAATGATATCAATCATCACTGGTGGTGACTAAAATCCGTAAACACATATAGAAAGACAATTATTCAGGCAACTGTCTTTGCATCAGCACTGCGGAAAATATTTTTCAACTGCTCAATTGAAAAAATATTCAAAACAAACAGTAACAATATATATATAATATATATAAACACATATATTACTACTATCGTCAATAGATTAATATAATCTATATGCCCAAAACAACAATGAACAACTAGCCACAAACCGATATTAACGCTAAAAACAATGCAAATTCTTACTGATATAATATTACCAATTCTATGTATCACATAAACAAACGAAGCCAACATCGTAAATCCCGTACAACTTACGCTTGCCACAGCGATACCCGTAATACCATATCGCATTGCCGAAATAATAAATAAGGGTATAGTGACTATCAGAGAAATAATAGAAAGGATGTCCGAAAATTTAGTAGATTCACTTGAATTGATTACCATATTAAGAATCACGGTAATCCCCACAAAAAAACTCGAGAACGATAAGCACGAAAGTGCCGGAGAAGCCACAGCAAATGATTGTCCATAAAAAACCGACAGTAATGTACTGCTACTCGCAGATATAATTACAGATATGGGAAGAATAAAAGAAAAAGCTATCAACAATAATTCGCTCGTACTTCCAATAGCTTTATCTATTCTATTCTGCCCTATTTGCTTTGCTACAACAGGAAGTATAACCGCAGAAAAAGCCTGCAAAAGATAATAGGATATTTTACCAAAGTTCATAGCACCCGTGTAATATCCAGCCATAGAAGCAGGGGTCACCACTGCCTTAACAATAAGCGTATCCATGCTTAACACAAGCGACACTACAATAAAGAAGAAAGAAAAACTTAAAACATGATGCGCTACATAGATTAGAGATATTTTCTCCCCATTACTCCGCGGTAACGTAGAACGGCGATGAAAAAGAATTACACAACCGAGCATAATTGTGATAAACACCGCTAAAATAAAACCAATTTCAACACCAATTACGGGATTATCACGGAAGAAGAAAATAATAAGAGGTATTACACCCAACTTGGCTATAGGATAAAATGTATTCAGCAATGCACTGGTTCCAAAATGCTGTAAACCATCATTTATCCCCAATAAAACCGACTGAACCCCTACAACGACTACTAGAAAAGCAGCGATTTTAAAATATACACCCATTGAATCATCGTTGAATATAATTCCAAACAGCGAGGATCCAAAATAATTTACGCAGAAAAATAAAACAATAACACCTAATTGAAATATGGATGTTTTATATACGATATCCCAAAAATCATAATTCTTTTGCGATATTTCTTTTGCAACCGATTGCCTGGCCCCATTATTCACGAACATGTATTCAAAATCCAATACCGTAATTATGGTACCAACAACACCATAGCTAGCCGGAGGCATTGTATTACCAAGAAAGTAATGCATGACATAGCCAGAGACAAAGAATACAATATTGCTAATAATATTTAGGAGCAACCCACGCTTCATACTTATATCCTGACTGCATTTAGCTTCGCTAGCTATGCTTAAAAACAAGATAAAATTAATCACAACGGAACAAATCCCGCGTGAAAACCTTACCGCTTATATCACCGAGATCATCGTTCCATCGATTGGCTACGACAATATCTGATTCGCGTTTAAACTGTGTCAAATCACGAATCACTTTAGAACCGAAGAAGTCCGGCGTATTCAATGTTGGCTCGTAGACAATAACGGTCAACCCCTTTGCCTTGATACGCTTCATGACGCCTTGAATGGCAGATTGACGGAAATTGTCGGATCCAGACTTCATCGTGAGTCGGTAAATACCAATCACTGGATTCTTGATATCGGCCACTCGATCGATGATTTCGTCCGCGATGAAGTCTTTGCGTGTACGATTCGCCTCAACAATGGCTCCGATAAGGTTCTGCGGTACCTTATCGTAATTGGCAAGCAGTTGCTTGGTGTCCTTAGGCAGGCAGTAGCCACCGTAGCCGAAGCTCGGGTTGTTGTAGTCGCTGCGGATGCGTGGATCGAGACATACACCATTGATGATCGACTGGGTATCCAGACAGCGGGATTCCGCATACGTGTCTAGTTCGTTGAAGTAGGCCACTCGTAGCGCAAGATATGTATTGGCGAATAACTTGATGGCCTCAGCTTCCGTCAGCCCTACCACGAGTTCCGGAATTCCGGTGGTTCCATCAGGATTGACGCGCCGCATTTCTTGAGGATCTGCGCCTTGGACAAGCAGTTCGGCAAAGGTATGTGCTGCGGCAACGGCCTGCTCATCATCTTGAGGAGCGCCAACCACAATGCGGCTGGGGTGAAGATTGTCGAATAAGGCATGCCCTTCACGCAGAAATTCAGGAGAAAAGAGAATGCGACTATCACGCAACCGTTCTTGTAGTTGCTGCGTATAACCCACCGGAATGGTGGATTTAATCACGATCCAGGCTTCGGGCGCATAACGGCGCACAGCCTCGATGGCGGCTTCCACACTGGAGGTATCAAAGTAGTTTTTCTTCGGGTCATAGTTCGTCGGAGTGGCGATTATTGCATATTCGGCACCGGTGTAGGCCTGAGCAGGATCCAATGTGGGCTGGAAGTTCAATGGGCGATCGCCAGAAACATTCGCTTGCAAAAAATCGGAGATTTCCTTATCCACGATTGGACTGATGGCTTTGCCCAACATGGACACCTTCTCCGGAACAATATCTAGTGCGTGCACTTCGTTGTGTTGCGCCAGCAGCAAGGCCACAGACAAGCCTACATATCCGGTGCCCGCAACTGCAATCTTCATATTTGACCCTGCCTCCCTATGGCTTGTCATCTTTGTCGCCTGTTTGTCTTGACAACTCTTCATATAGTAGTGGCTTATTGATTCAGGGACTACTTGATGAAGCAGCTGTGACGCTCTCATAGTCGGAATCGATTAATGTCGCCCGACATTGGTTAACGTCTAGTGAATTCGTCCTGAACTTGTTATTACAATGAAGCGCAACGTTGCCGTATATGGATGGATGTAATGACAAAGCAGGAAACCGAGACTCAGGTCACTCATGTCTCCGAACAGGAAACACGCGATAACAAACGCAGCGTGTCAGCCAATGAAGATATGCGACTCCCATCGGAAGAAGCTACGGCTCCCACGCGCGAGTCATGGATAAAAGGTAAAACTCACCGTTTTCACGAGCGCCTGGCGGATTTGTGGGAACCTGTAGCGAACACCGCAATCGGGCAATGGGTAATTCAGATTTGCAAAGTCATCTCCGCACTTTGGCAAAAGCGCCTGCGATTCTCCTATGCGTTCTATTTCATCGTGTTCGCCATCACCAATGCATCTGCCGTGACGTTCCTTCAGTGGAGCATGTACTACGAGCCGACCTATGCCGATCCTGATGCCGTGGACCAGACCACCAAGCTACTCAACAGCGTCAAAGGCCAGCTCACCAAATTCGTCAGTCAGATGTGGATGGAGCAGAAGTTCAACTGGCTGCTGAACTTCCTGGTAATGGGCCTTATCTATCTGGTTCTGGTGTTCCTGATTAACCGGTTCTGGATAGCCACTGCCGTATTTTCCGCCGTCATGATCACCTTCACTGTGGCGAACCGCATCAAATCAGGGCTCCGTGGCGAACCGATTCTGCCGTCCGATCTGAACTTCATCACCGGCGGCAACGGCGGAGAGATCAGTTCCTTCATTCCGAAGGACAGCATGCCATTCGTCCAGCATGCCATTCAATTACTCATTGCGATAGCGGTAGCATGCGTCGTCCTTCAGATTCTCGATCGTCGTAACTGCTTTATTCCCTTCCACTGGAAGCACCCGTTCCGTAACGCCAAGACCATCATCGGCAATTGCTCTCGCGTGCTTGCGTTGCTGCTGAGCGTTGTCACTCTCGTATCCTTCACTTGGAATCTCAGCGTTCCGGGATCGTGGTCGTACATGTGGGCGGCGCGTCTCGGCGATTCGCCACAGCTATGGAACGCCATGGGCGACGCTGCCAACAACGGCCCGATGATGAACTTCCTTCGTCTGGCGCACGTCAAAACCATGACCAAGCCAGACGATTACAGCCAGCAGACCATGGAGGATTTGGTCGCTAAATACACCAAGAACGCGAAGTCGACCAATCAGACCCGTGCCGCCAACCTCACCGATAGCACGGTCATCATGATCCTTTCGGAATCGTTCTCCGACCCCACTCGCGTTCCCGGCGTGAGCTTCTCCGAAGACCCGATGCCGAACCTTCGCAACCTCAAGCAGACAACGACTGCCGGCCTCATGCTCTCCACTGGTTATGGCGGCGGCACCGCCAATATCGAATACCAGTCGCTTACCGGCCTGAGCATGGCCATGTTCGATGACTCGATGCAGTCCATGTATCAGGAGCTCGTGCCGCATGAAAAGCAGGCATACACGTTCAATCAAATCTGGAATGAGCAGTATGGCGAAAACGGTTCGATTGCATTCCACCCGTATTACAAGGGCATGTATCTGAGGGACAGCAACTATAAGAAATTCGGATTCAGCAAGTTCCTCACGCTTGACAGCGATCCGGAAATCACCCATCAGGACCGTATTGACAATTCAGTCTACGTCAGCGATGCGGCCGCATACCAGAACGTGCTTGATGCTCTGGCGGATGGCACGAACCACTCGCGGTTCATGCAGCTGGTCACCATCCAGAATCACATGCCATACAGCAATTGGTATAACGACAATCAGTTCGTGGAAGGAGACACGTCGACGCTCAGCGGCGATGAACGTCAGAGTGTGGAAACGTATGCCAAGGGCGTGAACATTACCGATCAGGCGACCACTGATTTCCTGAACCAGCTGGACACCATCGATAAGCCCATTACCGTCATTTTCTATGGCGACCATCTGCCGGGCATCTACAACACTGCCGTGAACGGGACCTCCATGACCGACACGAAGGGGCGGGCCAATCTTTACGAGACCGATTATTTCATTTGGTCGAATCAGGCGTCCTCATCGGCGGGAGCAAAACTGAGCGAACAGTCTTCAAGCTATACGTCGTCCAACTTCTTCATGTCGCTTGCCGCGGAACACATGAACGCCAAGGTATCGGCGTATCTTGAGTTGCTCAGTGAGCTGCATCAGCAGATTCCGGCAATGAGCCGCCCGGTTGCCACGAGCGATTCCAAAGACGATGACAACAATACGTATCTTTCGGATGACGGCAATGTGGTGCCGTACGATTCGTTGTCCGCAAAGGCCAAGAAGCTGCTGCAGGATTATGAGCTAGTGCAGTATGACTTGACCGCCGGCAAGGGGTATCTGAACGATACTGACTTCTTTAAAGTGAAGTGACAGTGTTCTGGCTCCCCTCTCTGAGGGGAGCTGGCGCCGCAGGCGACTGAGGGGAGTATTGCAGCTAGTCCGTCACTCCCCTCAGTCAGCTTCGCTGACAGCTCCCCTCAGAGAGGGGAGCCAGAAACACGTAGTGCTTACTTAACCAGCAACGGCGCGACCTGCTCCTCGTAGGCGGTGAGGGCGGTGTCGATCACGTTGTGCATGTCGTAGTACTTGTACGTGCCGAGACGGCCGCCGAACACGACCTTCGGCTCGGCTGCGGCCTTGGCCTCGTACTGGGCGTACAGGGCCTTGTCGGCGTCGGTGTTGACCGGGTAGTACGGCTCGTCGCCGCGCTCGGCGAAGCGGGAGTACTCCTCCCAGACCACGGTCTTGTCCGGGTTCTGTTGGTCGGCGCGCTCCGGGTTGAAGTTCTTGAACTCGATGGCGCGGGTGTACGGCACGTCGGCGTCGGAGAAGTTCATCACCGGGCAGCCGAAGTGGTCGCCCTCGTCGTAACGGACCTCTTTGAAGTCCACCGTGCGCCACTTAAGGTCGCCGAGCTCGTAGTCGAAGTAGCGGTCGACCGGACCGGTGTACACCACGGGCACGCCGGCGGCGAGCAGGGCCTTCTTGTTGTACGGCTGGGACTCGTCGAAGAAGTCGGTCTTGAGGGAGACGGTGATGCGCGGGTCGTCGATCATGCGCTCCATCCACTTGGTGTAGCCGTCCGTGGGCAGACCTTCCCAAGTGTCCTTGAAGTAGCGGTTGTCGTAGTTGAAGCGCACGGGCAGACGCTTGATGATGGCGGCCGGCAGCTCGGAGGGGTCGGTCTGCCACTGCTTGCCGGTGTAGTTCTTGATGAACGCCTCGTACAGCGGGCGGCCGATGAGCTGGATGCCCTTGTCGTTGAGGTTCTGCGGGTCGGTGCCGGCCAGTTCGCCGGCCTGCTCCTCGATAAGAGCCTTGGCCTGGGCGGGCGTGTAGTGCGCGTGGAAGAACTGGTTGATGGTGCCGAGGTTGATCGGCAGCGGGTAGACCTCGCCGTCGTGCGTGGCGTAGACGCGATGCACGTAGTTGGTGAAGGTGGTGAAACGGTTGACGTAGTCCCACACGCGCTTGTTGGAGGTGTGGAACAGGTGGGCGCCATACTTGTGGATCTCGGCGCCGGTCTCCTCGTCGATGTAGGAGTAGGCGTTGCCGCCAATGTGGTCGCGCACGTCGATGATGTGCACGCGGGCGCCGGCGTGCTCCACCGCCTGCTGGGCGATGGTCAGGCCGAACAGGCCCGCACCGACGATTACCAGGTCCGGATATTCAACAGCATCTGCCATGTGCAGTAAACCTTTCAATCCCTGTGTTCGATTCGGGTCTATTCTAGCGGTACGGCGGTTCAGGGGCGTAATTCCGCTGTTTTCAGTACCATAGGAACCATGGCTGAAGAAGTTTTCACTCCTCATAACATCATCGTGACTGGTGGTTGTGGTTTCATCGGTTCGAATTTCGTGCACTATGTGTATAACAATCATCCGGATGTGCATGTCACGGTGTTGGATGCGTTGACGTACGCGGGCAACCTGGAGAACATCCGTTCGATTCTGGGTGATCGTGTGGAGTTCGTGCATGGCAACATCTGCGATGCAGAGCTGCTCGACAGGATCGTTCCCGGCCACGATGCAATCGTGCATTACGCGGCCGAGTCGCACAACGACAACAGCATCGCGAATCCGGAGCCGTTCCTCAAGACGAACGTGGAGGGCACGTTCCGCCTGCTGGAGGCGTGCCGCAGGTACGACGTCAGGTACCATCACGTTTCCACGGACGAGGTGTACGGGGATCTGGCGTTGGATGATCCGGCGAAGTTCACGGAGGAGACCCCGTATCATCCCTCCAGCCCGTACTCGTCGACGAAGGCTTCGTCGGATCTGTTGGTGCGTGCGTGGCATCGCACGTTCGGGATCCGCGCGACGATCAGCAACTGCAGCAACAATTACGGCCCGTATCAGCATGTGGAGAAGTTCATCCCGCGTCAGATCACGAACATCCTGGATGGTTTGCGTCCGAAGCTGTATGGTGACGGCCGTAACGTGCGTGACTGGATCCATACGGACGACCATTCCACGGGCGTGTGGACGATCCTGACGAAGGGCCGTATCGGCGAGACGTACCTGATCGGCGCGAACGGGGAGCGTGATAATCTGACCGTGCTGCGTGACATCCTCACCGTCATGGGCAAGTCCCCGGATGATTTCGATTGGGTGAGGGACCGTCCGGGCCATGACCGCCGGTACGCGATCGACTCGACCAAGCTGCAGACCGAGCTCGGCTGGAGGCCGGTGCACACTGATTTCCAGAAGGGCTTGGAGCAGACGATCCGGTGGTATACGGATAACCGCGCGTGGTGGGAGCCGGCCAAGGCCGCCACCGAGGCCAAGTACAAGCAGCAGGGCCAGTGAGGGCCTGAGAGATTCTCGGCTCCCCTTGTCAGGGGAGCTGTCGGCGTGGCCGACTGAGGGGTAGTCCTATACGAAAACAGTTCCTCCCCTCAGTCCACCTTCGGCGGACAGCTCCCCTCACAGAGGGGAGCCAGCGCAATGGGGAGAAATAGATATGACATTCGAATTCGAGAAGGAACTCAAGGTCACGGAGACGAACATTCCGGGTTTGTTGGTGTTTGATCTGCCGGTGCATGGGGATAATCGTGGCTGGTTCAAGGAGAACTGGCAGCGTGCGAAGATGCTCAGGCTGGGTTTGCCGGATTTCGGTCCGGTGCAGAACAACATCAGCTTCAATGCGACCAAGGGCGTGACCAGGGGCATTCACGCTGAGCCGTGGGACAAGTACATCTCGATCGCGGCGGGTGAGATCTTCGGCGCGTGGGTGGACCTGCGTCCGGGCGAGAGTTTCGGTCAGGTTTATACGACCCGTTTGGACCCGTCGAAGGCGATTTACGTGCCGCGTGGCGTGGGCAACAGCTTCCAGGCTTTGCGGGATGGGACGGTGTACACGTATCTGGTGAACGCGCACTGGTCGTTGGAGCAGAAGAAGACGTACACGTTCGTGAACCTCGCGGACCCGGAGCTGGACATCCACTGGCCGATCCCGCTGGAGGAGTCCGAGAGGAGCGAGGCGGACCTGCATCACCCGATGCTCAGGGATGCGAAACCGATGGCGCCGAAGCGCACGTTGGTGACGGGTTGCAACGGCCAGTTGGGCCATGCGATCCGTGCCTACGCGGAGGCGCATGGTTTGGAGGGCTTCGAGTATACGGATATCGACGAGTTCGACTTCTCCGACCCGGCCGCGTATGACCGGTATGACTGGAGCCTGTATGGGACGATCATCAACGCGGGCGCCTACACGGCCGTGGACAGGGCCGAGACCGCGGAGGGCCGTCCCATCGCGTGGAAGGCGAACGCCCAGGGACCGGCGCTGCTCGCCAGGGTCGCCAGGGAGCATCACATCACACTGGTGCATGTGAGTTCGGATTACGTGTTCGACGGCACGTGCGAGGAGCATACGGAGGCTGAGGCGTTCGCCCCGCTGGGCGTGTACGGGCAGTCGAAGGCCGCCGGTGATATCGCGGTGTCGAACGCGCCGGAGCATTACATCCTGCGCTCGAGTTGGGTGATCGGTGAGGGACATAACTTCGTCAAGACCATGATGGCCCTGAGCAACCGTGTCGCGGACCCGGAGGATGGTCTCGACCAGGTGACGGTGGTGGACGACCAGTACGGTCGCCTCACGTTCACGAAGGATATGGCGGAGGCGATCTTCCACCTGCTCGACAGCCACGCCTCGTACGGCACGTACAACCTGACCGGCTCCGGCACCGTCAAGAGCTGGGCGGATATCGCCCGTGAAGTGTTCGACCTGACCAACCACAACGGCGACAAGGTCAAGCCCATCTCGACGGCCGAGTATTTCGCGAACGCGAAGAACCCCGTCAGCCCACGTCCCACGCATTCCGCGCTCGACCTGACCAAGATCAGCCAAACCGGATACACACCCGCCAACTGGGAAGAAACACTCACAACATACGTATACCTAAATCGGTAATAATTAACATGATCATCAGCAAATAGTAGGTCACCTAATTGCATGCAAGCAAACAGTACATATTAGTCAAATAAGGACAACCAAAAGTGAAAAAATTACTAGTAACCGCCTCAACATTCCCACGTTGGGCAAACGATACAGAACCAAGATTTATTTATGATTTATGCATACAGCTTAAAAAATATTATGAAGTCACCGTTTTAGTCCCAGCAGCCCCCCATGCAAAGACCATAGAAAAAATGGAAGGCATAACCGTTAAGCGCTTCCAATATTTTCCAATAGCCTCATTGCAAACACTGGTCTACCCAGGCGCTATCGTTCCAAGAATTAAAGAAAAGAAGATACGAGCATTATTGGTTCCTTTTCTTTTTATTTCACAGTACTTCGCAACGAGGCATGAAATAAAGCAATGCGATGCGGTATTAGTTAACTGGTTTATACCGCAGGGAATCACGCAGTCGTTTCTCCGAAAGAAAAAACCTTATATAATCGTCGGTCATGGCGGAGATGTAACCTCACTGAACATCTTCCCTTTTAAGCAACTCAAACAGCGCGCAATAAATTCAGCCAAAGCAATAATTACTGTCTCGGATGATTTAAGAACAACCCTTCGTTCAAAGTATAAGCATACCGAAAATATACATGTAATTCCAATGGGAGTCAATACAGATTTCTTTAATCCAATTTATCGAGATGAGGCTATAAGACAAAAAACCAAAAAACCAATTATTTTATTCGTCGCACGTTTAGTTGAAAAAAAAGGATGCCGATACCTACTCGCTGCCATGCAGGGATTAGAGGCAAAAGTTCTAATTGCAGGAGACGGACCAGAAAGAGATTATCTCCAAAAACAGGCCCGAAGCATGAATCTTGATTGTGAATTTCTTGGGCCACAAAATAAGTATCAACTTAGAAAGCTGTATGCATCCTGCGACATATTTGTGGCTCCATCGGTGATTGCCTCAGACGGGGATAAAGATGGATTACCAGTTTCAATACTTGAAGCTATGGCATCCGGGGCTCCCATAGTTGCTTCTAACATAGCAGGCATCGCTCAAGCCGTTGTCGATGGGACCAATGGCTACCTCACGCAGCCAAAGGATATCGAAGCAATTCATAACGCTATTAACGACCTCATAAATAATGTCGAAAAAAGAACGTTATACGCAAAAAACTCAATCAAACTTGTTGCCAAATTCGACTTCAAAAAAATCGGAAAAGAATACAGCGATTTAATTAATACACAAATTCAATAATCAAATAATCGACTAGGCGGGCACCGATATTTATCGGTGCCCGCCTAGTCGATTATCCAAGCGCCGCTAATCCAACCGGCTGCAACAGGAACGGTTGCAGCAGTCCATCCCATACAAGTAGCATGGAAAATCCAACACAGAAGAGGGTTCCAAAATACGACATAGTATACTGTTTATTATCTTTAGAAATAATGAACCATCGTTGTAGAACCCAGCAAAGAGAATATATAATAATTAATACTGCGCATAAATAGTATCTGCTTTGCAGACCACCGGTATACCCATTAACATAAAAAGCATTCAACGCCATATTGAATTGATACACCATAGTAATCACTATGGCCACCATTCCCTTAAATAACACGCCAGCAAAAGCATCTCGGCTGGATCGTCTCGTAAACAGAATCGCAAATGGAATAAGCCACAACAACGTAAGCGCTATCGTGCCAACGGTAAAGGACGTCACACCCGTACGAGGAACCTCATCTTGCCAAGGCATACTCCACCAAGTACGAAGAAATTGTGTAATATAATAGTCAAGATATTGCAGAATATTCCAATCATATCGTTCCTCTATTGAGGAATAGAATGTGGAACTAATATATCCCGTTGGATTTAACTTTTGATAACTAGGTTGCACGCTATGGTAGCGAAGAATGATTGTCATATAATAGGCAATCGGCAAAATCAGAATGGATGAGGAAAACCATAATGAGCGTTTACGTAAAACCGCTCTCGCCTGTCGATCCATCACAATAGAAATCAACGTAAATAGACATACCAACGAAACAATCATACCGGCCGTCAATTTAGTGAGTAATGTGCTTGAGATCCCAAACATAATCAACAAGAAAGTACGCCAATCATATTTACGCTCGATAAGGCGCAGGATTCCCCAGATTGTAACCGTCACAGTCAGCAAGCATAATGAATCGTTATTTACACCTGCTGAAACTTGAACCATATTAGGACATGCAACTAATCCCAGAGCAGCAACGAGATGCAAAATCGGAATATGCGGCATACGAGAATACAGCAGATATGCACATAGCATAAGCCCCAAAAGCAGTATGGCCAAACTAGTTAAACGCAACCAGCCTAAATGATAGGTAACCGAGGAGTCTGATACCTGCATACCAGGCACGAGACACATGATCAGGTAGTATAGCGGCGGATGACCAAGTTGATTGAACCCAACCGGAGCATTCAAATCGGCATACCCTTTAAAAACCGTTCCGTATAAACCCATATGTGCAAAATCTGGGACCAATTGTAAATGGATTTTTTCCCATGCCACATATGATAAATGAGCAATTTCATCGGGTGAACTCGACCATTTGAAAATATATAACAAACCTTGGCCCAAGGCGGTAACTAAGGCAGCAACATAATTAAAGACAATGAGAATTGTCCTATGTGAAGATGCACCATCTATTACTACATTTAGACTCGTTAATATTAAGAACGCGAACAGAATTGTTATAATAGATACACGGCTACGCAACGGGGCATTCATTTCCCACACACGCCACGCACCCATACATGTGAGCGCAACGACTATAACTCCACTCAGGAACCATCGTTGTGGAATCGTTGAGAAGACTGACTTTCGTAATACAACGATAGCCACTATCGTCAATTCAAGCATCAGCAAAACCAGACGGAAGGGATTCAGCATCTTCCATCCTCTTACCATGTTTTGCATTTCATGTTGATTCAATACAAAAGAAACAGCATTAGCTTCAACATTGATTTTAATATCATTCGCTAAAATGCGATGAACGGTCCACCAATGTCGTCCCTGAGAATTAACCTCACCATCGACACGGATAATACTTGCGCTGCCGATATCCGAAAAACGGAAACGAATTGTTTCGGCCTTATAGGTAAGAGGATCTGGATGATACGACGCATATCGGGTTGTTATCGTCAATCTTTGCGTTTTAGATTCGATAACACCATCCCTCATCCCAGCAACAACCACACCTGATGCTTCAGAGGATAGATTCCGATCAAAGACAACTGTAATTGTCTGATTCATGGGAGGCAAAGGTATAGCTATGATTGCCAATAATACTGCGATCGCGATAATGATTGTACTAACTATCGGTTTTTTTCTTAAGCTTCTAGATACCTTGACTGTCATCCTCAAACCATCATTTAACGGCAAATTATTCTCTTTAGACATAGAATTCTCTATTCACCTTCATATATGCATGGGAATATTTATAGTCAATATAGAATATGAGCGAAATAGATAGAATAAAACCAAATGCAGGCTTACCTCTATTTATTAAATGAAATCGAGTATCACAAAAAAAATTAATTGCCGTGTCACTTCAATCAAGTTTGACGCGACACGGCAACAGAATAACCTAACGAAAACTATCAGGCAACATGGGCATATGCACGGAAGGCAATACCTTCATCACGCCAGCCATGAGTCATCATGGTTTTCTTTTCTTCGGAATTGGTAACCAGCATATGCTGACCTGCATTCGGATTATAGAGACGGTACACGGATACACTTCCCTTATAAGGCGCTTGGAAGGTGCCCTCTGAAGACCAACCTAAACTCACCAAATACGAAGTTTCAGCTGCGTCGGAAGTGTATAGATAATCATCATTTTTATTATTATGCAAGCGTGTAATAGTCTGCCCATCCGGTATACCTTTAGGTTCAACGGAGAAGGTAGACCCCTCACTTTTCCAACCGGCCCAACTTTGATTCAATACGGAAGCTTCGTTTTTGTTGGTGGTGAAAAGATGTCCGCCATCCTGCGCATTGTACAGACGATATACAGGCATAGATTTGCTTGCTTCTTCTGCATCGACAGAGAACGCCTGGTCAAGAAAATCAAGATACTTTATCTGTGCAATAATATTTTGACAGAAAACATTAAATGAGCTATGCGGTCCATCATCCGGATACCACGAATAGACACTCTTCGCACCAACTTCACGAAGTTTCTGTTCCATGAAAATGGTTTGCTGATATGCTACAATGCGATCATTTTTCCCATGCAACAACAATATGGGAGCGGCATCCGCATTCGCATAAGTAAGGGGACTCGCCTCTTCTGCCTGCTTATATGTATATCCTTTTCCAAGGAGTAGGTTCTTGGCGTATGAGGCATCAGCTGTATCAGCGGCGTATTCGCCCCATTTGCTGACATCCGATATACCGAAATCACTAATCACGGCTTGCACGTTACTGGACACGGAACCATTGCCATCGGACGAATTGACAAATTTATCATCTGTCGTCACATCCATCATCATTGCAAGATGAGCACCGGCAGATTCTCCGAAAACAGCGATTCTCTCTCTGTCAATACCGTACGTATCGGCATTTGCACGTAAGAAGCGAATCGCCGATTTGCAGTCATTTATCTGGGCCGGCCACGCAGCTTCAGTGGTCAGCCTGTAATCTATGGAAGCGACCATATATCCCTGCTGCAGAAAAATGTTCACTAGAGGCATTCTCTCGGCAAGGGATTTGTCCCCATGCACCCACGACCCGCCATGAATGAATACAACTACAGGATGAGTCTCGTTGGTATCCTTGGAGCCCCACCCCCTCAAACTGTATAAGTCTAATTTCTGCGTTTGAGAGGAGGACCAAGGAGCCATATATGGGATATCGGTCTGCACCTGCATTTGCTCTTGAACTTGAATGTCATCGGCATTAGCCACACCAATCGGGCCAAACACCAATGTAATACTCATCGCCATTATCAACACGATAATCAGACTTAACAAACGACGTAATCTCGCTGAGAGAATACCACTCATAGTTCCACCTCTACCTTAAGTCAAAGTCATACAACACTATACGACCCACCGAATACTGTTCAGAACCCAGTGGTCAAGTGCGCCCGTCAAAGGACAACATCCTGTTTCATAAACGGAAAACAATTACGTGGTCTCTCCTCGGTCACCGCCGGCCACGTACGAGACGTCCGACTATTTTCAACATTTCTCGTCGCCGAGAACCGATTGGCATAATGGGATCCACAATCCTACGAATCGGATTACTCGCCCCAACAGCACGTTCGTGAGTCGGTACCTTCTTGCCGTGCTTGGAAGAAGGAGCCACGTTGCCATTCAACTTCGCCAACAACCGCTCATAGAACGGCGTCTTACGCGCGTAACGCCAATAGATGCTGCCGAACTCGCATTCCGGGTCGGTCCACGGCTTGATGAAACCGGCGTAGTGAATGATCTTCGGATGTTCGCGCGACTTGAGATAGGCGTCATACATGGCACTGGGAGCCTGGCTGAAGATGCGCCCCACGCGGTTCTCCAGGTTATGCACCACATTCCATTCCCACGGCAGGTACAACACCTTGCCCTCGCAGCGCATGTTGAGCACGTCCTGGTCGTTGTAGATGAGGTTCGGGTCAGAGGCGTACTGCAGCCACTGCTTGATGGTGTACCGCGCACGCATGGCCTTGGTGTTGAGCACCAGCACGCCGGCTTGGAAGTAGGCGTACGGGTCCTTCATATGCAGCGTGTCCTTCGAGTACTTCATGCGCACACCGTCGGCCATGTTGAGATTGCCCAGGTAATCGATGTCATGCACGGCCGCAAGCAGGTTGTCACCCAAATTGGTGTCGTACAGCTCGGCGATATCGCCGTTAATCACGATGTCCGAATCCAGATACAGTACCTTGTCATAGAAAGGCAGCAGTTCCTGGATAAGGAACCGGTAGTAGGTCTCCACGCTGATGTGCGCGTTGCTGGTGGTCAGGTTGTAACCAGCCACCTCGCGGTCCACGTTCTTGAATCGAAGCGACATGTTCGGGAACCGGCTGGTGAAGAACTGGCGCAGACGTTCCTGACGATCCCATTCGATGTTGCGTTGCAGGACCACCACATCGTAATAGCGTTCCTTGGAAGCATTGGACATCGCCGAATACATGGTGGTCGCCAGCTGGGAAACATAGTTATTGTCTGCGGCGAACACCACCGGCACGGGCTTGGGCAGCACGCCGGTCGGGTTCCACAGCGGCTTGAGCGTGTCCTCCGGCTCCGGGTTGGTGAAGTGCACGCACTGCAGCTCACGGGTCTTCCAGTTGGCACCGATGCGCTTGTGGTGCATCAGATAGATGTTGAGCAGCCGCTCGGACAGATGCCCCGGCGTGCGCACGGCTTCCTTGCTGTAATGCGTCATATCGGTCTGGCGCTCAAACTCTTCCAGAATCGGGAACAGCCAAGCACAGTAATCGAAGAACACCTGCTTCTTCATGATGAACATGTTGCAGAAGCAGGAACGATTGCCGTTAAGGAACGTATCCGCGTCTTCCTTATAGTCGGGATGCATACGGCACAGGATCTGATAGCAACGTTTCAGGTCATCGTCGATGAGCGACGGAGCGGCATGCCACAGAGCTTTTGGCGTACCGAGGCCATCAATCACCTTGCGTAGGTCCTGCCAACGGGTGGTGATGACGTCGTATCCCTTGACGGTGCGAGCGATGGTCCTGTCATCCAGCCCGTATTCCTTCACGGCTTGGGCGTCGATGTAATCGTCCATGACTTCGCCGTACGGATTCTCCTTATGCTCGGTTGCGGAGAAATCGAAGTACCGGCGGTAATGACAGAAGCCATAGTACTCCGCATCCACGTTCTTCCACGCCCAGTACTGCGTGGTCAGTTCGCAATACATGGGGTTCTTGGCGGAGATATTCTCGCCCTCGTCATCCTGGAAAGCCCACGGGAAACGGTAGGAGCCCGGCTTGAGACCGACCTGTACCGGTTGCAGGATGGTGCTCTTGGGCTTGTCCACATCCTTATGCGTGGTCACGAAAATGCGGATGGGCTGGTCCTCGTATTGCTGCTTCTCCTTGGCCCTGTCCAGGTCGGAGAGCAGTTCCTCGGCTCGGGTGCGCACCAAGGCGTAACGGTAGATGTCGGAATGATTGCCGTCCTCCGGCGTCAACGATTCGGCGATGGTCTTCCAGTGAGTAAGATGCTCCGCATTCTGCTTGCTGTCGCCCTTCTTGGAAGTGCTGAGCGTCCACGTCAGATCGCGCACATGACGCCAGATCTCACGAGCCGCGACGGCATTGCCGAACACCCGAGCCATGGCCTGGGCCGCATCGGCCTTATCGTCCTCCGAGACGCGCACACGCCAATCGTTGGACAGCAGTTCCGCGGCCTTGAATTCGAAACCTTGCAGGCAGTCGGTGAGTTTCAGTTCCGGATGCACGGCCACGAACTCTTCGGTAGCGGTAAAGCATGCCTTGAATTGCTCACAGAATCGCGCGAACTTTTCGACAGTAATGGCGTTGGTTCCGGTCACGCCACGGCCATAGTGGTAACGGTATCCCCGGCATTGCTTGGCGCTGCGATACGAGGAGGCCAGAGCTGAAATCACGAAGCATTCATAACCATCCTCCGCCCGCTCCAACCGGGTGCTGGTCATCTGGTCGAATGCGCGCTTGAGCAAAGCGGTTCGGTATACACGCTGGGTAACGCGCCAGTCGACCTGGTATCCGCGGGTTTCGCTGTAAATATTCTGGATAATGTTGCCATATTGGCTATCCGTGGTTGGGGCATTGTTGAACCGCTCGAAGGCTTGGCACTCGTCATCAAGAATACCATTTTCTCCGATAACAGTCAGCCCGAAATGAAGAATGTCGGTGGAATCAGCGGCGAGATTAGCGTACAGCTCCTCGCACATAGTGGGTTCCAGATCGTCATCACCGTCCAGGAAGAACGCATAATCACCCTGCGCCGCGGCGACCCCGGTTTTACGGGCCAAGTGCAGTCCGCTATTTTCCTGATGCGTGATAATGCGGATTCGGCTATCCTTCTTGGCGGCTTGGGCTAGGATTGCCGGCGTCCCATCGGTGCTGGCATCATCCACCACCACGATGTCGATGTCCTGAAGGGTCTGGGCCCGCACACTGTCAAGACAGGACTGGATATACGGTTCCACGTTATAAGCCGCGATGATGACTGAGATCTTAGGCATGATTCCTCAATTCCTGGGTAGTTGCGGACAGTGTATCGAAAGCGCCGGAAAGCCTTGTGTTTCCGGAACGGTGCGTATCGGTGTGGCGATATTTATTGCACGAGGGCATGTAACCGAGACAGAATGCGCCGACCAAGAGAACGTTTGACGGTATCTTCCGGATGCGTGATTAGGCCTGAATCCAGGAGATGCTGCCATGCTATCGATTTCAAGCCGAGATAATGGGCGTTATCGGCAGAGCCTTTATCCTGCTGCTCGATAGATTCTGCCCATGCAAGGTATCGTAGGGCTTGTTGCTCGTCCCACTGCGCCTTAGCGCCAGTTCTGTCCTCTGAAACCAGAAATGCATATGCGTAATCTCGCACGTACCGATACAGCTCGCCGCATATCGTATCCGCCGACCAGTATTGCAGAGCTTTCCTCAGACCCTCATCTTTAGCGAGCTCAGGAAGGTTATCCTGCCATTCGTTCATCGTATGCTCAATAAGACGGTCCCTTACGTCGCTGATTCGTGCACTCCAGTCATCACGGGAAATCGTTGCACGATGAGCGTCTACGAAATCCTTGATAAGACCAAGCGCTTTGGCATCACGTTCGGCGAGTACGGAAAACGCATCAAGCGTAAGCTGTGTTCCTAGAGTCTCGCCACGCCCCAGATGGTAGATATACCAAGGCGAATCAGGGATTGCCTCGTATGTCTGGGCCAGCGAATCGAGAATGAAGCACATGTACAGATCGTCAGAAAGCAGCAGTCGGGTATCCGCTGCCATAGCGTAGGCACGTCGCGCCAGTTCGCCTCGGAACATCTTATGGTGCACATGCCAATCGAAGCCATGCTCTTGGACGAATTGCGTAGCGAGAATCGAATCACCATGCAACGCACGAGGCGTGGGTGTCAGAAAGCCGGTCATGCCGCGAGCCGCTTCCCGAGCGGCATCGGTGGCGGCAGCCACGCGAACGCCGTAATGATAGATGTCAGCCGGATGGCCCGTTGCGTAATCGTATAGACGCCGGAGGGTATCGGGGGCCAGTTCGTCATCCTGATCGACCAAGAGTACATAGTCGCCACGTGAAGCTTCCACGCCGGTACGGCGAGCAGCCAGTGTGCCGGAGTTGCGGTCGTGCCGCAGCGCAATGACGCGAGGATCCTCTTCGGCCAATTTCTGCATGGTGGCATACGTATCGTCGGTGCTGGCGTCATCGACGATGATGACTTCCAAATCCGTGAATGACTGTGCGGTGATGCTGCGCACGCACTCAGGCAGATACCTGCTGTTGTTGTATGCGGGGATTATGGCGGAAAAGACGGGCATGCATCCTCTTTGCTTGGCGCGGCTTGTACTATTGCCTATTAGTTTAGACATTGGCATGCTCTCAGGCAGGAAGGAACGCATGAAAGGCATTATCCTAGCCGGTGGGTCGGGAACGAGATTGTATCCGCTGACTTCCGTGACGTCCAAGCAGCTGCTTCCCGTGTACGACAAACCGATGATTTATTACCCGCTGTCCACACTGATGTTGGCCGGTATCCGTGACATTCTTATCATCTCCACGCCCCATGATCTGCCGAACTTCGAGCGCCTTCTTGGCGATGGGTCGCGGTTCGGTCTGAATCTGAGCTATAAGGTGCAACCTTCCCCGGATGGCTTGGCCCAGGCATTCCTATTGGGTGAGGAATTCATCGTTGGCGACTCCTGCGCGCTGGTTTTGGGCGACAACATCTTTTATGGCAATGGCTTATCCAAACAGCTCAAGGAAGCCGTACGGTTCGCAGAACAAGGTGAATCCAGCGTGTTTGGCTACTATGTAGATGATCCTGAACGATTCGGCGTCATCGAATTCGATGAACAGGGCAGGGCGGTCTCCATCGAGGAGAAACCCGCGCAGCCCAAGACGAATTATGCGGTCACCGGCCTGTATTTCTACGACAATCGCGTGGTCGACTTCGCTAAGCAGGTTCGCCCGTCCGCGCGAGGCGAACTGGAAATCACCGATTTGAACCGCATGTATCTCGAAGATGGCACACTGCGGGTCACCACGCTGGGCCGTGGATACGCCTGGCTGGATACAGGGACCATGGAGTCGTTGTATGAAGCGGCCGAGTTCGTCCGTTCAGTCGAGCGCTCGCAGAGTCTGCCGATTTCAGTTCCTGAGGAAATCGCCTACGAACATGGATGGATTGACAAGGTTGCTTTGCTCGAAGCGGCGAAGGCCTATGGAAAGTCCAATTATGGCAGGCATCTGCAACAAGTCGCAGATGAGAAGATTCTGCTGAATAGGAGAAGTCGTTGATCACGGTACACCCCATTCGATTTTGTCGCGGCGATGGCAGCGGCTATCTAGAACTGGCAGTCAGTGGCGTTCCTTTCGGCGAGGAAGGACTGTACCAAGCATTCGCCAGTATTCCTGCAAACGACGGAATAATCCCGTGCTCATTGTATTGGCCGGATGCGGTGGAAGGCATGTGGAGCGAAGCCCCAGAACGGCGGGCCGTGTTAGTGTTCCCGCTGTTGGATAAGACACATCTCACATTGCATATTGCCACGTCCCAACAGCCAGAGCATGCTCTGTACTCCTATACAATGAGTGCTCTGTCATCTAAAGTTCGGTCGCGTTTGGCCTATCACATGCATGCAAACGATGCATACCGCATTCGCGATATCGATAAGCGACTGCGTTCCGCCAACGGCCGTGCCGAAGTAACAGGTATCTATGCTGATGGCAAAGGTGGACGCATTGTGCGACTGGGCATTTCGCTGCCTTATCGCCCGAATGTACGATATCAGGTTGTCGCCATCGATGATGCAGGAAACCGATTGGACTGCAATCCGCTGGTGCTTGAGGATGCTGCCATCCCATCTTCTAAGGATCGACAAGTCACAGTACGTCGCCTGACTTTTTCCGTGCCAATCGGAGCCTATCGGGGAACCGTCTGTCTGTATGCGCAGGCATCCGACAATAAGTATGATGGCGCTTTTGTCTGTCTGCTGCCCCCGATGTCTGATCGGATTTTCAATGATTGTGGCACCGAACTTTGCCATGCATCCCTGGATTCAGGCTATGACGCATGGTTCCGTCAGCAACGGGCTACTTCGCTCGATGTGTGCGATCAACGCACTGTCATCAATCAATGGGAGGACACCCCTCTCATCAGTATCGTGTGCGTGGTGTTCCGCACGCCGGCGCAATATCTGCAGGAGCTACTTCACTCAATTTTGTCGCAATCTTATGAGCACTTCGAACTTATTCTGGTGAACGTAAGTGGAACATATCCAGAAGTTGATTCCATCCTTGACGGCATCGCTGACCCCCGCATTACCGTCATCGCGGCGCCTAACAAGAGCATTCCGGAAAATACCAATCTCGGCATCGCACACAGTCACGGAGACTATATCGCTTTTG
The DNA here is from genome assembly GCF_018555355.1 of Bifidobacterium sp. SO4. Classification (NCBI taxonomy): domain Bacteria; kingdom Bacillati; phylum Actinomycetota; class Actinomycetes; order Bifidobacteriales; family Bifidobacteriaceae; genus Bifidobacterium; species Bifidobacterium sp. SO4. The sequence continues at coordinate 146,231 of NZ_JAFEJP010000005.1, forward strand.
TGGATCACGATGATGTCATCGAGCCGGACACGTTATACCGATACGTTTCCGAAATCCGCAATCATCCAGATGCGGACATGCTGTATTGCGACGAGGACAAGATCAACGAAAACGGCCGTTATGAATGGCCTGTCTTCAAGCCGGCGTTCAATCGCGATCTGCTGTATTCGTACAATTACATCACCCATATGCTAATGATCAGTCGCACCGTACTCGACCAGGTCGAATTGTCTCCCTCAGATGTATCCGGCGCACAGGATTACGACCTGACTTTAAAATGCTCCGAGCATGCGCGCGCCATTCATAATGTGCCGCATATGCTATATCACTGGCGTGAGCATGAAGGATCTACCAGTAAAAATGCCGGTAGTAAACCTTATGCCGTCGAAGCTGGGCGTATTGCATTGCAACAGCATTTTAATCGAATGGCGATTCCGGCCAAGGTTGAGATTCTGGAGTATATGTTCCGCTATCGTCCACAATATGCATTTGAGAAAACCCCCAAGGTCAGTATCATTATTCCCACTAAGGATCATATTGACCTGTTGTCCGTCTGTCTGCAATCGGTGTTCGAAAAAACCGAATACGGTAATTACGAGATAATCATTGCAGAGAACAACAGTACGGAACCTGAAACTTTCGCGTACTACGATAATTTGGAACAGTCCCACGACAATCTCCATGTGGTACGTTGGCCAGGAGTAGGTTTCAACTATTCGGCGATATGCAATTACGGTGCTCAGCATGCATCGGGAGATATTCTGTTGTTCCTGAATAACGATACCGAAGTCATCGCACCTCACTGGCTGAATTCGATGGTGGGGTTTTTCGTGCGTCCTGAGGTGGGAATCGTAGGCGCAAAGCTGCTCTATAAAGATGGCTTGGTGCAGCATGGCGGTGTCTGGGTATCTCCAGGCGGTTGCGATTACATCAATCAACGTTGTGCCGCTGATGAGCTCGGTTATATGGAGACGCTGCAGCATCCGTTTGATTGCGCGGCCATTACCGGCGCTTGCCAAATGATTCGTCGGTCTGTGTTCGATCTTATTCATGGCTTTGATGAAAGCCTTGACGTAGTGCTTAACGACGTTGATCTCTGCCTGAAGAATAACGAAGCGGGATATCTCACAGTATTTAATCCTGATGCACTGCTGTATCACAATGAATACAGTAGCCGCGGCCATGATGAGCAAAATCCTGATAAAGCCGCGCGAGCCATCGATGAGCAGATGAGATTTTATGCCCGATGGAGCAAAAAGCTATTGCTTGACCGAGGACGATATCTTAATAGGAATCTTGATCAATACAATGGCCACTTCAAAATTGCTCATGTATAAGTGCTGAGATGCCGAGGGGGATAAGAATTTAAATTCTTATCCCCCTCGGCATCTCAGCACTTACTGGTCATTTATTCAATGACATTCCAAGCGGTTCCTTCGTCACGCCATCCGGCCTTGACATCATTATCCGCCTCTTGCTTATCAGTGGTGTAGAAGTGCTCACCGCTGTGCGGATTGTACAAACGGTACAGCAGAACCTTGGCATCATTGGAAGCGTAGAAGCCAATACCTTCGTCATGCCAGCCATCATTCACGGCATTATTGAATTCATCCTTGTCCAGGGTGTAGAAATGAGAGCCATCGTGCGGGTTATAGGCACGATAAACAGGTTCGCCCTTCGAAGTAGTCACAAAGGCCTTGCCTTCATCGCGCCAACCTGCAGCTATGAGGTTCTGACGCTCTTGCTCACTGGCCGTGTAATGGTGGGATCCGGCACGTCGTTCATACGGATTGAACAAGCGATACACAGTCACGTACTTCACCAGCTTCTCGTGCGCGTTGTGCAGTTCGTTGTACAGGTCGTTGAGGTTCTCCTGCTTGGCGAGCAACGCGACGCCCGCGGCCTTGTCCGTGGAGTTCAGGGCGTCCTTCTGCACACCACTGACCTTCTTGGCGAACGCGGCGAACGCGGTCTTGTATGCCTTGAGGGAGTCCTCGGTGTAGCTCTTCGGGTCGGTCAGTTCGCCGCGGCCTGCTTGCAGGGTCGTGTCCACGATCGGATCACCCCATTCGTCGTACAGCTTCTCGGCGGTCTGCTCGGCCGGGCTGGCCTCGCCCACGGTCACGGGTGTCCACCCCTGCAGCTTGCCCTCACTATCGGTCAGTGCGATCTTGTGATCGCCGTTGGCCACGGTCTTGGGGATGTAGACGTCGACGTAGTACTGCTTGGCCGAATCAGTGGCCTTCTCATCCTTCAGGACCTCAAGGTATGGAGCGCCGGACGGATCAATCAATGCGGTGGGCGTGGAATAGATGTAGCCATACCAGATGCACGGATCAGATGCGTTCGCGTCAAGCTGCGCCTTGCAGACCTCGGACAAGTTCTTGACGTACAGGCGGTATACGGAATCCTGCTTCGCGTTACCGGACTGTGGGGTCACGTCGTTCTTTGAGGAACCAAGCACGTCCACCTCGCCCGGAGCCTTCGGCTCAGCCGTGGTCGTGAAGCCGGGAATCTCCACAGCGATTGAGCCCGGACCCACATTGCCGTAGTCCCGCATGGAATCGACGTTATTCGTGCCGTCCGTATACTCCACATAGGCGCCGACGGTCAATCCGTGCATATCAACGGCGGTCGTCTTCCCGGATTGACCTGGATTGTCATAAGCCCAATCAACAAGGTTATCCACTGCTTCACTGGTGGGATGCTGGATATTGCGATTACCATAGAAATGATTGGGTTCGAGTCCCAGCAGCGTCATGCTGAACGTTCCGCTGGTAGGACGCTTCTCAGTGTCCCAGGCATCAGGATAGAAACGGGTCCAGCTATGACCGGTGACATCGAAACTGACCCCATCGACTCCATTATCGAGCGGAATGTTGGTGGTATGTTCGCCGAACAGACGCTCATAGTCGGCCTGTGTAACATCCGGGTCGCTGATGCCTTCGCACTTGCCGGACCATCCGAATCCCGAGGAGGCACCATTGAAAGGCACGTTCTTGGGGTTGTTCCATGTGATGGAGCTATAGTCCCATAGATATGCAATGGGGCAGATTGACTTGATCTGATCCTTGTATGACGGATCAACGGTGTAACCGACTTTCAGACCCGCCGAATGCGCGCCTACGTCTTCGATCTTCACATCGGTGATTTTCACCGCAGTGAACCGCTTGATATCAGCTTCGGCAGCAACGCTAGGCGAAGCCTGCGTCGCGTCCTGCGGCATGCTTATGTCGCCTTCATCTGCGTTGGCAACAGCTCCGCCGGTAAACAGCATGCCGACCGCCGCCAGCAGTGTAGCGATTTTGCCTAATCTTCTCATCCAAGAACTCCCTTCGTTCTCGATTTGGACGGTATCCGGCAGCCATCCAGTAATTACTAAGATTACCTTCAGATGGTGATTAATCATTAATGACATCCACGTTGAGATGTCTCGTAAACATGAATTTTTGGTTTCTCGACTATGAGCAATCTCTAACTTGAGCCCTGTGACGGTGTCAGTCGCCTACAACTGGGAACTGCCGGTATGCCGATGACGTCTTCGGACGTCATCGGCATATGCATTTCGAGAGGCCATGCGAAAGTCTGTGGTAGATGTCCGACACACGGCTTCCCAGGAACCTTTCCATAGGGGAACGGGAGGAAACATGAAGAATACGATGAAGTCCAAGCTGTTCATGGGAACAGCCGCGAGCATCGCCACTCTGGCAATGCTCGCCACCGGCGGCATGACCGCGAACGCCGCCGAAACCTATCCGTCGGACGCCACCCAGCCCGATTTGGTCAATCTGCTTGCCGACTATGACAACTACTACCAGCCGTCCAACTCGTTCGACAAGAACGACCCCAGCACGTTCGGCAAGGGCGTGGTGAAGAACGCCAGCGTTCTGAAGAACGATGACGCGATGACCCAGAACATCAACAACACGGCCGCCAAGGCCGACGATCAGGGTGATGGCACCACCACGCCGGCCAAGCAACAGCAGCGCGCGCTCATCGATTCCGATTACCGGATGGACGAAACCCTGCCGGACTCCCTTGGCCCGGTGCTCGGCCAATACTTCACCGAGGGCCTGAACGACGGTTCCCTGCCGCTGACCAAGTCGCTGCTCGTCGTCGATCACGTCAACCCTGCAAGCGGCTACAACGTGTCCCTGATGTCCGACTACCTCGACACCAGCGTCGCCAAGGTCACGTTCAACCATCCGCGTCCGTTCGTGGATCGCACGAACGCCGGCTACGTGGCCGCTGGCCTTGACAAGTCCGTGAACATCGTGCGCGTCCCCGTCTGGACCAGCGCCGACGGCACCAAACACGATGCCGGTTACGATGGCTTCCTGACCTCCGGTTCCTTCCCGTCCGGCCACACCACCTACGCCTACTCCGGCGGCATCGCGCTGGCCACCCTCGTTCCCCAACTCGGACCTGAAATCGTGACCCGCGCCTCCGAGGCCGGCAACAACCGCATCGTGCTGGGCGTGCATTACCCGCTCGACATCATGGGCGGCCGTATCGACGGCGAAGCCAGCAACACCGCCCGTTGGTCCGACGCCCAGTTCCGCTCCTCGAAGCTGATTCCGGCCTACAACGAGCTGCAGAACTACCTCGCCGCCAAGTGCGTTGCCGACAAGCACGCCAGCGAGCACGCCAACAACTACGACACCGTGCAGGAGTGCGTGGACAACCTCGGCGCCAATGCCGACAAGGGCTACACCAACAACTTCGTCGACGCGGTCTCCAAGAAGCCGGTCAGCGACCGTCAGTCCGCCATCGACGTGTACACCAACCGCCTGACCTACAACTTCACCCAGACCGGCAAGGCCGGACAGGACCCGGTCGTGCCGGAAGGCGCCGAGAACCTGCTGTACACCACCTTCCCGACCCTGACCGCCGACCAGCGTCGTCAGGTGCTCGCCGCTTCCGAAATCGACTCCGGCTACCCGCTGGATGCCTCCTCCGAAGGCTACCAGCGTCTGAACCTCGCCAAGGCCTACAGCGCCAAGGTGACCGTGGCCGCCGATGGCAAGCTCACCAACATCGAGTTCGGCCAGCCCGAGGCTTCCGTCGTGTCCGATCCGAACAGCAAGACCGTGCCGGTTTACCGTGCGTACAACCCGAACTCCGGCCTGCACCACTACACCACCAGCGCCGATGAGATCGCCTCTCTGGTGCGTCAGGGTTGGAACTATGAAGGCGTTGCCTTCCAGTCCGCCAAGGCCGATGCCAAGAACCCGGACATCAAGCCCGTCTACCGTGAGTACAACCCGAACAACGGCACCCACAACTGGACCGTGAGCAAGAAGGAACACAATGACCTGGTCAAGGCCGGCTGGAAGGACGAATCCGCCAAGGATCCGGCCTGGTACGCCGACTCCAAGGGCACCGTGGACGTCTACCGTCTGTACAACCCGAACTCCGGCGAGCACGTGTACACCACCAGCAAGGACGAGTACAACAACGTCGGCAAGGCCGGCTGGCATCAGGAGAACATCGCTTGGCAGGGTTCCGCCGCCGAGTGATTCATCAAATGATTTAAGTTAGAGTTTTTAATTAGCTCTGTTAAACCAAAATTGACATGAATCCCACCAGACTACCCCTCAGTCGGCTTCGCCGACAGCTCCCCTGACAAGGGGAGCCAAGAATAAGGGGCATGCCAATCCTGGTTTAACAGAGTTTTTAATTTCTCTTTCATATGGATGGAGGGTCTATGCCGCAATGGCATAGACCCTCCATCCATATGAAACATGCTCGGCCGGTACGCCAATCGACTCAACCGATACAAGTGTCCTTAAACAACTTGTTGCCTGTACGAGACCCCACTTACCAGTACACATATAGGTCAATCACGATGTATAAGGTTTTCGGGATAAATAATCACGAATAAACCAGTTTATAATGTCCATCCAATGGGTCGAGATTTCGGTTTATGTATTTTCCGGATTTGATGTTGTGGTTCCATTTCAGGAAGAAACGGGAATACTCCTCAATTGAACGCCGCGCCTTCACCGGATCCAACTCATCACGGCCACGGCTTGCGTGTTCATTGTGATGGAGCATCGCCTGCGGGTTGAAAACAGTCAAATATCCAGCCTGTCCTGCCTTCAAGCACAAATCGACATCGTTGAGCGTCACCTCGAGGGATTCGTCGAATCCGCCGATTTGGTCGAATACCGATCTACGAATCATCTGGCAGGCTCCCGTGACTGCGGCACAATCCATCGGGTAACGCAAGGTTTCCAGATAGCCGCCGTCATTCATGGACAGCATATTGCCTACATATCCGACGTGATCGCGGGCGACCCACACACCGCCATGCTGTACCAGCCCGTCACTGTATACCATCTTCGCTCCAACGATACCGACCTCGGGACGTGCGAAGAAACCGCTCATGGAACGCAGCCAATCGTCGTTCATCACTTGGGTGTCGTTGTTGAGGAACAATATCAAATCGCCGTCGCTGTGCGATGCCCCATAGTTGCAGATGGCGGAGTAATTGAACCCCTGTCCCGGCCACGTGACGACGTGGACTTGCTCATGCTCACGTTGAATCCGTTCGTAAAAGTCGAAGGTTCGACGCTCGGTGCTGTTGTTCTCAACCAGCGTCACATCGTAGGTCAATGACGTATCATCGTTTGCGTCCAAGGATGCGAACACGGACTCCAGGCAACGGCCCAGCAAGTCGGTGTGGTCCTTGGTCGGAATGACGATGCTTACCTTGACTGGTTTGTCATGGACGTACTCGGTGCGGTACCGGAACGGCAATTCCGACTCGTGGACCTTAGCGGTGATTCCCGTACGACGGAAATGCCGGTCCAGTGCCCGCAGTCCAGCCCCCTCCGCATAGGGTTTGCTGCCCGGATTGACGCTGGTCGAGTTCTGATGGACCCTCCAGTGATACAGCACATATGGAATCGCGTGGATGGACCGTGCGACTTCAGCCACTTTCAAAGTCAGATCGTAATCCTGGGCGCCGGAAACATCCGCAGGCGAAAGTTCCACTTGTCGAAGCGCATGACGACTCACCATCAGCATATGGCAGATGTAGTTCGAGGACAGCAGCATATCGGCGTTGTACTGCGGCTTGAACACGGGATTACGGTATTCGCCATCGATAAGCTGATCCTCATCGCAGTACATCAGATCGGTCTGCGGATCGGCGTTAATCTGCGCAACATATCGGTATAATGCATCAGGCTCGATGACGTCGTCATGATCCACGAACGCGACGTAATCGCCTGACGCGACATCCAGACCGGCATTGGTGTTTTCAGCGATGCTCCTGTTGACCACCGCGATGCTTTTGATACGTGCATCATCATACTTGCTCAGCACGGACTTGATGGAGCCCGTGGAATCCCCGGCGTTGACCAGAATGAGCTCGAAATGCGGATATGACTGTGCAAGGACAGAATCCAACAGTGCATGCAGATACTCCTCAGGAGTCTCGTACAACACCACAAGGATGCTGATCAAAGGGCGTAATTCCCAACCGGAGCACAATGCACGCTGTCGTTTGACGTCCGCATCGGTCGATCGGTGATAATCCAGCCAGGATCCGTATCCTTGGTCATGCATGACGTTCTTCGTTTCGTCCAGAGCATGATTCACCAACTGATGGTATCTGAACGGCAGCACCTCATCGAAGTTACCTTCACGATAGTCGGCAGCATCGCCTTCACAGACAGACTGTTCAGCCCATATGCAGAGCATATCGATGGCGGCATCCATGATGACCGCGTAGGTAATATCGTGCAGAAGGCTGTTGCTATCCCTGCGATCAGGGATCACGCAGTCCTCAAGGACCATTGGCTCCAGCGGAATGTGGTTTCCCGAGGCATCGCATGCCTTGAGCGAATACGGTCGTTCGTCCTCTTCATAGGGGAACGAGACATGGATACGCCATGACACCTTTTCAGGCGTGACTGGATAGATACCGGTCACGTTTACGGTAGGTCGTCCGGAGGAATGACGGTGCTCGATGTCCCTGATTCTGTAAGCATCCTGGTCATGGAAACGGTATGTCAGCCGGGAACGTATCTTCGTCTCTAATGGTTTGAACGTGAAGGAGAATGCCGCCTTCCCGGTGCCGATGTCGTATACATTGACGAACAAATCGGCGCCGTCAAGCAGCGGAAGCACGACTACGAAAACGTACGGTAATTCATCGGCTGCAGGATCCCCTCCGTTGGCACGTACGGCCGCCGCATAATCCTCGCCCGGCATTGACAGCGGGTACAGCTGGCAGGGCACTGTAACCCGTCCCTCAGCCTCTGCCGAAGCGCGAAGCGATACAGCCGGGACAGCACTCCGAATCAGTACATATCCCTTGCCGTCGCCGCGGCACAGCGTTTTAATCACGAAATCAGCATTCATAACGTATCCGCCCATTTCGGCTTATGCCTGTGAATCGTCCTTGTGGAATCGGGAGACGGCTTTAGCGCCTTCGATGGGCATGAAGGCCATGGAGTAGTTGTTGATGAGCGCGAAGTTATCGGCACCCTTCGGGTCGTTGACCACGAAATCACAGGAATTGTCGTCGTTGCTGAACCCAATCATCTCCACCCGCTCAGGATGTGCTTTTTCATAGGTATGCAACGAAGCGATGATGCGGAACTGCCCATTATCGAACAGATGCATGGGCACAGCAAAGCGCACCTTATGACGTCCGTACTCAAACAGGTCGAAGTTCTCGGCAAAGGAGACACCGCCGCGTCTGGTGTCATGCATGGAGACCGCCATGTAGAACGGCGTGCCGGGCTCGTCGAACTCGTATTCGACATCGAAGAGGAAGTCATCGTCGATTTTGCTGGTGGGATCGCCCACGGGACGCACGTTCAGCACGGGGACACGTGCGCTCAATCCGGTAGGATACTCGGACACCGGCTCGTCCTTCTTGACCTCCACCACCTTCTTGGCCTTGAGGTTCTCCAGCGTGTATCGGTCCGCCACATCGTTCTTGTTGCCGCTGACGATGATTTCGCCGTCCTTGACGAGAATCGCCTTGTTGCAGTACTTCTTCACCGCGTCCATCGAGTGCGTCACCAGGATGACCGTTTTGGTCGGGTCCTTCTTGATGTCGGCGAAGAAGTTGTCGCATTTGCGCTGGAACGCCTCGTCGCCGACGGCGAGCACCTCATCGAGCACCAGAATATCGCCCTGCGCCTTGATTGCGACCGAGAACGCGAGACGCACCTGCATACCGGACGAGTAGTTCTTGAGCTTCTGATCCATGAAGTCGCCGAGCTCCGCGAAGTCGACAATGTCGTCGTACATCGCGTCGATTTCCTCACGACTGAAACCGAGCAGCGCGCCGTTCAGGTACACGTTCTCACGACCGGTCAACTCCGGGTTGAATCCCACACCGAGCTCGATGAACGGCACCAGCTTGCCTTTGACGGTCACGCGGCCCTTCTCGGGCACGTAGATCTGCGAGATGATCTTGAGCAACGTGGATTTGCCGGATCCGTTGCGTCCGACGATGCCGAAGAAGTCGCCCTGACGAACCTCGAAATTGATGTCGCGCAGCACCTTTTGCTCGGTGTAGCCCTTGATGCCGCGTGTCCAGTTGAGGAACGCCATTTTGAGTCCCGTGGCCTGTTCGGTGGGCAGACGGAACGACTTGGCGACGTGCTCGACCTTGAGCACGACCGGACGGGCGTCATTCGTCTTGTCGACTTCGGTCATATTGGTGTCGGTCACGTTCGCCTCACTTTTCGCACTCATCATGGAACCACCCATATCACAGCACCTCCGCGAACTTCGCGCTGTACTTGCGGAACACGTGGATACCAAGCCACAGCACGATCACAGACAGCACATACGGCAGCAGGCACAGCAGCGGATTATCGACCATCGACCAGACCGTTGGCACGTACTCGGGCGAGAGCAGGTTGTGACGGATGTCCATGATGGTCTGTGTGGTCGGGACCAGCATGAGGATGTTGGCCGCCCAACCATAGCCCTTGTCGGCGACCATCGAGATCGGATAGATGATAGGCGTCGCATAGAACATCGCCTGCAGCAGCACTTCCCAGATATGCCCGATGTCGCGGAAGTACACGTAGAGCGACCCGAGCAGCAGCGCCACGCCGAGCGAGATCGCGTACAGCTGGACGATGCTCGGGATGACCAGCAGCACGCGCCAGGTGTAGTGGGCGTGCGCGAACGTGCCGAACAGAATCACCACGCACAGGTTGATTGCCAGCGAAATCATCGAGCCCATCGTGGTGGACGCAACGATGATGTAGTTCGGGAAGTGAATCTTGCGCAGCAAATCACCGCGATCGACGATAGCCCGCATGCCCATGCTCGTCGACTCGGAGAAGAACTGCCACAGGCAGGTACCGCACAACAGGGAAATCGGGAACGTCGGCGTGCCATCGGAGAACTTCAGGAACTTCACGAACACCACGTACATGACGGCGAACAACATCAGCGGCTGCAGCACCGACCACAGCACGCCAAGGAAGGAGCCTTGGTAGCGCAGCTGGAAGTTGGTCTTCACCAGCTCCCGGAACACGATCAGTGCGTAGCGGTACCTCTCCTGGAGGCTCTTGACTAGGTTCTTCACAAACGTTCCATTCTATCCTATGCGAAGCATGTAGGGGCGACCCCGCTGCCATTCCTTCAGCATTCTCATATTCTAAAACCTCTAATGTATTTGTCGAGTCAGTACGACGTGCCTCACGTTTTTTGAGCGCGAAATGGGTAGTGGTGCCTCACCTGGAGTGAGCGCGAAACCGGGTTGGTCTGTTTGGCTTGTCGTATGGAAGACAGGATCAGCATGGCGACGAAGCGGCAG